>NZ_CP178837.1:1534105-1840927 GCF_047946755.1 Leucobacter sp. HNU | reverse complement strand
ATGCCCGAGGCGCCCGCTCGGGAGGAGCGGGATGCTCATGTGGACAGAGTCTCTCCGGGGGTGCGAGGCCTTGATGAAGGTTCATCCGTTCAGCCCCGAGCGTCGTATCGGCCACATCTATCAGGTTGAGGGATCCTTCGCAGACGTGACTTTCTCTGCTGCGAACAAGCTTCCACGCGCACACTTCGGCGAGTACCTAGGACGCGGAGAGGTTGGCCAGTTTGTGCTCATCGATGTAGGAGGGGTCGCCACGTTCGGACGCCTTCTTCGCGTTGGAACGCCGCCAGGTCGCGCGGAAGATCTTCAAGGTGAGGCCACGAGGAAGGTCCCGGTTGAAGGGCGAATACAGCTTCTGTCCACACTCGAGCTCAGCGGCACTTCAACACGCGGCATTGCCAAGTACCCAAAGGTCGGCGACGCAGTATTCGCCGCCAGCGCTGAAGCTATCCTGTCGGTTATTGGAACAGCGCCCGGCTCGATAACTTCAACGCTGCGGCTCGGCCGCCTCTCCGTCGACGACTCAGTGTCGGTAGACGTACCGCTCTCTCGACTCTTTGGGCGGCACCTCGCTATCGTTGGCGCGACCGGTTCTGGCAAGAGTTGGTCACTCGGACATCTCGCAGAAAGCGTGGCCTCCCTCGGCGGCAAGATGATCCTCATCGATGCCACTGGTGAGTTTCGTACTCTTGAAGACCGCGCGAGGCACCTGGCATTTGGGTCTACAGCGGGTGAACCGAATGGGACGGTGCCTGTTGGGATTCCGCACTACATGATGCGTGAGTCAGACCGGAATGCCTTTCTGAATCCGTCAGCAGGTGTACAACTACCGAAGCTACGCGAAGCAGTTCGCACATTGCGTCTTGCGAGAGCTGTACGCTCCGACGCAGCCCCTGACCAAGCGCACCTTGACTTTATCGGAAACTCTCCACCAGTGGTCAAGGAAGGGAAGCCGCTCGCATCCTTCCATAGCGCGATTCAAAAGTACGGAGCGATTGTGAATGCTCCACAAGCAGGATTCAACTTCAAGGCACTAGCTGATCAAGTGCAGTGTGAGTGTATCTGGCCAACCGGTTTTGGAGCAAAGTCATCCGAGTTCGGCGGCGTGAATGGTAATGAGCTTGGTTATGTCTCCTCGCTGGTCAGTCGAATCAGTGATCTTTTGCAAACAGCTGAGGTTATGGATGTCATAGATCCGCCATCTGGTGTGGCAAACATTATTCATGAGATGGAATCCTGGGTCGCGGATCCAGATAGCCATGTGCTGCGGATCTCGCTCAGGAATCTGACATTTGCCAATCATCTTCGGGAAATTGTCGTGAACATTCTCGGGCAAACGCTTCTTGGGTGGGCGCGCATGGACAGGTTTCGAGACGTGCCGCTGGTCGTCGCCGTGGATGAAGCGCATCAATTCTTTGACGTGACTGTTGGGGATGAATTCGCGAGCACTCATTTGAACGCCTTTGACTCAATTGCGAAGGAAGGCCGCAAGTACGGCCTCACTGTGTGTCTTGCGACGCAACGCCCAGGCGATCTCCCGGCTGGTGTCCTCAGCCAAGTTGGGATGACGATTGTTCACAGGCTTGCTGATGGACGCGACCGGCAACGAGTAGAGCAAGCTGCTGCCGAACTAGACCACTCAGCGACAAAGCTCCTGCCTGGTCTTGTACCAGGTGAAGCGATCTTGATGGGAGTCGACTTCCCGGTCCCCGTCAGTGTGCGCATCCAGAAGCCGGTCTCGCCCCCAGCTTCAGACGGGCCCGACTACGAGGCCTGGGCGCCTGGAGGCAGCGACAAGTCGCATCGAGAGCGCTCAGTGCCGTCAAGCGCGAATTGAATTGTTGTAATTACAGCCATGACCCTCATTAGCAAGTGCAATCTGGAACTCGGCTACCAGAATGGTCGGTAGCCCTTATGGGACATGAACGAAACTTGAATCAATAGATTGGAATCAACTTGGTAAAAAAACGTACCCTGCTGCGAAGTGTCGCAGCCTATTCTATTCATGGTCGAGACGCTTCGGGCGTGATCGACTATGTTGACTTCATTGCGCGAGTCGCAAGCCTCGCCGCCAAGAAGGAGGGCCGCAAACGAGTCCTCGGGCAGGTCGTTGCTATCACAGAGGCGTGCTCCGTTTCCGAGGATGTTATAGCTCTGCGTTTCATTTCCGGGAACGAGGATGACGCACCCATCTTCTACAATGAGCAAACCGGCGGCGAGGAGTCGGTCGAGCGTGAAGGCGGAGTGTTCGCAAATGCAGTTTGGGCTCTCTTCAACACCAGCACCCGATTGGTAGCAGTCGAGCGGAAACGCCCTGGCGTGTCAACGGCAATCATTGAACGGTACCTGCAAACCCTCGGACGTGACATTGGCTACAATCGCTTGTCCGTCGACTTGAACCAGGTCACATCGGAAGAGTTCGACAGTGCCGTGAACGGCCTCGAGACTGTAAAGAAAGTGGCCGTTTCGGTCAACCAGCCGAATCTTGATTGGTCTGACGATAGCAACGAGATCCACCGATACGCCGAGGAATCGAGTGCGGCGAGTGCGCGCGTCGAGCTTACAGCGCCGCGAGGTGAGAGTCTCGCCAAAGGGAACGGGATCGTCAAGGACATCCTTGGTCTCGCTCGCAAGAAGATTTCTTCGCTCAAGAACGTCATTGTAGTAGGGCAGGCTCCTGGTGAGGCCGGAAACAAGACTATCAATCTTGAACGTTATGCGAGAAAGCGGCAAGTGGAAATAGAACGAGGTTCGTCCGCTTTCGAGGAGCTGGATGCGATCAGGGAGGCCTCTCTTGAAATGATCTCAGATGAATAGAGCCTCGTAACGTCATTCGCAGTTCGCCCTGAATCGGTATTTTGGAGGTGAGAATTGGGTAGAAGCAAAACGAGAGGATTCTGGCGCGGCGAGGTCTGGGGGCGCCGGAAACAGTTACTTAAGGATCCGGCACTCTGGCTCTCCTTGCTGGCTGGGATTGCAACCGCACTCATTGCCCCAAAGATTCCGCTGGGTTCAATGAAAATCGAAGTTCTCGCGAACTACGCGATCCTATTCGCAACGCTAAGTTTCGGTGCCTCCATCGCAGGGGCAGGCATTGCGTTAGGAGTTCCAGGCAACGCGCGAGTCCAGCGATGGTCAACGATCATCCCCAAGGGAGCCCAACACTCTGCATTTCAGAACTTGCTTTTCATTTTCGCTTGGTCGGCGATGGTGCAGATCGGTTTAGTTCTGGTTTCGTTTCTCGCGATTGCGTATGGCACAGGATATTCCATTTCTCCACGCGGAGTAGAGCCAATCGACGCATTGCCTCACTATTCCTCTGCCTTCTTCTCTTTCTGGATTTGGTGGTATGCCTTATTTGAACTCACCGCAGTTGTCAGGACATTCATGCAGGTGGCTGGTGCGATTGTCAAAGAGAACGTAATGAAGGTCGATGCTAGTCCGTGTTCCTCAACCGCACAGAATGACCCTGTCGATGGAGTGTGCCAGTCTCCGGAGAAGCCAGGCCTCATCCTTCCTGATGGTTCGAAATATCACGAAGTTCATTGAATGATTGAGCGAACCACGCTTGAGAAGACCTCTACGCGTCGGTTATTTAATGAGAGTCGCAGCATCAATGAAGCTTGCGAGCTTTGCTTCGTGGCGCCTTCGCTCGCATCGTGACATTCCTCCGGTGCAGCGCCCGCAACACCGCGCCGTGCGAGAGCCGGTGCTTCGCTTCAAGCTCTGCCACGGTTGCGCCCGCCTCATACTCGTTCGCCATCGTGCGGGCGAGGTTCAGGCTGACGCCGCCCCGTCGCACCACCACGTTGCGCTCCCTCAGCAGTCGGATGAGCGCTGAAGCGGCGATCCCGTGCTCTTTGGCGATTGCCGCCGCGCTCTCACCCTCTTCGTACCGCCGGATCATCGCCTCAACCTTCTTCTTGCCGAGTCGGTCGGTGATGCGATGGATGCGCTCTCTGACAGCCTTAGGGGTCGCGTCGCGCGCGGGCCTCTGTTTTGCGATCATGCGCAAACCATCGGGGGTGAAGGTGTGCCCGGGGTTCTTCGACATGGCCTCTATTGCGCCAGCAAAGCAAAACCCCCGCTCCGGCGGGGGTTTTCTCGTTTCGCAGATCGCGTGGGGGAGCTTTGGCGGTGGTTCTCACCCGTCGTTCTCGCCCGTCGTCGGATCGGGCGACGCGGGATGCTCCTCGAACAGTGCCGACTGCGGATCATCCGCCTCGCTCAGGTGCGCGAGGAAGGCGATCACGGTCGCCCGCTCCGCCGGGCTCATCGCCGCAGCGACCGCCAGCCTGCGCGTGTGCTGGCGACCGATCGTGTCGCGCGCGATGCGGCGGGTGCGATCCGTCACCCGGATGCTCACCGTGCGACGGTCGTTCGGGTGGGCGGTACGGGTCAGGTGTCCGCCGTCGACCAGGCGATCGACGAGTTTGGTCGTCGATGCGCTCGAGATGCCGGTCTCGCGTGCGATGTCCTTCGGGGTGACGATCTCGCCGCGCCGCTGCGCGCGCATGATCATCCGGATCGCTCGCATGTCGGTCTCGTTGAGCCGCATGTATTTGGCGGAGGATTCGGCGAGTGCGCGCGAGGCGCGCTGCCAGCGTTCGAGCTCCGCCATGACCTCGAGCGCCTGCTCCGCCTCGGCCTCGGGGAGATCTCCGAAGTCCAGCAGTTCGGGGGCGACCGATGCGCGCCGGTCCTGCGGCGAATGGGGGAGTCGAGGAGCCATGACTCCATTCTATGATTCTCGTGCTAGGTTGATCTCTCGCCAAGCTAAGGAAATGCTGCGCATTCGAGGACCGACTCGGACGCGCACCGAGCGCATGAGGAGCCGACGTGAACGAAATGATCCAGGAACCCGCGCGGCGCGAGGTCAAGCCGAGCCGGGCCACCACTGCGGTGCTCGCTCCGGGGGCGGTGGTGGCCTCGGCGACGCCCGCCGCGCAGTCCGGTCCCGAGCACGTGATCGAGCCCGTCGCCTACGATGCGATCCTCCTCTCGGGATTCGGCGGTCCGGAGGGGCAGGACGACGTGATGCCGTTCCTGCGCAACGTCACCCGGGGGCGCGGCATCCCCGACGAGCGGCTGGAGGAGGTCGCGCATCACTATCGTCACTTCGGCGGGGTGAGCCCGATCAACGAGCAGAACCGAGAGCTGCGCGCAGCCCTCGGCGCTGCGCTCCGCGACGCAGGGATCGATCTGCCGGTCTACTGGGGCAATCGCAATTGGGCGCCCTACCTCGACGATGTGCTCGCGCAGGCGGCCGCCGACGGCGTGCGGCGCATGCTCGCGATCCCGACGAGCGCCTACTCGTCCTACTCCTCCTGCCGGCAGTATCGCGAAGACTGGGCCGACGCCCTCGAATCGGCCGGGATCCAGAGCGAGTTGCAGATCGACAAGGTGCGGCAGTTCTTCTCGCACCCGGGGTTCGTCCAGCCCTTCATCGAGGGCGTGTGGAGCGCACTCGCCGAGGCCGAGCGCGCGGGGCACGCCCGGGAGCGCATCGAGATCCTGTTCACCACTCACAGCATTCCGACGGCCGATGCCGAGCTCTCCGGCGCGGGACTGTTCTCCGGCATCGACGGCGGTGGATACGCCGCGCAGCACCTCGCCGTCGCGGAACAGGTGATCCGGGAAGCTGCGCCCGGAGTCTCCTGGCAGCTCGTCTACCAATCCCGCTCCGGCGCGCCCTCGACCCCGTGGCTCGAACCCGACATCAACGACGCGATCGCGGCACTGCACGACCGCAGCGCGGTGATCATCGTCCCCATCGGCTTCGTGAGCGATCACCTCGAGGTGCTCTGGGACCTGGATCGGGAAGCGCTCGAGAGCGCAGCGGAGGCCGGGCTCTGGGCGCGCCGCGTCGCAACGCCCGGAGTCCATCCCGCGTTCGTCGACGCGCTCGTCGACCTCGTTCGCGAACGCGTGATCGGCAGGCCGGTCGGGAAGCGCGCCAACACGACTTCGATCGGTCCATGGTTCGACGTCTGCCGGCCCGGATGCTGCGCCAAGGCAGGGGTCGTGCCGGGACCCGCGATCGCCGGGATCGCCCCCTGACGCGATTCTGCTGAGCAGAATCGGCGTCCGTGCCGGTTCGCTCCCGTCGAGACGGTGACTGGCAAGCCCGTCCCGACGATGCGAAGGTTCTCCCATGACTGCTCACTCCGCCCGGCACCTCATCGACGGAGCGCCCTTGGGGGACGCCGAAGCGCCCTCCATCGCGCCGGCCACCGGGGAGACCCTCGGGCGGTTCGCCGACGCGGGGGAGGCGGAGGTCGCGTCGGCGATCCGGGCCGCCCGGACCGCTTTCGACACGACCGACTGGTCGCGCGACCGTCGGCTGCGGCACCGCCTTCGAACTGTCGCTCGCCGTGCCGAAGCTCCGGTACTTCGCAGCGCTCGCGCCGACCGACAGCGGGTGCGCCGCCGAGGTGAGCCCGACCTCGGCCGTCGCGCTGAGCGCACCGGCGGCGCGAGAGCGGCCTGGTCTCCGAGTCCGGTCTCGCGGCACTGGCTCGTGCGGCCGGCCGCGCCTACGCGGTGAGGTCGAGGTCGCGAACGACCTCCGCGACGCGAGCGCGCTGAGGCGCGGTGAGGCCGCGGATCGGCAGCGGGAGCGATCGCTCGGAGACGAGGCCCAGCAGCTCGGCGATCGCGGCCACGACGCGGATGCTGCCGCCGAACTCGGCGAAGAGCGCCCAGAGCGGAGCGAGTCGTTCGGATACCGCCGCGGCTTCGTCCGCGCGGCCGTCCTGCGCCGCTCGCGTGATCTCCAGTGCCGGGGCGGGCAGGGTGCCCGCGATCACCGAGTTCCAGGAATCGCAGCCGGCGTTCAGGCCGGTCGCTGCTGATGCGTCGCCCGAGACGCCCACTGCGACGCCCGCCGGAACCGCGGCGCGTACCGCAGCGACGCGTGCGCGGGCGGCCGTCGGGTCGGCGGGGACGCTCGGGATCTTGACGGCGCCGATGCCGGGGAGCGCGGCGACGCGAGCGATGAGCTCGACCGAGAACGAGAACTGCGTGGTGCCCGGGTTGTCGTAGACGATGACGGGCAGTTCGGTGTGCTGCGTCGCCGTGCGGAACAGCTCGAATACATCGTCGTCGGTGAGCCGCTGGTAGCTCATCGCCGGCAGCAGCAGGCCCGAGGCGCCCGCCGCCTCGGCATCGTCGATGTGGTGCAGGATCCGCGAGGTGCGCAGATCGCCGACGCCCACGAACACCGGGGTGCCCGCAGCGTGCTCGACGGCGAGACCGGCGATCCGCGCGCGTTCGGAACGATCGAGGTACGGGTACGAGCCGGTGGAACCGAGCGCCGTGATCGAGTCCACGCCCGCGGCGTGCAGCCGCTCGATCAGCCCGACGAAGGCGTGTTCGTCGATCCGGTCGTCGCGCAGCGGGGTCAGCGGGAAGGCGCTCAGGCCGGTGAACATGCTCATCACTGCTCCAGTATCGGGGATGGGGGCGGAGCCGGCCGAGATCAGGCCGTCCCCGCGGCGGGCGGTCGCGCGCCGCCGCGCTGCGCCGATGCTCCGGCGAGCACGACCAGGGCGATGCCGAGGATCTGCATCGGGCTCGGCGTCTGGCTGAGCACGACGAGGCCGGTCAGCACGCCGAATGCGGGCTCGATCGAGAGGAGCGTACCGAACGCGTGGTGGGTCATCCGGCGCAGTGCCAGCATCTCGAGGCCGAACGAGATCACCGGGGTGATGAGCGCGATCCCCGCGGCGGCCGCGACGACCCACCAGCTGAACTCACCGCCGATCGCCTGGGGGATCCCGAACGGCGCGATCGCGAGGGCGGCGATCGGGATCGTGAGGGCGAGGCCGCTGATGCCCGAGAAGCGGTCGCCGACGTGCTGCGTGAGGATGTTGTAGAGCGCCCAGCAGAGCGCCGCGGTGAGCGCGAAGCCGACGCCGACGAGGTCGATCCGGCCTCGCCAGGGCTCGGTGAGCAGCACGACGCCGACGAGCGCGAGGGCTGGCCAGACCAGGGCCCTGCGGTGCTTTCCCGCCAGCGCGGCGACGGTCAGCGGACCCAGGAACTCGATCGCGACCGCGGTTCCCAGCGGGATCCGCTCCACCGCGCCGAGGAAGGATGCCGTCATGAAGCCGGTCACGACGCCGAGGCCGATGAGTTTCGGGAGGTCCGCGCGGCGAATGGACCGGAGCGACGGGCGGGCGATGACGACGAGGAACACCGCGCCGAAGCACATGCGCAGCCAGGCGGTGCCCGCGGGCCCGACGGCGTCGATGAGGCCGACCGAGAGCGCGTTCGACACCTGGATCATGAGCATGGCGGTGACCGCCATCGACCAGGCCGGCACGCGCGCGGGGAGAGCTGCGGAGTCACTCGGCACCTCCAGGGCGGGTCATTCCGACGCCGGGTTCGAAGACCGCGAGCGTGAATCGAGCGGGCTCCGTCTTCGGGTTCTCGTACCAGTGCGCGGCGTCGGCGAAGAATGCGATGGCGTCGCCGGCATCGAGGCGGAGCGTCTGCCCGACGAGGCCGATGTCGAGCGACCCCTCGTGCACGTGCAGGAGCTCGCGAGTGCCTTCGGAGTGGGCTTCGCCGTCGTGGCGGTCGCCGGGGACGAGGAGCCATTCCCAGAGCTCCACGACGTCGGGCGGTTCGGTGCCGACGATGAGCGTGCCGTGGCTTCCCGGCGCTCCGCGCCAGAGGACCGCGCCCTGGCCGGCGCGGGTCACCTTCGCCGCGCGCGGCTCGGGCGGCTCGACCAGCGCGGGCAGTCCGAGGCCGAGCGCGTCGCTCAGGTGGAGCAGTGTGCCGACGCTCGGATTCACCGTCCCCTGCTCAACGCTGACGACCATGCGGCGGCTCACGCCGGCCGCCTCGGCGAGCTGATCGAGGGTCCAGCCTCGAGCCAGTCGCTCCTGCCGCACTCGGGCCCCGATCACCCGGGCCAGCGACTCTGCACCTGCATCCATGCGTGCAGCATAATGCACGAATAGTGCATTTTATGAATCTCGGGGTCGTGTGCGTCTCGCCCGGAGCCCCATCGTCCGGGGGGGGGCAGCGCGGGTCAGCGCAGCAGCTTGCCCGCGTCGTCGCGCGACCGTACCGGGTGCTGGCTGAGGATCGAGACACGATTGAACGCGTTGATCGTCGCGGCGACCCATTCCGCCGCGACGAAGGCCTCGTCTCCGAGCACGTTGCGGGCGCCGGCCAGGTCCGCCTGCGCGTCCTCGCTCAGCGGGAGCCGGGTCGCCGCTTCGGCGACGGCGAGCACGGCGGCCTCCGCTCCGCGAACCGCTCGGTCTCCCGCCATGCGGGCAGCAGGTCGAGCTTCTGCTGGGGGATCCCCGCCTCGCGAGCGCCGCGGGAATGCAGGTCGAGGCAGAACGCGCAGCCGTTGAGCTGCGAGGCGCGGACCTTGATGAGTTCGGCCTCGGCCGCCGTGAGCCCGAGGCGCACGGCCGAGTCGGCGACGGCCGCCGAGAACGTCGAAGCGGCCTGCCAGGCTTCGGGTGCGACCTTGTCGAGATACGGACGCATCGGGACTCCTCTCGGTGTCGGATCCGGTGCAGGGGGCAACCGGCCGATGGGCACCAGTATTCCTGCGAAACCCGCGGAATGGCAGGGGATCGGGCGGCGTTGGGATCGGGGAAGCGTCGTCGCCCTCCGAATCGGAGGGCCGAACCGATCCGCGAACTGCAAGGAGAACCGAGATGCGAGCCGTTGTCTACGATCGATACAGCCAGGAGCTCGAGGGCCTCGAGGTCCGCGATGTGGCGGAACCGAAGCTCTTCGCCGGGTCCGTGCTGATCGAGGTGCGAGCGGCCTCCGTGAACCCCGTCGACTGGAAGATCATGGCGGGATACCTGGACGGCATGATCGACGCGCGGTTCCCGGTGATCCCGGGGTGGGACGTCGCCGGAGTCGTGGTCGCCGTCGGCCCCGATACGCCGGAGTTCCGCGTGGGCGACGAGGTGCTCGCCTACGCGCGCAAGGAGACCGTGTCCGCCGGGACCTTCGCGGAGCGCGTGGCGGTGCCCGCCGAAGCCGTGGCGCTCAAGCCCGCCGAACTGTCGTGGGAGCAGGCCGCGGGGCTGCCGCTGGCCGGAGGGACCGCGCTGCGCGCCGTCGACGCCCTCGGAGACCTGGAGGGGCGCGTGCTGCTCGTGCACGCGGCGGCGGGCGGTGTCGGCAGTCTGGCGGTGCAGATCGCGGTGGCCCGCGGAGCTCGGGTGATCGGCACCGCGTCGGAGCGCAACCACGAGTTCCTGCGGAGTCTCGGTGCCGAGCCCGTCGCGCACGGCGAGGGGCTCGCGGAGCGCGTGCGCGCATTGGCGGGCGGCCCGGTCGACGCCGTCGCGGACTTCGTCGGCGGGCAGCTCGAGGCCACGCTCGCCGTGCTCCGCGCCGATGGGCCGCACGTCTCGGTCGCCGACGACTCGGTCGTGGAGCACGGCGGACGCATCATCTGGGTGCGCGTCGACGGCGTCGAGACGGCCCGGCTCGCCGAACTCGCCCGCCGCGGCGTCCTCCGAGTCGAGATCGCCGGGACCTTCGGGCTGGAGGAGGTCGGGGACGCCTTCCGCGCCAGCCGTACCGGACGCACGCGCGGCAAGCTCGTGATCCTGCCGCAGCGATGAGCTCGGTGCGGCGCGCGACCGTCGTCGTCATCGGTGCCGGGCAGGCGGGGCTCTCCGCGGGATACCATCTGCGGCGCCACGGCTTCGCGAGCGCCCTGGCGCACCCCGATGCCGCGAGGAGCTTCGTGATCCTCGACGCCGAAACGGAACCCGGGGGTGCGTGGCAGCACCGGTGGGCCTCGCTCACCATGGCGACGGTGAACCATATCTTCGACCTGCCCGGATTCCGGCAGGGAGCGGTCGACCGCGAGACCCCGAGCCGCGAGGCGGTGCCGGAGTACTTCGCGGCGTTCGAAGCGCAGATGGGGCTGCCGATCCTGCGACCGGTCTCGGTCGCAGCGGTGCGCCGGGCCGATGCGGACCCCGACGGGGAGCTGCTGATCGAGAGCGACGCAGGGATCTGGCGCAGCCGGGCGGTGATCAACGCGACCGGTACCTGGCGCAGTCCGGTGCTGCCGGAGGTGCCCGGAGCCGATCGCTTCCTCGGGCGGCAGCTGCACGCCCGGGACTACGTCTCGCTCGACGAATTCGCGGGCCGGAGCGTCGCCGTGGTCGGCGGCGGGATCTCGGCCGTGCAGCAGCTGGAGGAGATCTCGCGGGTCGCACGGGTGGCCTGGTACACGCGGCGCGAGCCCGTGTTCCTCGACGGCGACTTCAGCCCGGAGGTCGAGGGACGCGAGACCATCGAGCGGGTCACCGCCGACGTCGAGGCCGGAAATCCCTCGCGCAGCGTCGTCTCCTACACGGGGCTCGCCTGGACCCCGTACGCGCGGGCCGCGCGGGACCGCGGCGCGCTCGTGCGCCGCCCGATGTTCACGGCCATTGAGCCGCACGGCGTTCGCGAAGCCGACGGATCCTTCACCTCGGTCGACACGATCCTGTGGGCGACGGGGTTCCGGCCGTCGATCGCGCACCTGGATCCGCTCGGGCTGCGCAACGAACGGGGCGGGATCGAGATGCGCGGCACGCGCGTCGCCGCCGAGCCCCGAGTCCACCTCATCGGGTACGGGCCGTCCCAGTCGACGGTCGGGGCGAACCGCGCCGGACGCGACGCGGTGGCGGCGATCGACCGAGCGCTGACCGCATCGGACGGAGCGTCGGCGCGGCCCGGCTCGGCGCGGGACCCGGAACGGGGCGACCAGACGGAACTGCTGGGCGCATCCCCGCGAGCCGGAACGTTCTCCGGACGGCCAGGCGCTCCTACGATGGAGGCATGACCGCACCGCTGCCGCCGCTGCTCACGCTCCCCGACGCCGCCGCCTGGCGGGCCTGGCTGGACGAGAACGAGGACTCCTCGGACGGGGTCTGGCTGGTGCTCGCGAAGAAGGGCACGACCGAGCCGACGTCCTTGAGCTACGCCCAGGCGCTCGACGAGGCACTGTGCAGCGGCTGGATCGACGGGCAGAAGGGGAGCCTCGATGCGGCGACGTTCCGACAGCGCTTCACGCCGCGGCGCAAGCAGTCGATGTGGTCGGAACGCAACCTCGGACTCGTTGCGCGGCTGATCGCCGAGGGCCGCATGCGCGAGCGCGGGCACGCCGAGATCGAGCGCGCCAAGGGCGACGGACGCTGGGATCGCGCGTATGCGGGGGCGGCCAAGGCGGAGGTGCCCGAGGACCTCGCGACCGCGCTGGCGGCATCCCCGAGCGCGGCGGCGGCATTCGACGGGCTGAACGGAGCGAACCGGTACTCGGTGCTGCACCGCCTCATGACGGCGACGAATGCGACGACTCGGGCGAACCGGCTCGCGCGGATCCTGACGATGCTGGAGAGCGGCGAGACGCCGCACCCGCAGTGAGCTGGACCCCGATGGGTGCGGACGACGTGGCGGCCGCGTATCCGGGACCGGCCCGTCACCGCACTCGCGAACGGATCCGATCCTGGCTGCTGCCGCTGCTCGGGCTGCTGCCGTTCGGTGCGGGGCTCGCGCTGTGGCTGCGCACTCTGCCGGCCACGATCGATTCGGCGGCGCAGCTCACCCGCGTCGAGTTCGGGTGGCCGCTGCCCTGGACGACGCAGGACCTGACCCGGTATGCGCCGCAGGAGTATCCGGCGCGCTTGGAGTACATCGGTGGCAAGTACCTCGTCGATCCGCCTCCGAGCGTCGAGAACTGGTGGCTGTTCGTCGCCGATGCCGTGATCCTCGGCGTGTGCGCCTGCCTGATGCTCGCGCTCCTGCTGCGGCTGCTGCGTCCCGTGCTGCTGGGACGGGCGAGGAGCACCGGTGCTGCCGGAGCTGCTGGTGCTCCCGGTCTTCCGGACGTCGGGGATCAGACCTGAGTCCGATGCGGGTCAGTACCCAGGGTCGATGCGGGCGCGAGCGCGTTCGACGATTCTGGGAGCATGACAGTCGCACGTGCTCTCAAGCAGCCGGTTCCCTTCGTCGCGGTCGCGCTCGTGGCCGCGTGCACGCTCGCCTTCGTCGCGGCGATCTCGCTCTTCCTCATGATCACGGGCACGACGCAGTCGATGCTCACCGCGCCGCCCGCGGCAGGCACCGCGGTGCACGTGCCGGTCTCGACGCCATAGCTCACGACACGAGTCGGGACCGGCTGCGGAGCACTGAGCCACCGGAGCGCCGGGGGCCTCTCCAGCCTCAGCATCGGAGCTCGGCACTGTGCGGTGCCGGACTCCCGTGCTGAGGCCGGGAGGTTTCTGTCCGGTTAGCTCAGGCCGTTGCTCTTCAGCCAGGCCTTCGCGATGTCGGCGGGCTGCTTCTTGTCGACGGTGCTTTCGACGTTGAGCTTGACGAGCTCCTCGGTGGTGAGTTTCGCGCTGACCGCGTTGATCGTCTTCGAGATCTTGTCGGCGATGTCGCTGCTCGCGATGGGCACGACGTTCGACGAGAGGATCATGTTCTTCGGATCCTTGAGCGCCACGAGATCGCCCTTCTCGAAGGCGGGGTCGGCCGAGTAGATGTCGGCGACCTGGACGGTGCCGGCGCGCAGCGCGTCGAGCGTGGTCGGGCCGGTGGCCGAGAACGCGAGATCGACGCCGTACTGCTGCTGGGCGGCGGCGGGACCGTAGGGGCGCTTCTCGAATTCGGGGGCGGCGCCGATGGTCGGTTTGCCCGGCAGCTTCGAGAGATCGCCGATCGACTCGACGCCGAACTTGTCGGCGGTGCTCTTGAGCACCGTGTAGGTGTCCTGGTCGGCGGCCTTGGCGTAGTCGAGAGCGGTGAGGTTCTTCGGTAGCGCCTTCTTGAGCTCCGCGTAGACGTCATCGGGGCTGGTGGCGGTGGTCTTCCCGTCGAGGAACTCGAGCAGGTTGCCCGTGTACTCGGGGAAGAGGCTGATGGCACCTGACTTGAGGTCGGGCATATAGGCGTCGCGCTGGCCGATGTTGAACTTGCGTTCGACCTTGGTGCCGTCCTTCTCGAGCGCCTGCGCGTAGATCTCGGCGATGATCTCGTTCGAGTAGTAGGCCTGCGACCCGACGACGACGGTGCCGCTCGACCCCGAGGACGAGTTCTTGCCGGAGTCGTCGAGCGGGTTCGCGGAACTGCAGGCGCCGAGGGCGAGCGCCACGGCTGCGGCGGTTCCGACGGCGGCGATACGGGTGATTCGAGCGGTGAACATGGTGTTCCCTTCTTCGGTGGTCTGGGTCAGCCTGCCGACGCGGCCTGCCGAGCACGGTGGCGCTCCCGGCGTTCGCCGCGCGCGGCCCGGCCGGAACCGGAAGCGGTGCGCACGCCGGCCGGGACCGCGGTGCGCTGGGCGAGCGCGAACAGGAGGTCGACGAGGAGGGCGAGCAGCGCGACGAGGATCGCGCCGGCGAGCACCTGGTCGAACTGGCGCAGCGGGATTCCCTGGATGATGGGGAACCCGAGGCCGCCGAGATTGACGTAGGCGGCGATGGTGACGGTCGCGATGACCTGCAGCGTGGCGGCCCGCAGCCCGCCGACGAGCAGGGGAGTCCGAGGCGGAACTCGACCTTCCAGAAGATCTGCCACTGGGTCATGCCGGTGGCCTTGGCGGCGTCGATGATGCGCCGGTCGATCGCCTCGAGTCCGGTGTACGCGCCGGCGAGCAGCGACGGGATCGCGAGCAGCACGAAGGTGAGGAGTGCCGCAGCCGGAACCTGCAGCACGCCGAAGAGCAGGACGAGCAGAATGAGCAGGCCGAACGACGGGATGGCGCGGGCCGCCCCGGAGATGGCGACCGCGACCTCCCGGCCGCGACCGGTGTGACCGATGACCCAGCCGACGGGCACGGCGATTGCCGCCGCGATGAGCACGGAGAGCGCCGTGTAGAGGAGGTGCTGGCCGAGCAGCGTGGGGATGCCGTAGCTGCCGCTCCACTGCGCGGGGGCGAACAGCCAGGCGAGCGCGTCGCCGAAGAGGTTCATGCGATCGCCTCCGGTCGGTGCCGGGGACTGCGGGCGTCGGCGCGCTCGCGGCGCGCGCTCGTCGTGGTCGCCCGTTGCCAGGGCATGAGCAGACGGCCGAGCAGCACGAGCAGCGCGTCGATGACGAGAGCCAGGAGGACGACCGCGATGACGCCGGCGAAGACCTCTTCGATGAGCCGACGGTCGAGCCCGTTCGTGAACAGGTAACCGAGGTTGTTGACGCCGATCAGCGTGCCGACCGTGGCGAGCGCGATGGTGCTGACCGCGGCGACGCGGACACCGGCGAGGATGACGGGGCCCGCGAGCGGGAGTTCGACGGTCCAGAAGCGGCGGGCGGCACCGTAGCCGGTGGCGGTCGCGGAGCGCAGCACGTCGGCGTCGACCGAGTCGAGCCCGTCGGCGACGGCGCGGACGAGAATGGCGACGGCGTAGATGGCGAGCGCGACGATCAGGTTGGTCTCGCTGATCGCCGAGTAGCCGAGGAGCGCGGGCAGCAGGATGAGCAGCGCGAGCGAGGGGATCGTGTAGAGCAGGCCGGTGAGCAGGATGATGGGGCCGCGGACGAGCCGGCAGCGCCAGGCGAGGCGGCCCAGCGGCAGGGCGATGACGAAGCCGAGCACGAGCGCGATGAGGCTCTGCCGCAGGTGCACTGCGGTCAGGTCGAGGATGAGCCCGAGGTTGTCGCCGATCCAGGTCACCTCAGCGGCCCCCTCCGTCGAACGTGCCGGAATCGGCAGCTGCGGCAGCCGGCGGCGAGTCGGCGACGAGCAGGCCCTGGGCTCGGCCGGAGGCGTCGACGACGACGGTCCCGTGCGGGGTCTGCCGGAGACTGAGCGCGCGCTTGCCGCGATCGGCGCCGATGAACGCGGCGACGAAGTCATCGACGGGATTCGCGAGGATCTCGTCGGGAGAGCCCTGCTGCACGACGCGGGCGCCGGCGTCGAGGATGACGATCTGATCGCCCAGGAGGATCGCCTCGTCGATGTCGTGGGTGACGAAGACCACGGTCTTGTCGAGTTCGCGCTGCAGCCGGAGGAGTTCCTGCTGCAGCTCGGCGCGCACGATGGGATCGACCGCGCCGAAGGGTTCGTCCATCAGGAGGATGTTGGGGTCGGCGGCGAGCCCGCGGGCGACGCCGACGCGCTGCTGCTGCCCGCCCGAGAGCTGGCTCGGATACCGGTCGGCCAGCGCACGGTCGAGCCCGACCGTGTCGAGGAGCTCGCGTGCCCGCTCGTGCGCCTCGCGGCGCGAAGCGCCGTTCAATCGCAGCACCGTCGCGACGTTGTCGATGACGGTGAAGTGCGGCATGAGGCCCGAGTTCTGCATGACGTAGCCGATGCTGCGCCGCAGCGCGACGGGGTCGCGATCCTGCACGCTCTCGCCGTCGATCTCGACCGTGCCCGAGCTGGGGTCGACCATGCGGTTGATCATGCGGAGCAGCGTGGTCTTGCCCGAGCCCGACGACCCCACCAGCACGGTGGTCCGCCGGGCCGGAATGACCAGGTTGAATTCCCCGACGGCGAGGGTGCCATCGGGGAATGTCTTCGATACGGAGCGGAACTCGATCATCGCTCAGACACTACGGCACCCCACCGACATTGACGAGGGAATTGCCGCGATTACGCCGATTCCCGTCCGTAGGCCTCGAGCAGGCGCAACCAGACCTCGCTCACCGTCGGATACGAGGGCACCGCGTGCCACAGGCGCGGGATCGGCACCTCGCCGACCACGGCGACGGTCGCCGCATGCACGAGCTCGGCGACCTCGGGCCCCACGAAGGTCGCCCCGAGCAGGATCCGACGATCCTCGTCGACCACGATCCGCGCTCGGCCGCTCGCGCCGTCGCCGTGGACCGAGGCGCCGGCGACCGAGGAGAACTCGACATCGACCGCGCGCACCCGGCGGCCCGCCTCCCGAGCCGCCGCCTCGGTCACGCCGACCGACGCGACCTCCGGCTCCGCGAACACCACCTGCGGGACCGCCGCGCGATCCGCCGTCGCCGCGTGACGCCCCCAGGCGCGATCCTCGACCGGACCGCCCTGAGCGCGTGCCGCGATCGCGTCACCCGCGGCGCGCGCCTGATACTTGCCCTGGTGCGTCAGCGGGGCGCGACCGTTCACATCGCCCACCGCATACAGCCAAGCGGTGCCCGGCACCCGCAGCGAATCGTCCGTGCCGATCCAGGATCCCGGCTCGAGCCCGACGGTCTCCAGGCCGATGTCGTCGCTGCGGGGGCTCCTCCCGGTCGCCACCAGGATCTCGTCGGCGAGCAGCTCGTCGTCGGCGCCGTTGCCGGACACCCGCACCGTGACCCCGGCCGCATCCCGATCCACCCGGACGGGCGAGACACCCGTGCGCACGTCGACGCCCAGCTCGCGCAGCCCGTCCGCCACGAGCTCGCCCGCGAACGGCTCGAACGCGCCCAGCACGCCGCTGCGCGCGAGCATCGTCACCCGGGAGCCCAGGGACGCGAACGCCGTCGCCATCTCGACCGCGACCACGCCGCCGCCCACCACGATCAGGGACTCCGGCACCTCCTGCGCGCTCGTCGCCTCGCGGCTCGTCCACGGCTCCGCCTCCTGCAGCCCCGGAATCCCCGGCACCACCGCATCGGAACCCGTGCTCACCGCCACCGCATGCCGCGCCGTCAGCGTGCGCTCGCCGCCGTCCGCGTCCGTCACCGTCACGCGGCGCTCGCCGCTGATCCGGCCGTGCCCGCGCACCAGATCGATGTGCGCGCTGCGCAGCCAGTCGACCTGGCCGGCATCGTCCCAGTCGCTCGTGAACGCGTCGCGGCGCTTGAGCACCGCGGGAACGTCGAGTTCGCCCGTGATCGCCTCGGCCGCGCCCGGAACCCGACGGGCCGCCCGCAGCGCCTGCCCCGAGCGCAGCAGCGCCTTCGACGGCATGCACGCCCAGTAGGAGCACTCACCGCCCACGAGCTCGCGCTCGACGAGCACCGCCGTGAGGCCGCCCTGCACGGCGCGATCCGCGACGTTCTCGCCCACCGGGCCACCGCCCAGCACGATCAGATCGTATTCATCGGTCATCTGCATCACAGCCTCTCCGAATCGGATGTTCCCACCCTTTCAGCTTCAGTCGGCTCGGGGAAGGGGGATCCGGAGTTCGGACCTGGCGATCAGGTTCGGTGTTCGCGCCGGGCTCCGATGGGGGCTTCTGCGCGCCGGTAGGGTGAGGATCATGTCGCACGTGGATCCGCCGTTCGGGATGGTGTTCTTTCGTGTTGGCGCTGGCGCTGGCGAAGTGCAGGAGGCACGTCGGATCGTGGCGGGCGACGGTGCGAGCGGTCGCATCGTCGGGACGATCCTCGACGGGGAACTGCTGATCGTCGAACTCGACGCGCATCGCAGTCTCGCCGTGCTCGATCCGCGAAGCGGCGTGCTCACGCCGCTGAACCAAGATCGCGCGAGCGCCGAGGGATTCCTCGACGCGTTCGCGCACTATCTGGCCACGGGCCCCGCGTCGACAGGACCCACGATCCTCACTGCCGAGCAGGCCGCGGCGAAGCTCGCTGCGCTGCGGGCCGGAACCCTCAAACTCGGGGCTGCCCGGCGCGAGCCGGTCCCGCACGCCGAACGGCTGCGGATCCTGCGCGAGACGCTCACCCGCATCGACCCGGGCGCGCTCGGGGAGTCCGGCTGGTGGGCGGGACCCCTCGAAGAGGCGGGCGACGACCTGCTCTGAGGGCGGCGACGTGGGCGGTCGCGCGGGTCCTCGGGTGCGGGTCGGTGCCGGTGCGCGGCCGTTCCCGCACGTCACACGTCGGATCTCCGGCGGTAGCCTGGTGCCATGCGATTCGGGCGGAAACGGAAGCGGCGCGACCGCGGCGATCTGCCGCTCGAGGACGTGGCCAGCCGCATCACCGCGTACGTGTACGGCAACATCATCGTGCTCGCGACGCTCATCCCGCTGTCGCGCGAGGATGCGCAGAGCGGTTGGTCGTTCTGGATCGTGCTCGGCGCCTCCGCGACGACGTTCCTCGCGCACACCTTCGCCGAGTCCGTCGGGCTGCGTGTGCGCTCGGATCACCGGCTGAGTCGTGAGGAAGCACGTGATGAGCTGCGCAACTCGATGCCGGTGCTCACCTCGGGTGTCTTCCCGGCGGCCGTGCTCGGCCTCGCGGCGCTTTTCGGTGCACCGGGGGAGTGGGCGCAGCTCGCGGCGGAGATCTACGTGATCGTGCGCCTCGGCCTCACCGGCGTAATCGTGGCCCGCATCCGCAAACAGCCCAGCTCGCTCCGTATGATCCTGAGCGGAGTCGGTGTCGCCGTGGTGGCGGCGGGGATCGCGGTCGGGAAGATCCTGGTGGGGCACTGAGGCGAGTTCTGTCTTCCAGCCGAGAAATCTCTTCGTCTGTGAAGTGAGGTCGGCTGGCGAGGTATCCAGCACTACGATGACTGGTGTCCAACGTCGGACGCAGCCTCAGGAAGGACCGGCCGCAGCATGACTGATCGGGGCGTCTACGTCTCAGCGCTCGAACTCTTCTCGCTCGGCATCGGGCCCTCGAGCTCGCACACTGTCGGGCCGATGCGCGCCGGGGCGATGTTCCGCGAGCGCCTCGCCGCTGCCGGCGACCTCGGGCGGGTGACGCGCTTCGTCGTGCGGCTCCAGGGCTCGCTCGCCGCGACCGGCATCGGCCACGGATCGCCCGACGCCGTGATCGCCGGGCTCCGCGGGCTGCAACCCGAGACCGTCGACCCCGACCTCGTGCACGGCGAATGGGATCGCCTCGACGCCGGCGAGACCATCGACGTCGACGGTGTCGCCATGACCAAGCACGACATCGTGTTCGCCCCGTTCTCCCGACATGACGGGCACCCAAACTCCCTCGTGCTGACCGCGGAAGCCGACGGCGAGACCCTGCTCAGCGAGACCTACCTGTCGATCGGCGGTGGATTCATCGAGCGCGTCGAGGATCCTGACGGGGAGACCAGCACCGAAGCGAATAGCACGAACGACGCGTCGGCGACCAGCGCCGCCGACCCCGCCACCCCGCAGCTCCGCCACCGCTACGCGAGCATCGCCGAGCTGATGGAGCTGGTCGGCGATCGCCGCATCGCCGACATCGCGTGGGAGGACGAGGTCGCGCTGCACGGGGCGGAGAAGGCTCAGGCTGGTCTCGACCTGATCTGGGCGGAGATGCGATCCTGCATCGAGCGTGGTCTCGAAGGGCGGGGTGTGCTGCCCGGCCGGCTCGGGGTGAAGCGCCGCGCCGCCGAGGGGTTGCGCAAGCTGCGCGAGCGCGACGGCTGCGACACCGCCGAGGAGGCGCTGGCGCTCTACGCGCTCGCGGTGAACGAGGAGAACGCGGCCGGGCGCCGCGTCGTCACGGCTCCCACGAACGGGGCGGCGGGCGTGCTGCCGGCTGTGCTCTACTTCGCGACCGTGCAGGGCGGCTTCGAACCCGAGGCGATCCGCACCTTCTTGCTCACCGCGACCGCCATCGGCTCCGTGTTCAAAGCGAACGCCTCCATCTCGGGCGCCGAGGCCGGCTGCCAGGCCGAGGTCGGGAGCGCTTGCGCGATGGCCGCCGCGGGCCTCACCGCGATCCGCGGCGGATCGGTCGCCCAGATCGAGAACGCCGCCGAGATCGCCCTCGAACACCACCTCGGTCTCACCTGCGATCCCGTGGGCGGGCTCGTGCAGATCCCGTGCATCGAGCGCAACGCGGTCGCGGCGTCGACGGCGCTGACCGCCTGCCGGCTCGCGCTGCTCGGCGACGGCACGCACGTCGTGCCGCTCGATACGACCATCGAGACGATGCGTCAGACCGGCGCCGACATGTCGGAGCGCTATAAGGAGACGAGTACGGGCGGCCTCGCCGTCAACGTCGTCGAGTGCTGATCCGGAGGGCGCACCCGTGCCCGCACGGGCGGGAACGAGCCAGGGTCCCGCACCGGCGGCGAACGCCGTAGACTCGCATCCGTGCTGTCATCGCGAGCGGATCGAACGGGTCGTGGACTCGTCGCCGCCGCGATCGCGGTGTTCGTCGCCGTGCTGTCGCACTCCATCGCGGACGGCCGCCCGGCGCCGCTGCTCGGCATCCTGCTGACGCTCGTGTTCGCGGTGCCGCTCTGCGTCGCGCTCGCGGGGCGCGAGCTGTCGTGGATCCGCCTCTCGCTCGCCGTCGGCCTCAGCCAGTTCGTGTTCCACGGGCTGCTGCTGATCGGGATCACCGATCCGACGGTGCTGCCGGGCGCTGCGGACGCGGCGACCGCTGCCGTGCAAGCCGCGCAGGGCGCCCACGCGGCGCACACCGCGCAGGCGCTGCTGCCCGGCATCGCGTCGGTCGGCCCCGCCGCGCACGCGGCCCACGCGGGCGCGGGCATGTGGATCGCCCACCTCATCGGTGCCGCGGTGACCGTTGCGGCGCTCGGTGCCGGGGAGCAGACGCTGCGCGCGCTGCTCGACCTCTTCGGCTGGGATCGTCTGCTGCGGGTCCTGAACTGGGTCCCGTCGCCGCAGCGCGCGGCGGTGCGGATCGCTGCCGCCTGGCGCTTCACTGCGCCGAAACTCGTCGTGCTGACGGAGATGCGTCTGCGCGGACCGCCCCGTTCGGCGTAGCCCGCACCACTCACTCATTTCTCACTGCGCACGTGCGGTCCGCCGGGAATCCGGTCGACCGCTGCGGCTCGCGTCGGCGACGCCTCGCCGCGTCTCGCCGAACACGTCTCGCCGAAGACGTCTTGCCGACCGTTCGTACCGGCCTCGCGCCGTGCGTGCGCGCACACCGAAAGCCAGCAACCTCATGAACACTCACATCACGCCCACCACCCCCGCTGCGCGCACGAAGAAGCGCCTGCTCGGATCCATCGCGGCCCTTGGCCTCGGTGCGACGCTCGCGATCGCCGCCCCCATGGCGGCGTCCGCGCACGTCACGGTCGATCCCGGGCAGGTCGAGGCCGGCGGTTGGAGCTACGTCACGTTCCGCGTCCCCACCGAGTCCGACACCGCGAGCACCACCAAGCTCGAAGTGCACCTGCCGAAGGACACCCCCTTCACCCACGTCTCGTACCAGCCGACCCCGGGCTGGAAGACGGCGGTCGCGCAGCAGAAGCTGCCGAAGCCGGTCACGGTCATGGGCAACACGATCGAAGAAGCGCCGACCGAGGTCACGATGACCGCCGATGGATCGGGGATCCTGCCCGGCCAGGTGCAGACCTTCACGCTCTCGATCGGACCCGTGCCCGACACCGGGCACGTCGTGATCCCCGTCACCCAGACGTACAGTGACGGCAAGGTCGTCGAATGGAAGGCGACGCCCGAGGAGGTTGCCAAGAACGACACCCTCGAACCCGCGCCCGTGCTCTGGATCAACGACGCGCCGCCCGCCGGCGACCACCACGCCGGGGTGACGGCGAAGGCCGATGCGCACCACGGCGAGGCGGCAGCCGCCGGTTCGCATGCCGAGAGCGACTCCGGCGCGGTGTCGCTCGGTCTGAGCATCGGAGCGATCGTGCTCGCGGCAGGCGGCGCGCTGCTCGCCGCGCTGGCGTTCGCCCGCTCGCGGAAGCCGCAGGCGTGATCCGCCTGCGGGTGCGCGAGCGGGAGGGCGAACGCGGGAACGCTCGCGAACCCGTGCGTCGGAAGGCCCACGGGATCCGTGCCGCGCTCGCGGGAACCGCCCTGGCGCTCGTCGCGGTCCCGTTCGCCGCGTCGGCGGCGTTCGCGCACGACTCGCTCGTGAGCGCGACGCCCGCCCCCGACGCGACGACCGGCGCGGTCGACTCCGTCGTGCTGCAGTTCAACAACTCGCCGCTGGGTCTCGAAGAGGGCAACCTCGTGCAGGTGATCGGCCCCGACGGGAAGTACTACGAGACCTCGTGCCCCACGCTCTCCGCGACGCAGGTCACCACTCCCGTGAAGCTCGGCCCGGCGGGGAAGTACGAGGTCGAGTGGCGGGTGGTGTCGTCGGACGGGCACCCCGTGGCCGACCGGTTCACCTTCACCTACACGGGTGAGCCTGCGTCGGGCGCGGGGTCGGAGACGCCGCACTGCGGCAAGGCCGCGCCCGCCGGGGCTGGGTCTGCGGCTTCGGAACCCGCGGGCGGTGAGCGGCTCGCCGAGACGAAGGGCGCCGGCAACGGGCTCTGGATCGGAGCCGGGGTCGGTGGCGCGGCGGTGCTCGTCGTCGGCCTGGGCGCCTGGGTGATCCTGCGGAAACCGCGCGCCGGGCGCTGATCCGGCGCTGTGGGAGGCGTGGGAGCGTGCGTCTGCGCTCCCGCCTCCCGCACCGCCGCCCCGTCTCCGACGTGCGTCTGCGCCGTGCCGTCGCTGTCGAGATTGCAGGTGTGCATCGTATGCGGGCCCATGACCTGGACAACTGCAATCTCGACGAGGAGGCGGGCGGAGGAGCGCGGGATCGCCGGGGAAGAAGAAGCGGCACAGGGTCCGCGTGCCCGCGCACGCCGGTGACAGCGGGGGCCGCCTGCACTACGCTGCCAGTGTCAGACCGTACGGCCGAACTGGAAGGCGCACCATGAAGACGACGAAACGACTGATCGCAGCCGCACTCGCATTCGGAGTGATCGGCGGAGCCGGCCTCGCGAGCGCCACTCCGGCCATGGCGGCGGGCGGCAAAGAGACCATCCGCTCGATCAAGATCCTCGGATACAACAGCTATAGCAACTGCCTCGTCGGTACGAACGCCTCGCAGCTCACCCTGACCAAGCAGGGCAAGACCGTGACATCGGCGAGCTGCAGCCAGGTCTCGAACGGCACCTGGACAGGCGTCGTCTGGTATCGCGGCTGAGCTCCCGGCGAGCGCGACCGACGGATTCCGCCAGCGATGACCAGCGCTCCGCCGGGATTCTTCGTGCACCTGCGACAGAAAAGCCGCAGAACACGACCCCGGCCGAGCGCGCCGCGCCAGGATGTGAGCCATGACGGACAACGCAGACCGCAGCCCCGCAGCGACCGACGCTCGCCCCCGCCTCACCACCCGCTTCACCGAGGCGCTCGGCATCGAGTACCCGGTGGTGCAGGGCGGGATGATGTGGGTTGGCCGAGCCGAGCTCGCCGCCGCCGTTTCCGAGGCGGGCGGCCTCGGCATCATCACCGCGCTGACGCAGCCGACGCCGGCCGACCTCGTCAAGGAGGTCGAACGGGCGCGCGCCCTCACCGACAAGCCGATCGGTGTGAACCTCACGATCCTCCCGTCGATCGCGCCCCCGCCCTACGACGAGTACCGGCAGGCGATCATCAACGCCGGAGTGACGATCGTCGAGACCGCGGGATCGAGCCCTGAACCGCACATGCAGCAGTTCACCGATGCGGGGATCAAGGTGATCCACAAGTGCACGAGCGTCCGCCACGCGTTGAAAGCGCAGAGCCTCGGCGTCGCGGCCGTGTCGATCGACGGCTTCGAGTGCGCCGGTCACCCCGGTGAGGACGACGTGCCCGGGCTCGTGCTGATCCCCGCCGCCGCCGACGCGCTGAAGATCCCGTTCATCGCCTCCGGCGGCTTCGCCGACGGCCGCGGCCTCGCGGCGGCACTCGCACTCGGCGCCGACGGCATCAACATGGGGTCGCGCTTCATGTGCACCGTCGAATCGCCCATCGCGCAGGCGGTGAAGGAACGGATCGTCGAAGCGAGCGAACTCGACACCAACCTGATCTTCCGCACCCTGCGCAACACGGCGCGCGTCGCCAAGAACTCGGTCAGCGACGAGGTCGTGCGGATCCTCAACGACGGCGGGCAGTTCCCCGACGTGCTGCCGCTCGTCGCCGGTGCGCGGGGCCGCAAGGTGTTCGAGCAGGGCGACATCGAGGCCGGGATCTGGACCGTGGGGCAGGTGCAGGGCCTGATCCACGACATTCCGAGCGCGGGCGAGGTCGTGCGTCGCACCGTGCGCGAGGCGAGGCTGCGCCTGCAGGAGCGGCTCGCCCAGTTCGCCTGAGGTGGCGGGTGCTCGCCGAGCGCGCGGGAGCACGAGTCCTCACCGCTCGCGCCGGGTGACGGAGCGGATCAGCCCGCCGGCAGCGACGCGCAGTTGTTCGGCGCCTGCTTCCCGTTCCAGCGGTCGAGCGTCCACTGCACGAGCTGCGGAGTGAGCGGCGACTTCGGGCCGACGAGTTCCATGTGGCCGAGCCCGGGATAGGTGCGGAAGTCGAGCGGGACGCCCGCCGCGCACTGATCGCCGACCCAGCTGCGCTGCAGCTGGGGGAGTACGAGCGGATCGGCGAGTCCCTGCGCGACGAGCAGTGGCGAATCGAACGGGCCCTTCGGGGAGTTCTCGCGCAGGAGCGTGCCGAGTTCGCCCGCCAGGAGCTTGTCGGGGAAGACCTGATTCGGGATCTGCGTGCCCCGGAGGATCGCGGCGATCGCGTCCTGGTCGTTGAAGCAGAGCTGAGAGATCCGGTCGACACCCGGCGCCGAGCCGGGGGTGAGGTGCGAGCGCAGGTTGAGCTCCGGGTACTGCTTGTCCCACGATGCCGCGATGTAGGCCGAGATGACCTTGCCGCCCGCGTTGCTCTTGTCGACCTCGGCGAGCCCGTACAGGTCGCTCGCCGGAGCCATGGCCGCGGTGCCGACGACGGTCAGATCGGGCGCGTACTTCGCGGCGATCTTCGCCGTCCAGAGCGCGCCGTGCCCGCCCTGCGAGTGCCCCCACACGACGGTGCGGTGGCTGAGCTGCAGCTCGGAGAGCTGGCGGGCTGCGCGCGAGGCGTCGAGCACGTTGCGGGCTTCGTCCTGCCCGATGAGGTAGGCCTCCTGGCCTGCAGTGCCGAGTCCCGCGTAGTCGGAGGTGACGCCCACCCAGCCGTGCTCGACGACCATCTCGGTGAGCGACGTCGCCGCGCCATCGGCGAACGGCGTGGAGCTGAGCGATGGCGCGCAGGGCCGCGAGACACCGGTGGTGCCGTGCGAGATGCTCAGCAGCGGTGCGTCGCCCGCGGCGGGGTGCAGCGGCGCGAGCACGGTGCCGCTCGAGACGGTCGGCGAACCGTCGCCGCTCGTGCTCGTGTAGAGGATCTTCCAGGCGCGCGCGCCCTGCGGCACGCCGGTGGTGAGCGGTTCCGAGCGCAGCAGCTCGCCCGGCTTGCCGGGGAGGTTCGCGGGGACGGCGTAGAAGCTGCCCGGCGCGGGCCGGTCGTCGCTGCGGAGCAGCCAGCCGCTGCCGATGGCGAGCAGCACCGCGAGCGCGAGCGCACTGCCCGCCGCGAGGGTGTGGCGGATCCGCAGCCTGGGGCTCCAGGTGATGCCTGCGCGGCGAGCCCACTGCCTGATGATCGACTCGAACAGCAGGCGCAGCCCGACGAACGCGAGCCAGACGGCCGTGCCGATGCGGATGAAGTCGAGGGTGAGCACCGGCCAGGTGAGGCTGACGAAACCGATGATGATGCTGGCGCCCGCCGACAGGAGCCCGGCGAGGCGTCGTGACTCGTGGGTGCGGAACGACTGCACGGCCGAGAGGATGCCGTACGCCATGAGGCCGATGCCCACGAGCGCGGCGAGGGCGGGCGCTCCGATATCGCTGCGGATCGCCATGGCGGCGCCGGCGAGCACGAGTACGACGGGCGCGAGCCAGCGCCAGGGGCCGCGTCGTTCGCGCGGGCTCGCGGATGCGCTGGCGCCGGCTTCGAGGGCGATGAAGCCGAGCCCGAGCGCGATGAGCGCGATGCCGGCGATGCGCGTGAACGCGAAGATGTCGAGGTCGGTGAACGCGAGCGTCACGCCCGCGGCGAGCGACAGGGCGCCGAGCGCGATGCGCACGGGGGAGCGGCCCGCTCGAAGGTGCGCGTGATGCTCCGCTGGCGGGGACCGCCGGGTCGTCGGGTCATCGCTGCCGGCTCCTCTGTTCGGGTGTCGCTCCAGCTTAGGTGGATTCTCTCGGTCCGACCGGCTCGGTCGCGGCACGGCGTGCTTGGTCCGGCTCCGGCCGCGGAGCGGTAGTCGTCGCGGGCAGGGGGTGCCGCGGACTCCACTGCCCGACGACGATCCCGGCGAGCACGAGCGCGATCCCGAGCATCTGAGCGGGTGCCAGCGTCTCTCCGGCGACCACCGTGCCGAGCAGGACCCCGGTGACGGGATTCAGCAGCCCGACCAGGCCGACGACTCCGGGCGAGAGGTGCGCGAGGCCCGTGAACAGGCACAGGTAGGCAGCCGCTGTGGAGACGAGCGAGACGAACAGGGCCGCAGCGATCCCGCTCGGCGAGAGCTGCGGCGGCGCCCCCTCGATGCAGAGCGCGACCGCGGTGAGCGCCGCGCCGCCGAAGAGCAGCTGCCAGGCCGTGAGCGCGAGGACCGGGGTGTCGTCTCGCCACCGCTGGGTGAGGATCGAACCGAGGGAGAAGACGAGCAATGCGGCGACGGAGGCGACGACGCCCCACCCGTCGATGCGTGCCGTCGAGAGCCCGACGATGAGGACGACGCCGACGATGCCGCAGACCGCGCCGATGGTCGTCGGGAGGTTCATCCGCTTCCCGAGCATCGCCCAGCCCAGGAGCCCGAGCACGAACGGCGAGCCCGCCATGATCGAGGCGGCGACGGAGGAGGGGAGCAGCTGCGCGGCGACGTAGACGAGCACGAAGAACACGCTGAAGTTGATGAGCCCGAGCACGGGAGCGCGCCACCACCAGGACCCGGTGGGCAGCCGGCGTGCGAGGACGAAGAGGAGGATCCCGGCGGGAAGCGCGCGGAGGGCCGCACCCCAGAGCGGAGAGTCGGCCGGGAGGAAGTGGTGCATCACGGGGTAGTTCGCGCCCCAGGAGATCGGCGCGAGCGCCGTCAGTGCGATCCACTTCGCGTTCGATGCGCGCTTGATTGCTTCCATGGAAGCGATTGTAGCTTCCTGGGAAGCTAAGATCGAGCACATGACCGCACCGGAGCCCGATCGCGTCGACGAGATCCTCGCCCAGTGGCACGTCGAGCGACCCGACCTCGACGTGTCGCCCGTCGGGGTGATCGGCCGACTGCACCGGATCGCCGAACGCCTGCGCGACGAACTCGTCGCCCTCTATCGCGAGTACGGCCTCGGCGAAGGAGAGTTCGATGTGCTCGCGACCCTGCGGCGCACCGGCGCGCCCTACGAACTCGCGCCCGGGGAACTCGCCGCGCACACGATGGTCACGACCGGGGCCGTGAGCAAGCGGCTCGACCGGCTCGAAGCGCTCGGCTACGTGCAGCGGCGCTCCAGCGACCGGGATGGACGCGGGCGGGTCGTCGGCCTGACCGAGGCCGGCATCGCCGCCATCGACGAGGCGTTCGCCGCGCACGTGCGCAACGAGGCGCGCCTGCTCGAGGGGCTCGATGCCGAGCAGCGGGCGCAGATGATCGCGCTGCTGCGGGCCTGGATGCACGCGCTCGACGGGTGAGGGCGGGGTCCCGCAGGTTTCGACTCGTTCCTCGCTCAACCGGCGGAGGTCGGCGTCATCCCGCGGGTCGGATGGGCTCAGCTCAGCTTGCGCAGGGTGTTGATGTTGCGGGTCGTGGTGCTCGTCTTGAAGCGGGCCCGGGCGAGGTGCTTCGAGAACGGGGTGTCGGTGCTCGAGCCTCGCGGGCAGCGCCAGTAGACGACCCCGTCGCCCGCCTCGACCTGCTCCGCGGCGTCGGGCGCGACCTCCGGCGCATCCGCGAGCACCGCGCGGAGCGCGTCGCCGTCCGCGGCGAACACGACGTATGCGTGGTGCTCGGCGTCCTGCGCGAAGGGATACGCCTCGATGATGCCGGAGAGGCGGTCCAGCGGGACCAGCACGATCCAGGCGTCGTAGCCGAAGCGCTCGCCCAGCGCGCGCTCGATCCGCGACTTCAGCTCGGGAGCGGGCGCGTCGGCCGGATCCTCGACATCGAAGCACACGTTGCCCGACGCGAGCACGGTGCGCACCTCGGCGAATCCGAGCTCGCGGAACAGCTCCGCGAGCTCGGCGCTGCGCACGGTGATACCGTTCACGTTCACTCCGCGCAGCAGCGCGACCCATCGAGCCATGCGCTCATCTTAGGCGCGGCCACCCCAGCCGCGCCGCGTAGACTTGCCTGGTTATGGCGCATCTTCTGGGGGCCGAGGCCCTGCACCTCGAGGTTCCGGCACGAATCATCTTCGACTCCGTCACGATCGGCGTCGCCGAGGGCGACCGCATCGGCATCGTGGGTCGCAACGGCGACGGCAAGTCGAGCCTGCTGATGATGCTCGCGGGTCGCCGCGAGCCCGACTCGGGGCAGGTGACCTCGCGCGGCGGCACCCGCATCGGCGTGCTGGAGCAGTCGGACTCGTTCCCCGAGGGCGAGACCGTCGGCCACGCGATCGTCGGCGACGCGCCCGAGCACGAGTGGGCCGGTGTCGCCCGGGTGCGCGACGTCATCGCGGGTCTCGTCGGCGATCTGCCGTGGGACGGCCTCGTCGCAGACCTGTCGGGCGGGCAGCAGCGCCGCGTCGCGCTCGCGCGCCTGCTCGCGGGCGACTGGGACATCCTAGCGCTCGACGAGCCCACCAACCACCTCGACGTGGAGGCCATCGCCTGGCTCGCCGGGCACCTGAAGCGCCGTTGGCCGGCGAACCAGGGGGCGCTCATGGTCGTGACGCACGACCGCTGGTTCCTCGACGAGGTCTGCAACACCACCTGGGAGGTGCACGACCGCATCGTCGAGCCGTTCGAGGGCGGCTACGCCGCGTACATCCTGCAGCGCGTGGAGCGCGACCGGCAGGCCGCCGTCGTGGAGCAGAAGCGGCAGAACCTCGCCCGGAAGGAGCTCGCCTGGCTCCGCCGCGGCGCGCCGGCCCGCACCTCGAAGCCGAAGTTCCGCATCGACGCCGCGAACGAGCTCATCGCCGACGTGCCCGAGATCCGCGACCGCGTCTCGCTGCAGTCGATGGCGGTCGCGCGCCTCGGCAAGGAGGTCGTGAACCTGCTCGACGCCTCGGTCAGCTTCGGCGATGCCGAGACGGGGACCGTGCGCGAGGTGCTGCACGAGGTCGAGTGGCGGCTCGCTCCCGGCGAGCGCACCGGGATCTTGGGCCGCAACGGCGCCGGCAAGTCGACGCTGCTGGGGCTCATCGACGGGACGGTGCAGCCGACCTCGGGCACGGTGAAGCGCGGCAAGACCGTGCAGGTGGCCATGCTGACCCAGCGGATCGACGAGCTCGAGGAGCACTGGAACGACCCGGTGCGCGTCGTGATCGACGGCCTGCGCACGAGCTTCACGGTGGGCAGCGGTTCGAAGGCCCAGGAGCTCACGCCCGGGCAGATGCTCGAGCGCATGGGCTTCACGAACGCGCAGCTCTCCACGCAGGTGAAGGACCTGTCGGGCGGGCAGCAGCGCCGCCTGCAGCTGCTCCTGATCCTGCTCGGCCAGCCGAACGTGCTGATCCTCGACGAGCCGACCAACGACCTCGACACCGACATGCTCGCCGCGCTCGAGGATCTGCTCGACTCGTGGCCGGGCACGCTCATCGTGGTGTCGCACGACCGCTACTTCCTGGAGCGCGTCACCGACCAGCAGTACGCGGTGCTGCACGGACGCCTGCGGCACCTGCCGGGCGGCGTCGACGAGTACCTCAAGCTGCGCGCGGCGGAGGCCGCGGGGGCGGGTTCGGGATCCGCGCCCGCCGCGACGGCCGGTTCAGGCACGGCGTCGACCGCGGGATCCGCGACCCCCGCGCTCGCGGGCGCGGAGCGCCGCACCGCCGAGAAGGAGCTGCAGTCGATCGAGCGTCGGCTCGCGAAGATCGAGAGCGAGGTCGCCGCGGTGCACGCGCGCATGGCCGCGCACGACCAGAGCGACTACGCGGGGCTCGGCGCGATCGGCGACGAGCTGAGCACGCTCGAGGCAGAGGCCGCCGAGCGCGAGGAGCGCTGGCTGGAGCTCTCCGAGCTGCTGGAGTAGCCCCGCGCGACGCGGAACCCGCCGGGTTCCGACCGATCAGTCGAACAGCCGGCGGAACAGGTTCGTGTCGGCCAGGTCCATGAGTTCCTCGCCGCGTCCCGACAGGATCGTGCGCAGCGCGTAGAGCGTGAAGCCCTTCGCCTGGGCCGCGCTGATGGTCGGCGGGATCGAGAGCTCCTGGCGTGCGGTGACGACGTCGATCAGCGCGGGGCCGTCGTGCGCGAACGCCTCGGCGAGGGCGCTCTCGAGCTCGTCGGGTCGTTCGACGCGGCGACCGTGGATCCCGATCGCCCGGGCGACCTCCGCGAAATCGGGGTTGTCGAGCCCCGTGCCGTAGGTGACGAAACCGGCGGCCTTCATCTCGAGCTCCACGAAGTTCAGCGAGGAGTTGTTGAACACGACGATCTTGACCGGCAGGTGCAGCTGCCGCACGGTGAGCAGCTCGCCGAGCAGCATCGCGAGTCCGCCGTCGCCGGCGAGTGCGACGACCTGGCGCTCGGGGAACGCCGACTGCGCGCCGATCGCGTGCGGCAGCGCGTTCGCCATCGTGCCGTGGTTGAACGAGCCGATCAGTCGGCGCCGCCCGTTCATCTCGAGATAGCGCGCCGCCCACACGGTCGGGGATCCCACGTCTGGAATGAACACGGCGTCGTCGCTCGCGAGCTCGCTGACGAGCTTCGCGACGAACTGCGGATGGATCGGGGCGCGGTTGCGGTCGTTCGTGGCGAGCTCGTCGAGTCCCTTGCGCGATTTGGCGTAGTGGGCCGTCGCGGCATCGAGGTGCTTGGAGTCCTTCCGCTCGCGCAGCAGCGGGAGCAGCGCCCGCACGGTGTCGCGCACGCTGCCCACGAGCCCGAGATCGATGGGGGTGCGACGTCCGAGGTGCTCGCCGCGGATGTCGACCTGGATGATCTTCGCCCTCGACGGATAGAACTGCCGGTAGGGGAAGTCGGTGCCGAGCATGAGGAGGACGTCGGAGTTCTCGATCGCGCGGTACCCCGAGGCGAAGCCGATGAGGCCCGTCATGCCGACGTCGTAGGGGTTGTCGTACTCGATGAACTCCTTGCCGCGCAGGGCGTGGACGATCGGGGCCCGAAGACGCTCGGCCAGGGCGATGAGTTCGGCGTGCGCGCCCTCGACGCCCGCTCCGCCGAGGATCGTCACCCGCTTGGCGCCGTCGAGCAGCTCGGCGGCGCGCTGCAGCTCGTCGTCGGCGGGGCGGACGATGCGCTGCGCCTGGGCGATGGGCGCGGAGCGCCGGGCATCCCTCGCGTCCTTCAGGAAGATCTCGCCGGGGATCACGACGACGGCGACGCCGCGCCGCTCGACGGCCGCGCGCATCGCGATCTCGAGCACGTGGGGGAGCTGCTCGGGAATGCTCACGAGCTCGGTGTAGACGGAGGCCTCGCGGAACAGGTCCTGCGGGTGGGTCTCCTGGAAGTATTCGCTGCCGATCTCGGGTCCCGGGATCTGCGCCGCGATGGCGAGGACCGGCACGCGGCTGCGGTTGGCGTCGTAGAGGCCGTTGATCAAGTGGGTGTTGCCCGGCCCGCAGCTTCCGGCGCACACCGTGAGCTCGCCCGTGAGCGCGGCCTCGGCGGCCGCGGCGAAGGCCGCGGCCTCTTCGTGGCGCACGTGCTGCCAGGCGATCGTGCCGTCGCGTCGCAGCGCATCCGTGAAGCCGTTGAGCGAGTCGCCGGGAAGCCCGTAGACGCGCTGCACGCCCGCGTCCTTCATGGTGGCGACGATGGTGTCTGCGATGGTCGGCATGCGGGTTCCTCCGGTCCGTCGGGTGTCGGGGTGGCGGTATCGCCAGCCTATGGCGGTGGTCTCGGAAGGGGAACCGGGAGGCCGTCGCGGGCTGCCGAGGTCTCAGGGAGCGCACATCTGCCCGAGCGGCCGGCGACGCATACGGACCGGACCGGGCAGCGGTGTCAAGCCCTGGTGCCGCACACCGCGCGCCTGCGATTCTGGCGCGATGACGCGCACGAACGATGCGGAGACCCCGCCCGCCGCCCCCGAGGAACCGACCCGTCTCAGGCGCGCGATCACCGGTCCGCTGCTGTTCGCCTTCATCCTCGGCGATGTGCTCGGCGCTGGCGTGTACGCGCTGATGGGGGTGCTCGCCGGCAAGGTGGGCGGGCTCCTGTGGGCGCCGCTGGTGCTGGCGCTGCTGCTCGCGCTCCTCACGGCGGGGTCGTACGCCGAGCTGGTCACGAAGTACCCTCGAGCGGGCGGGGCCGCGGTGTTCGCGGAGCGCGCCTTCCGCAGCCCGGTGGTCTCGTTCCTCGTCGGCTTCAGCATGCTGGCCGCCGGGGTGACGAGCGCGGCCGGGCTCGCGATCGCCTTCGCCGGCGACTATCTCGGGACCTTCGTCGACCTGCCGGTGGGGGTCGTCGCCGTCGTCTTCCTGGCGATCCTCGCGGCGCTGAACGCGCGCGGCATCAGGAGTCGCTCACCGCGAACCTCGTGATGACCGCCGTCGAGCTGAGCGGGCTCGTGATCGTGATCGGCGTGGTCGGGATCCTGCTCGCGGGCGGCGGCGGGGATCCGGCGCGGGTGCTGCAGCCGCCGCCCGGCGCCGGAGTGGCGGGCGCGGTGCTGGCGGGATCGATCATCGCCTTCTACTCGTTCGTCGGCTTCGAGACGTCGGCGAACGTCGTCGAGGAGGTCCGGCGGCCGACGCGCACCTACCCGCGGGCGCTGTTCGGGGCACTGCTCACCGCGGGCGCCGTCTACGTGCTCATCGGCCTCGCGAGCGCGACCGCCGTCCCGCCCGAGCGCCTCGCGGAGTCGAGCGGTCCGCTGCTCGACGTCGTCCGGGCATCGGGGGTGGGGATCCCGCCCGTCGTCTTCAGCCTGATCGCTCTCGTCGCAGTGGCGAACGGCGCGCTGCTGACGATGATCATGGCGAGCCGCCTGGCCTACGGCATGGCGGAGCAGGGCCTCCTCCCGCCGGCGCTCTCGCGGGTGCTGCCGAAGCGCCGTACGCCGTGGGTCGCGATCCTCGTGACCACCATCGCCGCCGCGGTGCTCACGCTGGTGGGCGATCTCGCGACGCTCGCCGAGACCGTCGTGCTGCTCCTGCTGTTCGTGTTCCTGAGCGCGAACGTGTCGGTGCTGGTGCTCCGCCGGGACCGGGTCGAGCACCCGCACTTCCGGGTATGGACGGTCGTGCCGATCCTCGGCATCGCCTCCTGCGTGCTGCTCATGACGCAGCAGCGCGGCATCGTCTGGCTGTTCGCGGCGGGACTGCTCGCGATCGGGGCGCTGCTGTTCGTCGCGAGCCGATTGCGGATCCGCCACCTGAATCGGCGGTGACGCGGCGCCGCCGCTCTCGGCAGCGCTGCCGAGAGCAGGATCCGCCCCGCCGTCGGCTCCTCGAGAGCAGGCTGGCGGCATGAGCGAATCACCGAAACCACCCGTGTTCACCGAGCCGTTCCGGCGCGAGCTGTTCGAGCGCCGGATCCTGGTGCTCGACGGCGCCCTCGACGACGACAACGGCATGCTGCTCGCGACGCAGATCGCCGCGCTGTCGGCCACCGACCCGGTCGCCGACATCGCCCTCTGGATCCATTCGCCCGGCGGATCCGTTCCGGCGATGCTCGCGATCCGGGACATCATGCGGCTCGTGCCGAACGATGTCTCGACCCTCGCCCTCGGCATCGCCTACAGCGCAGGCCAGTTCCTGCTCACCTCGGGCACGAGGAAGAAACGGCTCGCGCTGCCGCACGCGCGGATCCTCATGCACCAGGGCTCTGCGGGGATCGGTGGATCCACCGTCGAGGTCGAACTGCAGGCCGGCGACCTGCGCCACACCCGCGACACCCTGCTGCGGCTCACGAGCGAGGACACCGGGCAGCCGGTCGAGCGGGTCTTCGAGGACTCGCTGCACGACCACTGGTACTCCGCGGAGGAGGCGCGCGACTACGGGTTCATCGACGGGATCGTCGAGAGCTTCGATGAGATCATGCCCCGCGGCGCGGGGGCGGCCGGCCTCGGATTCGGCGCGCCGATCGGGGCGGAGGTCGCGCGATGAGCAGCAGCTACACGATCCCGAGCGTGGTCTCCGAGAGCCCGCGCGGCGACCGGATCATGGACGTCTACTCCCACCTGCTGACCGAGCGCATCGTCTATCTGGGTACGCCGATCGATTCGGGCGTCGCCAACGCGATCATCGCGCAGCTGCTGTACCTCGATTCATCGAGTCCCGGTGCGGCGATCCAGCTGACGATCAACTGCGAAGGCGGCGATCCGAGTGCGATGCTCGCGATCGCGGACACCGTGCAGTACCTGCGATCAGACGTCACCACGATCTGCGTGGGTCAGGCGATCGGGGTCGGTGCGGTGCTGCTCGCATCCGGCGCCCCGGGGAAGCGGCTGGCGCTGCCGCACGCCCGCGTGGTGCTGCACCAGCCCGCGAACCAGGGGCGCCGCGGCACGATTCCGGACCTGATCCTGCAGGCCGACGAGGCGGTGCGGATCCGAGCGGAGCTCGAGGAGGTGCTCGCCGCGCACACCGGCCAGCCGATCGAGCGGCTGCGCACCGATACGGATCACGACCGCGTGTTCACGGCGGCCGAGGCGCGGGACTACGGACTCGTCGACGAGGTGATCGCGCGGCGGTGATCGCGAGCCGGATCAGGCGGCGAGTGCGAAGGCCGCTCGAACCGACACCGGTGCGGGAGCGGCCGCAGCCGCGCTCAGGCTCTCGGCGACCGATCGCGCGAGGTCGATGAGCGTCGCGTCGAGGGCGCCCGCGACCGCGGCGATCATCTCGCTCGACGGATCCTTGACGCCGCGCTCCATCTCCGAGAGGTACTGCGGCGAGACGCCCGCGTGCTTCGCGGTCTCGCCGAGGGTCTCGCCCCGCGCGTGCCGGAGCCGCCGCAGCTCCTCGCCGAGCATGTGGCGCCAGAGGGGCGGCGGCGCGGGGCGGTCGCGGTGCTCTGCGGGGGTGTCGCTCGTGGCTGCGTCGTTGCTCATGCCTGGATGCTAACCGGCATCCCGGTCCGGAGCGCCGGGTTCTGCTCAGAGCAGAACCCCGCGCTCACTCCTCGCGCTCGAGGCCGAGGCCGATGAGGAAGAGCAGCGGAGCGGCCTTGCTGTAGAGCTCGGTGCGCAGGATCCCCGTGCTGCCGTGCTCGTCCCGCTGCGCGCCCCGGAAGAGGTGCGCGACCAGCGCGAGGGCGACGGCGACGAAGCCCGCCAGATAGGCGTGATCGCTCCGCACGCCCCAGCGGTGCAGCGCGCGCATCGGCCGTCGTCCCTGCACGGCGACCAGGTCCGCGGTCTTCTCGGCGGTCTTCTTCGCGTCCTTCATATCCATGACGTCGGCCTCCCTTTCGAGGTGGATCGGGTGATCGGAACGCTCCACACTCTGCTCGCCCGGGCAGCCGTTCGATACCGCCTTGCCCGAGGCGGGCACCTGGAATACCCTGCGCCGCCGGATGGCGGCCACCGGCCCCGAGTACGACCGTCGATCTGAGCCGCCGACCATCGAGGCCGCGGAAGATAGCACGGGGCACCGTGCTCGGCCACCCCTGACCCGCCGCCCTCGGGCCTGCGAGCCTGTCGGCACGCGCACCGTTCGGCGCGCGAGACACGGCACCGACGGAGGGAACGGGCAGATGACGGATATCCAGGGGACGAACGTGGCGTTCCTGGCGACGGACGGCTTCGAGGACAGCGAGCTGACCGCACCGTGGGAGGCGGTCGTCGAGGCGGGCGCGGACGCGCGTCTCGTATCGCCGAAGAGCGGCTCGATCACCGGAGCGAAAGGACATGAGCAGCGGGTGGATCTCGGTGTCACCGGGGCCTCTGCCGACGGTTTCGACGCACTGGTCCTGCCCGGCGGGGTGCAGAACGCGGACCAGCTCCGCATGGACGCCGCCGCGTGCGACTTCGCGCGCGCCTTCTTCGAGCAGCACAAGCCGGTCGGCGTCATCTGCCACGGAGCATGGATCCTGATCGAGGCGGGGGTGGTCGACGGACGCACGCTCACGAGCTACCCGAGCCTGCGCACCGACCTGCAGAACGCCGGCGCCAACTGGGTCGATGAGGAGGTCGTGGTCGACCAGGGACTGGTCTCGAGCCGGACTCCCGACGACCTCCCGGCGTTCTGCGCGAAGCTCGTCGAGGAGATCGGCGAGGGGCCGCATCCCGGGCAGACCGCCTGAGGGAGGGGCGACGATGAGCCGAGCGCGCGGCGCGGGCGATCCCGCGCATGACGGGGGAGCGGAGCCGGCCCGCGGCCCGGAACGGGATCCGACGCGGATGGCGAATCAGCCGGCCCTGCAAACGTCCAGCGGGCGCATCTGGCTCGTCATGGGCGCGCTCTTCCTGGTGCTCGCCCTCGTCCCCTTCGGGCTGCTGATCTTCGCCGGGAGCGGCAGGTCACGGGGCCTCGCGATCGTGGTCGCGAGCACCATCGCCCTGGTCTACGCGATCATGATCGTGATCCGGCTCGCCTCCTCGCCGGGGCCCCGAAGGCTCCGCGGGCTCGCCGGGGGCATGCTCGCCCTCGCCGGGATCGCGCTGATCGGGATCTGGTCCTGCGCGGTGATCGAGGCCGGGCGCTGACCGCGGGGCGAGCGGCGCGTCCCGTCAGTCGAGGGGGCTCAGCACCTCCTCGACCCGCAGCGGCTTGCGCGGCTTCTGCTTCCGGTCCTTCTCGGGGATCCCGCCGACGTAGAGCCAGCCGAGCAGGTACTCGTCGGGCGCGAGCCGGTGCGCGCGGTGCACGGGTTCGGTCCGGGTGAGGGGACCGGTGCGCCAGATCACGCCCCAACCCGCCTCGTGCAGCAGCAGCGACAGCAGGTGCGCGACGCCGGAGGCCACGGCCTCCTGCTCCCACGTGGGCACCTTCCCGCTCGGTCGAGGCTTCACGACGATCGCGAGCACCAGCGGGGCCCGCCTCGCCTTCCTCGCGTACTTCTCCCGAGCCTTCTCGTCACCGCCGTCGGCCGCGGCGAGACCCGTCGCGATGGCGTCCCGGTCGTCGTCCCGGAGCTCGATCAGCCGCCAGGGGCGCAGCCCCGAATGGTCGGCGACGCTCGACAGCGCGGCCACCAGTTCGGCGAGCTCCGCGGAGCTGGGAGCTTCCTCGGTGACGCTCGAGTGCGAGCGACGATTGCGCACGGCTTCGAGGGCCTCAGTGCGTGGTGCTGACACGGTTCCTCCGTCGTTCGGGCGCCTGTCCGGTCCTGATCAGGCAAGCCTTTCCTTGCTTGTGGCGGCGCGAAATCTGAGTAGCGTGGTGGGCAACGGACGGATCCGAACCCCTGGAATCCCGGCCCGTGCACTCGGAGAAGGAAAGGACCCCGATTTCATGACCTCCACCCAGAACCCCACCGTCACCGTCGCCAAGGGCGACCTCGATCGCGCGGCGGGTGTCGAGCGCTACCTCGGCCCGGTCGTGCGCGATCTCGTGGCGCTCGCCATCAACGGCAAGCAGGCGCACTGGCACGTGCGCGGGGCGAACTTCATCGGTGTGCACGAGTTCCTCGACCAGGTCGTCGCCCACGCCCAGGACGGTGCGGACACCGTCGCCGAGCGGATCGTCGCCCTCGGCCTGCCGGTCGACGCCCGTGTCGGTTCGGTCGCCGCGCAGACGACCACCCCCGAGCTGAGCGCCGGCTTCCAGCAGTCGGCTGACACGGTCCGCGCGGTCGTCGCGCAGCTCGACGCGGTCATCGCGACGGTGTACGCCGCGGTCAAGGGCCTCGACGACATCGATCCCGTGAGCCAGGACATCGCGATCGCCGTGGCGCAGGAGCTCGACAAGGACCGCTGGTTCCTCTTCTCCCACTACGCGGACTGATCCTGAGCGGTGCCCCTGCGGCACCGCGCGGCCCCGGGCCGCGCGAACCCTCGGAACGGCGACCGATGCGTCACAGCGTCGGTCGCCGTTCTGCTGCCGCGGCCCAGACCTGCGCGAGCTCCGCTTCGATGCGGGTCCAGAACTCGTGCACGCTCGGGAGATCGCGGGCTCCCGTCCACATGGCGAAGTGGCGTCCGCTGAGGGGATCGCCGCGCAGCCACTCGTCGAACCACGCATCGACGGCGCCGATGAGCGCGGTACCCGGGGACGAACCGGCTGCGGGGAGAGGCGTGTGATGCCGATGCCCGGCGGAGCCAGGATCGGCTCGGTGAGCTCGGCCGCATCGGCTTCGACGAAGACGTGCCCGTAGCTGGCCTCCGGCAGCGCCGCGCACCAGGCGCGCAGGCCGTCGAGGTCGGCGCCGCAACTCGCCCCGAGCACGCAGTCGAGGTAATTGGGGTCGACGAAGAGGAACTCCTCGGAGGGCAGCGGATCGACGTTCACGCATTCATCTTAGGTCACCCTCTACATCATCAGATGTTCTTCGGGCGAACGCCCAGTCAGCGCGGTTCGCCCTACCGGCGCACGGGCTCCCGGGGTACGCTCCGAACAGGATCCCGAATCCCGAGGGAGGGCTCGACATGCGCATCGACACCGGAGTCGCGGTCGTCACCGGAGGGGCGTCGGGGCTCGGCCTCGCGACGACCCTGAGGCTGCTCGAGCGCGGGGCGAGCGTCGTCGTGCTCGACCTCCCGGGCCCCGCGGGGAGCGGCTCGCCGCCGAGCACGGCACCCGGCTGCGCGTCGCGACCGCCGACGTGCGCGACGAGGAGCAGGTGCGCGCGGCCCTCGACATCGCCGCCGATCTCGGTCCGCTGCGGCTCGCGGTCAACTGCGCCGGCGTCGCGGACGCCGCGAAGGTGGTCGGCCGTTCGGGGCCGTTCCCGCTCGATCTGTTCCGACGCGTCGTCGACATCAACCTGATCGGTACGTTCAACGTGGTGCGACTCGCGGCGGAGCGCATGCAGCAGCAGGAGCCTGCCGACGCCGAGGAGCGGGGCGTGATCGTGAACACGGCCTCCGTCGCCGCGTTCGAGGGGCAGATCGGGCAGGCGGCCTACGCCGCCTCGAAGGCCGCGATCGCCGGGATGACGCTGCCCATCGCCCGCGAGCTCGCCGAGCACCGGATCCGGGTCGTGTCGATCGCGCCGGGCATCTTCGAGACGCCCATGCTCGCGGGGCTGCCCGACGAGGTGCGCGCGTCGCTCGGAGCGCAGGTGCCGCACCCGGCTCGGCTCGGTCGGCCGGAGGAGTTCGCGCTGCTCGTCACCCAGATCGTGGAGAACCCCATGATCAACGGCGAGACGATCCGGCTCGACGGTGCGATCCGCATGGCCGCGCGCTGAGCGCCGGGCGGTGGACGCCGGGCGGCGGTGAACCGCCGGCGGCCACCGCCGCGCCTCGCCGGAGCGTCAGGCGGTTCCGCCGCTGCGCAGGCAGACCACCTTCGGCTGCGTCATCTCCTCGTAGGCGAAGCGCACCCCCTCTCGGCCCATGCTGCCGTACTTCGCGCCGCCGAAGGGCATGGCATCGACCCGGAAGTCGGAGGAGTCGTTGATCATCACCCCGCCGGCCTCGATCTCCTCGGCGGCGCGGAGCGCGATGCCGAGATCCGAGGTGAACACCCCGGCCTGCAGTGCGTAATCGAGCGCGTTCGCCTGTTCGAACGCCTCGTCGACCGTGTCGAAGGGTTCGAGGAGCACGACGGGGGCGAACGCCTCCTCGGTGTGGAGGGGATGCGTTCGCGGGACGTTCTCGAGCACGGCGGGCTGCAGGTAGGGCCCCTGGGCCTCGCCTCCGCACAGCAGCGTCGCGCCGTGCGCGACCGCTGAAGCGACGACCGCGGCGGCCCGAGCGGCGGCCGCGGGATCGATCATCGGGCCGACGTCGCTGCGCTCGTCCTGCGGATCGCCGGTGACGAGCCGGCGGGTGCACTCGACGAAGGCCGCGCGGAAGCGCTCGAACACCCCGCGCTGCACGAGGACGCGCTGCACCCCGATGCAGTTCTGCCCGGCCGCCCAGAAGGCGCCCGACACCGTGGCCTCGACCGCGAGGTCGAGGTCGGCGTCGTCGAAGACGAGCGCGGGCGCGTTGCCGCCGAGCTCCATGGCGAGCCGCTTGATGCCGGCGGCACGGGCGATGGCCTCACCGGTCCGGAAGCCTCCCGTGAACGAGACCATGCGGATCTCCGGTGCCGAGACGAGCGCCTGGGCGAGCTCGCGATCGCCGTGGACGACGGTCACGACCTCCTCGGGCAGGCCGCACTCGCGCAGGAGGTCCACGAGCTTGCGCGCGGTGAACGGGGTCTGCTGGGCGGGTTTCAGGATCACGGCGTTGCCGCCCGCGAGCGCCGGTCCGAGCTTGTGCGCCACGAGGTTCAGCGCGTCGTTGTAGGGCGTGATCGCGAGGATGATGCCGAGCGGCTCCCGGGTGAACCACCCGCGGCGGTCCTCGGCACCGGCGAAGGCGTCGAAGGGGATCACCTCCCCGCCGCTCCGGCGTGCCTCTGCGGCCGAGAGCGACAGCGTGTTCGCCGCGCGACCGACCTCCTTCCGGGCCTGCGTCACGGTCTTCCCGGCCTCGCGCACGATGAGCGCCGCGAAGTCCTCGGCGCGTTCCCGCAGGGCCGATGCGGCGCCGTCGAGGATCTCGGCGCGTCGGTGACGCGACAGGCCCCGGGCGGTGGCACGTCCGGATCGTGCGGTCGCGAGGATCCCCCGAGATCCTCCGGCCGCTGCTGGGGAAGTCGGCCGATCTCGGAGCCGGTCGCGGGGTTCACGACGACCAGCTCCGCCGCGGTGGTGCGGTCCGGGGCGATCGAGTCCACCGGCGCAGCGCACATCGCGAGTGCCGCGTTCATCGTCCGCTCCCGCCGTGGATCGCGATGATGTCGGAGAGCAGGGCGTACGCGGTCTCGATGCGACCCGCTCCCGGCCCGGAGACGGTCACCCGGCCGAGCATGCCGGTGTCGAAGGTGACCGCGTTCGTGGGGCCCGAGATCGCCGCGAGGGGGTGGTCGGCGGGCAGTGCGACCGGGGCGACGCTCGCGGTGACGACCCCGTCGGCGCCGCGCTCGGCGGTTCCGACGAGCCGCCACTGCCGGCCGTCGCGGGCGGCGTCGGCGATGTCGGAGGCGGTGATGCCGGTGATGCCGGTGGTGGGGATCTCGTCGGCACCGAGGTCGGCGCCGAGGACCTGCTGGGCGAGGATCGCGACCTTGAGGCGGACGTCCGACCCGCCGACGTCCGCGGTGGGATCGGCTTCGGCGTACCCGAGCGCCTGCGCCTCGGCGATGGCTGCGGGGAGATCGAGGCCGTCGGCGAGACGCCCGAGAATGTAGTTGCTGGTGCCGTTGAGGATCCCCTGCACCGCGGAGATGCGGGCTCCGGCGAGCTGCCGTGCGGCGAAACGCAGCACCGGAGTGCCGCTCATGACGGCGCCCTCGAACTCGAACCGGCGTCCCGAGCGGTGTGCGAGCTCGAGCAGTTCGCGTCCGGCGAGCGCCACCGGCCCCTTGTTCGTCGTCGCGACGTGCTTGCCGCTCTCGAGCGCCCAGCGGACATGGGAGACGGCCGGTTCCCCGGTCTCGGGGTTCGTGAAGGTCGCCTCGATGACGATGTCGGCCGGGGCCTCCCGGATGACGCGCTCGTTGTCGGCCTCCGCGCTCCCGCCGGCGAACCCGGCGAAGCTGGCGCCGCGGGGAGCGCGAGCACCTCGGCGAGGTCGATGCCGTCCGGCTGGACGAGCGAGCCGAGGTTGAGGTCGGTGATGGCGACGACCCGGAGGCCGAAGCCGAGCTCCGTTTCGAGGCGTTCCGAGTCGTCGCGGATCAGCTCGGCGAGGGCTCGGGCGACGCCGCCGAAGCCGATGAGTGCGAGTGAGTAGTGCTGCATGGCCGAATCTCCTGAGGTCTGGTTCGGGACTGGATGCATCCAGATTCGCCGGGGCCGGTGTCCGTACGCAGCTGACGGAGCGCCAGCGAACGCGGACGTTTCGCTCGCGGTTCGACCGGAACGCTCGACCGTAGTCGAGGGGCGCTGGTTTCGACGATGAAGCGGGCTACCGTCGTCAACGCACCCGACGTGTGCCGTATCTTCACGCAAAAGTGGCTATGATGCACAGATAGGTGTCCTGTACTCCATATCGACTCGAAGGCGAGCCAATGAACTCCACCGGATCGGATTCGGACCTCCCGAACGCCCTCCCGCGCACCACCGCCACCCAGGTGCCACTGCGCCGGATGCAGCGCTCCATGGGCGCGCGACACCTCATCATGATCGCGCTCGGCGGCGTGATCGGATCGGGGCTCTTCCTGAGCTCCGGCTACACCATCTCCCAGGCGGGCCCCCTCGGCGCCGTCATCGCCTACGGCATCGGCGCGGTCGTCGTCTGGCTCGTCATGGCCTGCCTCGGGGAGCTCGCCGTCGCCTACCCGGTGTCCGGCGCGTTCCACATCTACGCGGCGCGCGCGATCGGGCCCGCGACCGGCTTCACCACCGCCTGGTTGTACTGGCTCTGCTGGGTCGTCGCGCTCGGCTCCGAGTTCACCGCAGCAGGCATCCTCATGCAGCGCTGGTTCCCCGGCGTGGAGGTCTGGGTCTGGTGCCTCGTGTTCGCCGCGGCGCTCTTCGCGATCAACGCCATCTCCGCCCGGGTCTTCGGCGAGACCGAATTCTGGTTCTCGCTCATCAAGGTCGCGGCGATCATCGCGCTCATCGTGCTCGGCGGTGCGGCGATCTTCGGGTTCACCCCGTTCTCGGCCGAGCCCCACCCCGCGGTCCTCTTCGAGAACTTCTCGACCCCGGCCGGGCTCTTCCCGACGGGGCTCGGCGGCGTCCTCGTGACGGCCCTCGCGGTCTTCTACGCCTTCAGCGGCTCCGAACTGGTGGGCGTCGCCGCCGGCGAGACCCTGGATCCGGCTCGCAACATCCCGCGCGCGCTCCGCTCGACCGTGCTGCGGCTCGTGATCTTCTTCATCGGGGCGATCACCGTGATCGCCGCGCTCGTGCCCTACGAGAAGACCGGCGTGACGGACTCGCCGTTCGTGACCGTGTTCGAGTACATCGGCATCCCGTACGCCGCCGACATCATGAACTTCGTGATCATCACGGCCCTGCTCTCCGCCGGCAACTCCGGGCTCTTCTCCTGCGCGCGCATGCTCTTCTCGCTCGCGGAGGAAGGGCACGCGCCGCGTGCGCTCACCCGGCTCACCCGCAGGGGCATCCCGCTCGTCGCGCTCAGTGTGAGCATGGTCGGCGGCCTCGCCTCGCTCATCTCGAGCGTCGCCGCGGCGGAGACCGTCTATCTGGTGCTGGTCTCGATCGCCGGCTTCGCGGTGGTCGCGGTGTGGATGTCGATCGTCGCGTCGCTGTTCTTCCACCGTCGGGCCTTCGTGCGGGCCGGGGGCGACGTCGCATCGCTCGGCTACCGGACTCCGCTGTTCCCGTTCGTGCCGATCCTCGCGTTCGTGCTGCTCGCCATCTCGATGATCGGCGTCGCGTTCGATCCGAACCAGGTCGCTGCGCTCTACTTCGGGATCCCCTTCGTCGGGCTCTGCTACCTCTACTTCTGGTGGCGGCACGGTCGGCGCCGCTCGGAACGCGGGGTCGACGCGACGACCGGTGCGGCGTCGAGCTCGTCTCCGGGCGCGGACGTCGCGAACGCGGTCGCCGGCAGCGGCGTCGACGCATCCGCGGCTCAGCGGCAGGGCGCGTGACCGCCGGGGGCGCCCGCGTCGAGGTCGACCGCGCCGCGATCGAGTCGAACCTCCGCCATGTGCTGGCGGAGATGGGCGGCGGTTCGCCGGAGGTGTGCGCGGTGCTGAAGTCCGATGCGTACGGGCACGGGATCGAGCACGTGCTTCCCCTGATGCTCGCGGCGGGCGTCCCCGCGGTCGGGATCGTGAGCAATTCCGAGGCGCGGCTGATCCGTGACCTGGGCTTCCACGGCCGGATACTCAGGGTTCGCGCCGCCACGCCCGCCGAGGCGCGCGAGGCCCTGCCGCTGGCGGTCGAGGAATGGCTGGGAGGGGCCGCCCACGCTCGCGCGCTGGCCGGGGTCGCCGAAGCCGTCGGCGAATCGATCCCGGTGCATCTCGCGCTCAACTCGACGGGGCTGTCGAAGGAGAGCCTGGATCTCGGCGCGTCGGGCGCCGAAGCCGAACTCGCCGGGATCGTCGCCAGCGGCGGACTCGACGTGCGCGGTATCGCCGCGCACTTCCCGCGGGAGGACGCGCGGGACGTGCGGGAGGGCCTTTCGGCGTTCCGGGCGGACGCCGACCGGGTCCTCGAGGCGCTCGGGCCGGACCGGGCCGCAGGGGTGCAGCGCCACTGCGCCACCTCCTTCGCGGCCCTCGAAGTGCCGGAGTCGCGCCTCGAGCTCGTACGCATCGGGGCGGCGCTGTACGGCGACTCCTCGGCCGCCGCGCCCTGGCAGCGCAGCGCGATGCGGATCGTCTCCGAGATCAGCACGGTCTGCCGGTATCCCGCGGGGCGCACGGTCGGGTACGAGCGCCGCCACCGGCTCGACGCGGAGACCCGTATCGCGACGGTCCCGCTCGGCTACGGCGACGGGATCCCGCGAGCGCTCGGCGGACGGGGACGCGCGCTGGTCGGCGGGCGGCACGTGCCGATCGTCGACCATCTCGCGATGAACACCCTCGCGATCGACGTCACCGACGTGCCCGGCGCCGGTCCCGGCGACGAGGTCGTCCTCCTCGGACGGCAGGGCGACGCGGAACTCGACGGTGCCGCGCTGGAACTGGCCTCCGGCCAGATCGCCGCGGCCACCTACACGGGGCTGGGGAGGATCCTCCCGCGCGAGCCGGTAGCCTGAGTCCATGGCCGCAACCCCGTCCTCGCTCGCCCAGGGCGCGCTGCTCGTGCGCGTCGTCGCGGAGCGGGAGCGGAGCGGCCGGTCCGGGTTCACGGCGCTGCGGCTCTCCGAGCGGACCGGGATCGAGCGCAGCCGCGTGTCGCGGCTCACCCAGGAGCTCGTCGATCTCGGATACCTCCTGCGCGACGAGGGCGCGGTGTTCCGGGTCGGGCCGGCCTACTTCGCGCTCGCGAGCGCGCTGCACGAGCCCTGGCTGCGCTCGGCCCGGAGCGAACTGCGCCGCATCGCATCGCTCGTTCGCGCGAGCGTGCGCGTCTGGGCGCCGAGCGGCGCCCGCGCGGTGCTGCTCAGGCACGAAGCCGGTCCCGGGGCACCGGGCGCGGCCACGACGCCCGGAATGGTCGTGCCCGCCTGGTGCACCGGCGGAGGACGCGCGCTGTTCTGGCGGGACAGCGCGGAGGAACTGAGCGCGCGCCTGGCGGGGGTCGACTTCGTCGGCGCCGGCGGCCCGCGCGCCGCGACCTCGCCGTCCGAGGTGGTCGCGCTGATGGAGCGGGACCGGTCGGCCGGGATGGTCCGCGCCGAGGAGGAGTTCGAGTACGGGATTCTCGAGCTCGCCGCGCCGATCCTGGTCGAGGACCGGGTGATCGCGAGCGTGAGCGCCGCGTGCCATCAGGACGACGGGAGCGAGGCCGCGCTCCGGTCGGAGCTGGAATCAGCTGCCGAGCACCTCACCGCGCTCGCCGCGGAGGGCGGCGCCGAGCACCCCGGCTGAGGCGCGGCAGCGTTCGCCGAGCTCCGGGATCCGGGGCCCGAGCTCGCGCACGGGTCCGACGAGCTGCAGCGCGGCGACCGTTTCGCCCCGGGCATCGAAGACGGGCGCAGCCACCGAGGCGAGGCCGGGTTCCGCCTCCTCGATCACGATGCTGTACCCGCGATCGCGCGCCACGTTCAGGCGCGCGATGAACTCGTCGGCGTCGCGCACCGCGCGGGGACCGCCCGTCGTGAAGTCCGATGCCGCGAGGACGGCGCGGATCTCCGCATCGTCCGCATCCCACAGCACCGCCTGGCCCGCGTCGCTGCAGAACGCCGGGTAGGCGCGACCGATCCAGGAGGCGACGAGTCCCGATGACGCCGGAACCGACTCGGCGATGGTGACCGTGCTGTCTCCCGCGAGCTGGCCGAGGAAGCACGGGGTGCCGACCGCCTCGCTCAGGGCTTCGAGCACGCTGACCCCGTCGGTGCGGAGCCGGTGCGCGGTCAGCGCCTGCGCGGTGGCGGCGACCTCGGGGGCGAGGCGGTAGCCGAGCGCGTCCCGCTCGGCGAAGCCGGAGTCGGAGAGCGCGCCGAGCGATCGCGACACCTGGGAGCGGTCCCTCCCGGCGATCTCGGCGATCTCGGTGACGCTCATCCCGCGCGGGAGGGTGCGGGTCGCCCGTCCGAGCGCCCCGAGCACCTCCATGCCCCGGCCCATGCTCGTCCTCGCATTCATGAGACCCAGCCTAGCGACACCGGTGGTGTCGGAACCGCAAATGCGTGTGTTATTGTCATCTCAAAATGTTCATAATGCACGCCGAGTGGTGTGTTCGAGCGAGGAGCAGCGATGCGCGAAGCCCGACCCGACAAGACCCGTCCCCATACCCTCGCGCCGCTGAGCCTGTCGGTGCACGGAGGGATCCGCCTCGACAGCACTCAGGCCCTGCGGACGCCGCTCGTGATGTCGAACTCGTACCAGCTGCCCGAGGACCCCAGCGAGATCAGCTGGTCGGCCACGTCGCCCGGGCTGTACACCCGGAACAGCGGCCTCAATCAGGTCGCCCTGGAGGAGAAGCTCGCCGCGCTGGACGGCGGGGAAGCAGCGGTCGCACTGGCGAGCGGGGTCGCCGCCCTGCACGCCGTGTTCTTCACCCACGTGCGCGCGGGGGACCACGTGGTGGTGGGCGACATCACCTACGAGGCGACCTGGCGTCTCTGGACCGAGCTCCTGCCCGGCCGCTACGGCATCGAGGCGACCTTCGTCGACACCACGGACGAGGCCGCGGTGCGAGGCGCGATGCGACCGAACACCCGCCTCGTCTGCATCGAGGCCATCGCGAACCCCACCACCACCATCACCGACGTCGCGGCGATCGCCCGCGTCGTCCACGAGAACGATGCGATCCTCATGGTCGACTCCACCTTCTCGCCGCCGCCGTTCTACCGTCCCCTGGCCGACGGCGCCGATCTCGTCGTCCACTCGCTGAGCAAGTACATCAACGGGCACGGCGACGCCATGGGAGGAGCCGTGATCGGTTCGCACGCGCTCATCGAGCCGATCAAGGCGGACGCGATGGTCGACGTGGGCGGGATCATCTCGCCCTTCAACGCGTGGCAGATCCAGCGCGGATCAGTCACCCTTCCGCTCCGACTGCGGCAGCAGTTCGACTCCGCGCAGGCGATCGCCGAGCGCTTGGCGGCGGACGAGCGCGTCGAGTACGTGTACTACCCGGGGCTGCCCGGTCACCCGCAGCACGAGCTGGCCGTGCGTCAGTTCGGCGGCGAAGGCTTCGGCGGCACCATCGCGTTCGCGGTTCGGGGCACCCCCGACACGCAGAACCGCTTCGTCTCCGAGCTGCGGCTCATCACCTCGGGCTTCTCCCTCGGGCACGACGACTCGCTCATCGTCCACGTCGGGACCGAGGGCGGCCGCGTAGCGGCCTATCCGGAGGAGTTCCGCCGCTTCGGGCACCTGCGGCTCTCCGTCGGGATCGAGGACCGGGCCGACCTGCTCGCCGATATCGTTGCGGCGCTCGACCGCACCTTCGCCGAAGGCTGAGGCGGCGGACCATGGCCGGCCGGGACGCGGTCGACACCCGGATCCTCGCGGAGCTCGCGGCGAACGCCCGGATCCCGCTCGTCGCGCTCGGGCAGCGCGTGAACCTCTCCCGCAACGCGGTGCGCCTGCGCATCGAACGCATGGAGCGCGACGGCACGATCCAGGGGTACACGGTCGTGCGCGGACGGGACCGCACTGCGGAGCGGGTGTCGGCCGTGCTCTTCGTCTACCGGAGCGATCGGATGCGGGGGCCGAGGTCCTCGTGCGCATCGCGAAGATCCCCGAAATCGTGCGGTGCGACATCCTCACCGGGGAGTACGACCTCCTCGTGCGGGTCGACGCGCACTCGGTCGAGCGGGTGCAGGAGATCTGGGAGGAGGTGAGCGCGCTGCCCGGCGTCGCCAACACCGTCACCTCGTTCTCGCTCTCGACCATGATCGATCGCGGAGCGTAGGCCGGAGACGCCCCGGCTCACTCCTCGATGATCGTGCGCGACCGCACCTCGGCCGTGGGCAGGATCTCGACCTCGCGATGCTCGGTCAGCACCTTGAGGAACCCGGGCTGCACCTCCAGCACCCAGCCCTCGAGCGCGCCGGTGCCCGTCTCGAGCCGCTCCTTCGACATCCACGGCGTATCGACGAGCACCGCGAGCAGGAGGATCCCGATCACGGCGACGGCGCCGACGCTCCGCATCGCCGCCGCGACGATGCGATGCCCGATCCCGCGTTTCCAGATGAGCCGGGCTGCGACGAGCAGGCCTCCGAATGCGAGCGCACCGATCCCGACCCACCAGGAGTGGAAGGTGCGGATCCAGACGTAGGCGATCGTGAGGAGCGCGACCGCGACGAGCACGCGGCCGAGGCTCGGCGCGGCCGTGCGGCCGCCGATGGGCCACAGCACGTGGAGCAGTGCGAGCGGGAGCAGCAGCGCGATGAGGGCGCCCGTCAGCTCCGGACGCGCGAACAGGGTGCCGAAGGCGATGGGCAGCGCGTCGCCGAAATCGAACGAGTCCGCTACGGCGCCGGCCGTTCCCCAGGTCCACTCGGAGACCGCGAGCAGGCGGAGCAGCAGGAAGAGGGTGGCGATGCCCGCCGTCGTGCCGACCACCGCGCCCGTCTTCGCGGCCGCGTTCGCTGCGGCCGATTCCGCCTCGGTCCGCGCCTCCGCTGCGCCCGGGTCTGCGGATCCCGTGTCTGATGCGGCCATGGGGGAAGCCTATCCCCGCCGATCCGTCGCCGAAGTGCGCAGCTGCAGCCAGAGCGCGAGCATCCGGTCGGAGTCGTCGAGGTCGAGCCCGTACCGGGCGACGGCCTGCCGCACCCGATAGCGCACGGTCTGCTCGTGCAGCCGGAGCCGCGCAGCGACCCGCGGAGCGCTGCCCTGCTCCTCCAGCCAGGTGAGCAGCGTCGCGCGCGCGTCCGCCGCATCGGGCTCCAGCAGCGCTTCGGCGTCCTCCGTCGAGAGCCGAGCGCCGCGCAGCGCCGCCCCGCACTCGCGCAGCACGAGCTGCGCCTGCACCTCGCGCGTCGTCGCGATCTCGAGGCCGCGCTCCCGAGCGCATTCCGCCACCAGGCGCGCGCGCTCGTGGCGCCCGGAGAGCGATCGGCGGAACCGGCGAGGCTCGTCGAGGCCGACCCGGCACTCGGCCCCCGTCAACCGACGGAGCTCGGGCAGCAACCGCGCGAACGAACGGCCCACCTCCTCGGCGGATCCGCTCGGCACGAGCGCCACGACCGCGCCGTCGAGCGCGACGCACACGCTGCCGGGGAAGTACACCGAGAGATGCCGCGCGGCCCCGGCTCGGATCTCGCCGAGCTCGGCGTCCGTGGAGCGCTCGCCGTTCGGCAGCAGGGCCGCGAGGACCACCTGCTGGGTCGGGCGGAAGCCGAGCACCGTCTGATCGTTCTCCTGCGGTGCGCCCTGCAGCGCTCGCCGCAGTGCGGCCTCGCGCGAGCGCGTATCGCCGTGGTCGAAGCGCCAGGCGTCGACGAGATAGTCGGCGGCGAGCAGGGCACCCTGTTCGAGCACCTCCTGCTTCGCCGGCGCAAGGGGAGGGAGAGATCCTCCCCGTCGGGGTCGATCGCCCAGATGGATCCGAGCGGGATGCTGCCCGCGCGGATCGCGATCGCCGCGCGCGGCGCCTCGGTGTCGCTCCGGGCGAAACGCGCGACGCCCTGAGCGGCGAACATCTGGCGGTAGCGCACCTCGTTGATCGACTTGTCGGGCACCCGGCGGTAGAGGATCCCGTTGGCCCGCAGGTCGTCGATGGCCTGATCGGGCATGGCAGAGTACGCGAGGATGTTGCGCCGGTGATCCTCGATCGCGACCGAGCCGCGGAACACCCCGGCGATGGAGTTGGCGAGGGAGAAGAGCTTGTCGCCCGAGGTCGGGCCGAGCTGCAGGCCGGACCCGTGCTCGCCGAGCAGACGGCTCACGAGCGCGTCGAACTGGCGCCAGTCGACCTGTGGGTCGAGTTCGAAGAGGGGAGCCCGTGGCGTGCGCACGAGACGGCGAGCGGCGCATCGGCGGGGATCGCGCGAGCCACGATCCCGCTCGCGCGCGAGGCGGCGGCCGTGCTGCAGAGTTCCGCGACGCGGTCGTCGGGCAGCATCGCGTGCGAGGTGAGCAGGAGCAGCTGTCCGGCGGGCAGCTGCTCGACGGCGTCGGCGTCGAGGAACGCGACGCCCTGAACGGGTGGCGCGATCCCGCCCTCGCCGGAGTCCGGTCGGACGATCCGGCGCAGCGTCGCGGAGCCGAGCTGCGCGAGCAGGTCGTCGAGCGGCAGGCCGCTCGCGAAGGGCGACGTCGCGATGATGCTCGAAATCGATGATCTCACGCTCACATTTTATCGAATCCGATAGGGGTGGCGAGGTGTGCGGCTCCTACATTCGTACCGTCACCGAAAACGAAGGAGTGTGGGGCGTGAGCGGTTTCTACGACCAGCGGATGGCGAGGATCTTCCCGAAGTACTCGGGGGTCCGCGCCGACGGAACGCTGGAGATCGGCGGATGCTCCGTCCCCGAGCTGGCCCGAGAGCACGGCACCCCGCTCTACGTGATCGACGAGCAGGGCCTGCGCGAACGCATGCGCGAGTACCGAGACGGCCTCGCCGCACGCTGGCCGAACAGCCAGGTCACCTTCGCTTCGAAGTCGCTGCCGGTGCTCGCCGCCTACGGGATCGCGGAGGCCGAAGGGCTCGGCATCGACGTCGCCGGTGCGGGCGAACTGCTGCTCGCCCTCGAAGCGGGCGTCGATCCGGAGCTCATCCACCTGCACGGCAACGCCAAGAGCGAGGAAGAGCTGCGGCTCGCCGTCGAGGCGGGCATCGGATTGATCGTGGTCGACGGCGAGGCCGAGGTGGAGCGCCTCGACGCGCTGCTGGATCGTCCGCAGGACGTGCTCGTGCGAGTGATCCCCGGAGTGGATCCGCGCACGCACAAGTCGGTGTCGACGGGCGGCACGAAGTCCAAGTTCGGTCTGCCGATCCCGCAGGCGCAGGCGCTCATCGAGCGGTTGCGCGATCACCCGACGATCCGCGTCCGGGGCGTCCACATGCACATCGGGTCGCAGATCCTCGATCTCGATCCGTTCGCGCGCGCCGTCGAGGCGATCGCCGGGATCGGGGAGTTCGAGATCTACAACCTCGGCGGAGGCCTCGGAGCGGAATACCACGGCGGGCAGGAGGCGCCCTCGATCGACGCCTACCTCGACACGCTCACCGAGGTCGCGCGCCGACGGCTTCCGGCGGAGAGCCGGATCCTCATCGAGCCCGGGCGCTCGCTCGTCGCCCGCGCCGGCGTCACCGTGTACCGGGTCAACAACGTGAAGCGCACCGCCGCCACCTTCGTCGCCGTCGACGGCGGTCTCGCCGACCAGATGAACGCGGCCCTGACCGCAACGAAGTTCACGCCGGTCATCGCCGATCGTGCCGACCGGGAGCCCGACACCACGGCGCAGCTCGTCGGCAGGCAGTGCGAGTCGGGCGATCTGCTGGTCGACGGTGCGCGCCTCGCCTCGCCCGAAGCCGGCGACACCGTCGTGCTCGCCGCCACCGGCGCCTACGGCTACACCCTCTCGAACAACTACAACGGCGCCCTCAAGCCCGCGGTCGTGCTCTGCCGGCAGGGCGACGCCCGTGTGGCCGTCCGCCGACAGACCTACGCCGAGTTCCTGGCGCCGCACCTCGCGGGCGGCCCCGGGGCCTGGGCCTGAACCCCCACCAACCACACCAACGCACTGATTCCCCGAGGAAGAGGAACCACCATGAAGAAGACCATGACCGTGATCGCCGCTGCGGCCGCCGCCGCAGCGATGCTCGGCCTCAGCGCCTGCTCGGCGAGCGATGCGCCCGCCGCCACCGCGAAGACCGAGAAGCTCACCTCCGGCATCGACCAGGCCGCCGCGAAGGCGCTGCCCGAGTCGATCCGCAAGGCGGGCGTGATCCGTGCCGCGGCCGGCATTCCCTACCCGCCCTTCATCCTCGTCGAGAACGATCAGCAGGTCGGACTCGACCCCGACCTCGCACAGGCGCTCGGCGAGAAGCTCGGAGTGAAGATCCAGATCTCGCACCAGGCGTTCGAGACCGTGATCCCGTCATTGCAGGCCAAGAAGTTCGACATCATCATGTCGGGCATGAACGACACCGTGGAGCGGGAGAAGACCCTCAACTTCGTCGAAGAGCTGCACGCCGGCTTCACGATCGTCGTGAAGAAGGGGAACCCCGCCAAGATCGGCACGCTGCTCGACCTGTGCGGACACAAGGTCGCCGTGCAGAAGTCGGCGACGCAGGGGCAGATCCTGCGGGACCTCGTCACCGAGTGCACCGCGAAGGGCAAGTCCGGCATCGAGGTGCAGGAGCTTCCGACCGCGCAGGACCCGCAGACCGCGCTCAAGGCCGGCCGCGTCGACGCCTACGTGACCGACGCGCCCGTCGCCGCGTACACCGTCGCGACCGCGGGCGACGGCAAGGACTTCGAGGGCGTCGCCGACCCCGAGAACCCCGCCGGCTTCAGCCCCGTCTACACCGGCATCGGCACGCTCAAGACCAACACCGAGCTGACCGAGGCGCTGCGCCTCGCCATGCAGGCGATCATCGACGAGGGCGTCTACCAGAAGATCCTCGACAAGCAGCACCTCGGTCACCTGGCGGTCGACCGGGCCATCGTCAACGGCGCCAGCGCGGAAGGCTGAACCGGGCCATGAACGCCATCGCAACGACGGCGCCGGAGCGCGACAGGAGCTTCGACATCGAAGCCCTGCCGCTCCGGCGGCCCGGCCGCTGGATCTGGGCGATCGTCCTGGTCCTCTTCGCCGCCTGGTTCACCCAGGCCCTGGCGACCAACAAGAACATCGACTACTCGGTCGTCGGTACGTACCTCTTCAATCAGGACATCGTCCTGGGCGTCGGACTGACCCTGGTCATCACCGCCGTCTCGATGCTGATCTCGACGGTGCTCGCCGTCGTGCTCGCAGCGATGCGGCTCTCGGGCAACCCCGTCATGGTCGTGTTCTCGTCGTTCTACGTCTGGTTGTTCCGCGGCACCCCGCTGCTCGTGCAGATCGTCATCTGGGGCTACTTCGGACTCATCTTCGACAAGATCTCGCTCGGGATCCCCTTCACCGACATCGTGTTCTGGCAGCAGGACACCAACTCGCTGCTCACCCCGCTCGTCGCGGGCATCATCGCGCTCACGCTCAACGAGGCGGCCTACTCGGCGGAGATCGTCCGCTCCGGCATGCTGTCCGTCGACTCCGGGCAGAGCGAGGCCGCCGCATCGCTCGGCATGAGCCCGCTCGCGACGTTCGTGCGGATCCTGCTGCCGCAGGCGATGCGCGTGATCATCCCGCCGCTCGGCAACGAGCTCATCTCGATGGTCAAGAACACCTCGCTGCTGTCGCTCATCGCGGTCATGGAGGTCTACACGCGGGCCACGCAGATCTCGGCGCAGAACCTCAAGCAGGTCGAACTGCTCATCGTCGTGAGCCTCTGGTACCTGCTCATCGTCTCGCTGCTGTCGATCCCGCAGTACTACCTGGAGCGCCACTTCGGCAGGGGAGTCGAGCGCAACGCGCCGGCCACCCCGCTGCAGAAGGCGAAGGAGTTCACCGGGGCGATCGCCGTGCAGCTGCAGGGCAGGAAGAAGGGAGCGCGGAGCGATGGCTGAGCTCAGCGATCAGGCACTCGTGCAACTGCGCGGGGTGCGCAAGCACTTCGGTCCGCTCGAGGTGCTGAAGGGCATCTCCATGGACGTGCACGCGGGGCAGGTGACCGTGCTGCTCGGGCCCTCCGGCTCGGGCAAATCCACCCTGCTGCGCTGCATCAACCACCTCGAGAGCATCGACGGCGGACGCATCACGGTCGACGGCGAGATCGTCGGCTACCGCGAGGCGGGGGATCATCTGCGCGAGATGCACCCCCGGGAGGTGGCGCGCCAGCGGCGATCCATCGGGATGGTGTTCCAGCGCTTCAACCTCTTCCCGCACAAGACCGCGCTCGAGAACATCATCGAGGCGCCGCTCGTCGTCTCGCGGCGCGGTAAGGAGGAGGCGATCGCGAACGCGCGGGAGCTGCTGCGGCGCGTCGGGCTCGACGCCTGGGCCGACCACTATCCGTCGCAGCTCTCGGGCGGCCAGCAGCAGCGCGTGGCCATCGCCCGCGCGCTCGCGATGAAGCCGAAGCTCATGCTGTTCGACGAGCCCACCTCGGCGCTCGACCCCGAACTCGTCGGCGACGTGCTCGACGTGATGAAGGAGCTCGCCGCCGAGGGCATGACCATGGTGGTCGTCACCCACGAGATCGGGTTCGCGCGGGAGGTCGCCGACGAGGTCGTGTTCATGGACGGCGGCGTCGTGGTCGAGAGCGGCCCGCCCGCGCAGGTGATCGAGCAGCCCGAGCACGAGCGCACCCGCGGCTTCATCCGCAGCGTGCTGTAGTCGCGGGACGGGCGGTGCCGGTGGCCGGTGCGGCTGTCGGGGGTCGGTGGCGGTGCCGCGGGTCGGGGCGGCCGTCGGGGAACGGTGGCGGTGCCGCGGGTCGGGGCGGCCGTCGGGGAACGGTGGCGGTGCCGCGGGTCGGTGCCGCTGTCGAGGATCGGTGCCGCTGTCGAGGATCGGTGCCGCTGTCGAGGATCGGTGCCGCTGTCGAGGATCGGTGCCACTGTCGAGGGACGGTGCCACTGTCGAGGGACGGTACCGCTGTCGAGGAACGGTGCCACTGTCGAGGAACGGTGCAGGTTTCGAGGAACGGTGCAGGTTTCGAGGAACGGTGCAGGTTTCGAGGAACGGGTGGAAAGCCCGGAAGTCGAGCCGTTCTTCGGCAGCAACACCCTCCCTCGACGCCGGCCCCGTCCCTCGGCACCGCCCCGCCCCTCGGCACCGCACCACCCCCGCCCCTCGACGCCGCCCCCGCCACCTAGCACCGCCCGCCCCTCGACGCCGGTTCCGAGTCCTCCGAGCGGCCCCGATCCGGCACGCGTTCGCGTGCCGGATCGGGATCCCCTTGTCGGGAGTGCGACGACGAATGCAGCGCGGAAGCCCGTTCGGCAGTGCCGGTCCTCCATCCCGCTTGCCGGGTCGTCGATGGATCCGGGAGTCTGATCCCGTATCCGCGCCGCCGCGGGCGGCGCAGAAGGGAACACCGATGTCCGATCCGCGCCCCAACGTCCGTCCCGAACGCGTCCCGCTCGGCACCGCCGAGCCCGAGTACGACCTCTGGCAGCCGCTCGACCCCGATCAGGCCGGCGTCTTCACCGGGCTCTCCGCCGACGAGCGGTCCTACCGGGACCGCGCCCGCGCGTTCGTGCAGGACGAAGTGCGGCCGATCATCGACGACTACTGGAACCGCGCCGATTACCCCGTCCACCTCATTCCCCGCCTCGGCGAACTCGACCTGCTGCGCGACGGCATCGAGGTTCCCGGCTTCCCCGAGCAGAGCCTGCTCGCCGCGTGCCTCGTCACCATGGAACTGAGCCGCGGCGACGGATCCATCGGCACCGTCGGCGGCGTGCAGGGCGGCCTCGCGCTGCGCTCCATCGCGATGCACGGATCCGAGGAGCAGCGGGCGAAGTACCTGGAGCCGATGGCCCGCGGCACGCTGCCCGGCTCGTTCGCCCTGACCGAGCCCACCCACGGATCCGATTCGGTCAGCCTCGAGACGCGCGCCGTGTCGGACGGCGACGACTTCGTGATCAGCGGCCACAAGAAGTGGATCGGCAACGGCAGCATCGGCGGCGTCACCATCACCTGGGCGCGCGGCGACGACGGCCAGGTGCAGGGCTTCATCGTTCCGCAGGACACCCCCGGCTATCGAGCCACGACCATCGAGGGCAAGCTGTCGCTGCGCGCCATCTGGCAGGCGCTCATCGAGTACGACGGCGTGCGCGTCGGCCCCGAGCTCAAGCTGCCCGGCGCCCGCTCGTTCCGCGACACCTCGAGCGTGCTGCAAGCGACCCGACTCGGCGTCGCCTGGGCCGGGCTCGGCCACGCCACCGCCGTCTACGAGACCGCGGTCGCCTACGCCAAGCAGCGCGTGCAGTTCGGCCGTCCGCTCGCCGCGTCGTCCATCGTGCAGAACCGTCTCGCCGAGATGCTCAGCCAGCTCACCGCGCTGCAGACCCTGCTCGTGCAGCTCACCCGCGTGGAGGCGGCCGGCGAGCTCACCGGGCCCAGCGCCTCGCTCGGCAAGTACACGTCGACCCGCACAGCGCGCGCCATGGCGGCGAACGCCCGCGACCTGCTCGGCGGCAACGGGATCCTGCTGCAGAACCGCGTCGCGCGGCACTTCGCCGACATCGAGGCGCTGCACACCTACGAGGGCACGGAGACGGTGCAGGCGCTGATCCTCGGCCGCGAGATCACGGGACTGTCCGCGTTCGCCTAGCCTCGCGAGAACCGGGGTTCCGGGCGGCGCGAGCCCGCGGGGCGCGCGCCTGGCCGGGCCTGGCGGGAGCACTCGAGTCCGGGTCCCGATGCGCCAGCATCAGGGCCCGGACTCGAATGCGGATGGATCGGCGCGCGAGCGCAGGCTCGCGCCGCCCGGAGCCCCGGTGCCTACGCGTCCTCGCCGGTGCCCGGGATCTCGACCGCGGCGGTCAGCGGACGGCCCTCGCTGATGAGGCGGCGCTTGGTGAGCTGCCACATCCCCGCGAGCACCACGAACCAGATCGGGGTGAACAGCAGCGGCAGGCGGGTGTCGTCGGCGAGCGCCAGGGTGACGAGGATGAACGCGAAGAACGCGAGCACGATCCAGGGCACGATGCGCGGGAGCGGTGTCTTGAACTTCGACGAGGCGTGGCGTTCCGGGTGCTTGCGCAGGTAGCAGATGAAGCTGATCGCGATCATGCTCCAGATGAAGAGGATGAACGTCGACGCGACCGAGGTCACGAACGTGAACGCCTCGATCACGCTGTCGCCGAGCAGCAGGATCGGCACGGACGAGAAGACGAAGACGGCCGAGAAGAAGACGGCCCGACGGGGGACCCCGCGGCTGTCGGTGAGCGCGAAGCTCCGCGGCGCGTGGCCGTCGTGGGCGAGGGCGTGCATCATGCGGGTGCCGGAGTAGAAGCCGGAGTTGGCGCTGGACGCCGCGGAGGTGAGCACGACGAGGTTGATCGCGAACGCGGCCGCGCCGAAGCCGGCGTAGGCGAACGTGGTGACGAAGGGGCTCTTCTCGGGGTCGAGCTTGTCCCACGGGGTGATTGCCATGATGACGGTGAGCGCGCCGATGTAGAAGATGAGGACGCGGACCACGATCGAGTTGATGGCGCGGGGCAGGTTGCGATGCGGATCCTTCGTCTCGGCGGCGGCGGTGCCGACGAGTTCGACGCCGATGAAGGAGAAGATGCCGAGCTGGAAGCCGAGCAGGAAGCCGCTGGCGCCGAAGGGGAACATGCCGCCGTGGTCCCAGAGGTGGGCGAGGGAGGAGCTGGTGCCGGTGTCGGGGTTGGTGAAGCCGGTGGCGAGCAGGATCGCGCCGGTGACGATGAGCGCGAGGATCGCGACGATCTTGATGATCGAGAACCAGAATTCGAATTCGCCGAAGAAGCGCACGGGCTGCAGGTTGAGGATCGTGAGGACGATCGCGGTGACGAGCGCGGGCACCCAGTTGGGGATGTCGGCGTTGATGTACGAGACGTAGCTCGTGATCGCGATGATGTCGGCGACGCAGATGACCACCCAGGTGATCCAGTAGGTCCACGACACGAAGTAGCCGGCCCAGGGGCCGATGAGGTCTTTCGCGATGTCGCCGAAGGTCTTGTAGTTGAGGTTGGAGAGCAGCAGCTCGCCCAGGGCGCGCATGAGGAAGAACATCATGCAGCCGATCACGGCGTAGATGAAGAGCACCGACGGGCCGGTGAGGCTGATGACCTTGCCCGAGCCGAGGAACAGCCCGGTGCCGATGGCGCCGCCGATGGCGATGAGCTGCAGGTGGCGGTTGGTGAGGCCGCGTTGCAGGTTCTCGTGGCCGGCGCTCGTGGTGGTGGTCTCCGACATTCGGTCACTCCTCCGTGATCGGTGGGACTCGGCCGTGCCCGGGGTCGGGGCCGGCGCCGGATCCGTTGGTACACGGATACCGGAAGTGGGCACGAGTGTACTCGGGGCCGGGGACAACGCCGAGACGACGGGCGAGGCGAGTCGAAATCGTTGCGGATTCCGGCTCGCCTCGCCCGTCGAACGGGGTCCCGACTAGTCCTCGTGGTCGAGGGGATGCGCGACCGTGGGAACGGTCGCGGTCAGCGGGCGGCCTTCGCGGAGCAGCTTGCGCTTGCGCAGCTGCCACAGCAGGGCGAGCAGCGCGAACCAGAACGGCATGGCGAGGAACGGCAGTCGGGTGTCCTCGCCGTAGAGCAGCGTGCCGGCGATGAACGCGAAGAAGGCGAGCACCATCCAGGGGGCGACACGCGACAGCGGCATCTTGAACTTCGACGCCTCGTGCCGCTCGGGGAAGCGGCGGCGGTAGAGGATGTAGCTCACGACGATGGATCCCCAGGTGAAGAGGATCAGGGTCGCGCACATCGAGGACACGTAGGTGAACGCGGCCACGACCCCGTCGCCGGCGAACAGCAGGGGGATCGCGGCGAACAGGAACACCGCGGTGAAGAACACCGACCGACGCGGGACACCGCGGGAGTCCGTGAGCGAGAAGCTCTTCGGCGCGTGGCCGTCCTTCGACAGGCCGAACAGCATGCGCGTTCCGGAATACAGGCCGGAGTTCGCGCTGGATGCGGCGGAGGTGAGCACGACGAGCTGGATCGCGGCGGCGGCGATCCCGAAGCCCGCGAGCGCGAAGGTGGAGACGAAGGGGCTCTTCGCGGGGTCGATCTCGTCCCACGGGGTGACGCTCATGATGACGGCGAGCGCGCCCACGTAGAAGATGAGGATCCGGGCGACGATCGAGTTGATGGCCTTCGGCAGGGTCTTGCGCGGGTTCTGGGTCTCGGCGGCCGCGGTGCCGACGAGCTCGACGCCGATGAACGAGAAGATGCCCATCTGGAACCCGAGGACGAATCCGCTGGCGCCCATGGGGAACATGCCACCGCGGTCCCAGAGGTGGGTGAACGAGGCCTGGGTCCCCTCGGGGGAGGTGAAGCCGGTGAGCACGAGGACGACGCCGGTGCCGATGAGCGCGAGGATCGCGACGATCTTGATGATCGCGAACCAGAACTCGGTCTCGCCGAAGTACTTGACGGGCTGCAGGTTGAGCACGAGGAGCGCGGCGGCGGCGATGAGCGCGGGCAGCCAGTTCGGGATCTCGGGGTTGAACCACTGCACGTACGCGGTGATCGCGATGATGTCGGCGACGCAGGCGATGACCCAGGAGAACCAGTAGTTCCACGAGACGAAGAACCCGGCCCAGGGGCCGATGAGGTCCTTCGCGATATCGCCGAAGGTCTGGTAGTGCAGGTTCGACAGCAGCAGCTCGCCGAGGGCGCGCATGATGAAGAACACGAAGAAGCCGATCACCATGTAGACGAAGATGATCGAGGGGCCGGAGACGCTGATCAGCTTTCCCGAGCCGAGAAAGAGGCCGGTGCCGATCGCACCTCCGATCGCCATGAGCTGCAGGTGGCGGTTCTTGAGACCGCGCTGCATCTCCTGGGGTGGCGGGTTCGAGGTGGTGACGGACATGGCGGACACTCCTTTGTGATGGGGTGGGGAAGAACGGTCGAATGGTGGACCGTCCCTCCGGAGGTCCACCGGAGGGGTCAGTGAGCCACGACGCGGAAGGTGTCGAGCGCGGGGTCGTTCGCGCCGCGCACATAGCCGGTCGGCGTGGCAGCGGTGCCGCGCAGGAACCCTACCGCATCGGCGCTCAGCACCTCGCCGGGGAGCACGTTGGGGACTCCGGGCGGGTAGGCGGCGAGGGAGTCGGCCGAGACGCGGCCGACGGCCGAGGCGGCGTCCACGATCTCGACGTCGGCGAAGAACGCCTCGTCGAGCCCCATGGCGCGTTCGCAGCTCGGCGGCAGCGCCACGGGGCGCTCGGGCTCGATCTCGGCCTCGGGCAGCGCCTGCAGCGCGGTCCAGAAGCGGTCGACATCGAGCGGCGAGGTCGCGCCGACGAGCAGCAGCAGTGCCGAGGGGGTGGAGAGCTCGCAGTAGATGCGGTGGTCGCGGAGGAGCTGGAAGTGGGCGTCGCCGCCGGTGGTGCCGGCGCCCCGAGTGTCGATCGCGACCTTGAACGGGTCGTTCGCGATCGCGTCGGGGCTCGCGAGGATGTCGGGGGTGGCATCGCGGAAGCGGCGGTCGTTCTTGACGAGGCTCCGCACGGCCTCGGCCGAGGCGATCGCTTCGGCGACCCGCTCGGGGTGCGAGACGATGTGGCGGCGGGCCTCGTCGAGCGAGGCGAGCAGCAGCGCGCTCGTGCTGGTCGACTGGTAGGAGCGCACGACGCGGTCGACGAGCGACTCGAGGGCCCGCGCGTGGGGACCGTGGCCGAGCTGGATCATGGCCGACTGGGTGAGCGATCCGACGGCCTTGTGCGTGCTGGAGACGACGAGGTCGGCGCCGAGGCGCGCGGCGTTGCTCGGGAGCCCCGGGTGGAGTCCGAAGTGGGAGCCCCAGGCTTCGTCGACGACGAGCGGTACGCCGTGGCGGTGCGCGACGTCGGCGATCCCGGCGATGTCGGCGACGGCGCCGAAGTAGCTGGGGGAGACGATGTAGACGGCCGCGCTCTCGGGGTTCGCGGCGAGCGCCTCCTCGACCTGCTCCGGGGTGACGCCGTGGTTGCAGCCGAGGCCGGCGTCGACGGCTCCGTGCACGAAGTGCGGGGTGAGGCCGACGTGGGTGATCCCGTCGATCACGCTCGAGTGCACGCTGCGCTGCACGACGAGCTCGGTGCCGAGGCCGCGCACGACGGTCGTGGCGATGTGGTTGCCGCCGGAGGCGCCGGTGGTGATGAACCAGGTGCGGGCGGCGCCCCAGGCTTCGGCCGCGAGATCCTGCGCTTCCATGATCGGGGTGCGGCGGCCGGGGGTGACGAGCTGCCACGTCTGCTGGTCGACGCCGCTGAACAGCATGGGGAAGTCCATGCGGAGCGCCTGCTCGCCCACGATGGACGCGACGCCGGGGGCGTTCTCGGCCCGTGCCTGGTGGCCCGGCACGTGGATCCGCTGCCAGTCGATCTCCGCGAGGCTCCGCAGCGCCTCGACGTAGGGCGCGCGCGACTGGCGCTCGGCGAACGTCGACTCCTCCGCCGCGCCGGCCTCGGGGAGCGCAGCGGTCCCGGCGGCTGCGGTGGGGATCGAGTCGGCGTCGGAGCCGCCTGCGGCGGGGGAGGTCGTGAGCATGATCTCGACCGTAGCGTCGGCCCGGTGTGCGAGGGAATATCAGATATTCGGCCTCTGTGTCATAGTGTGTATGACATGCTCGGCCTGCAACAGATTCGCGTGCTGCTCGCGATCCGCGATCACGGCAGCCTCACCCGCGCTGCGGAGGCCCTGCACTACGGGGTGCCGACCGTGGCCCACCACCTCGACGCGCTGGAGGCGCACCTGCGGGCACGCGTCGTCGAGCGCCGCAGGGCCGGAGCCGTGCTGACCCCTCTGGGCCTCGAGTTCGCCGAGGAGGTGGAGCGCGCGATCATCCACCTCGACCGCGCCGAACGGATCGTCGCCGATCGGCGGGAGTCCGGGGTCTCGATCCTGCGGGTCGGCACGTTCGCGTCGGTCGGATCGCGCCTGCTGCCCGCTGCGATCGCGCAGATGCAGCAGCGGCACTCGGTGCGGGTCGAGGCGATCGAAGCCGAGCCGACCGAGGTCGTCCGGCTGTTGCGCAGCGGCGAGGTGCACGCCGGCCTCATCTACGACTTCTCGGACGAGCCCGCGTTCATCTCGCCGGACCTCCGGCTCGATCCGCTGCTGAGCGAGCCGTACCGGGTCATGGTGAGCCGTTCGAGCCCCTGGGCCGAGCAGGAGGTGCTCGACTTCGCGGAGCTCGAGCGAGTGCCGTGGGTGTGCAGTCGCAGCAACGACGAGGCGCCCGATCGGGTGCTGCGCCGCACCTGCCGGGCCGTGGGCTACGAGGTCCGGGAGCTCATGCGCACCGACGACCTCTACATGATCCACGGGCTCGTGGCCGAGGGGCTCGGGCTCGCTCTCGCGACGACGGCCGCGGTCGACGCCGATTTCGACGTGGTGCTGAGGCCCGCCGTTCAGGATCTCGGTGAGCGCCGCGTCTCGTACGTGACCCGCAGCGAGCATCCGCCGGCGGCGACCGCCTGGCTCGGGTCGGCGCTCAAACGCGTGGCCTCGCGACGCGAGCATCCGGCCGGCCGGGTCGCGTAGCGACAGCCGGGTGCTCTGGGACCGCTACCGGAGGGTCGGTGCCTCGTGCGCGAGGCAGGCCGCCACGAGGATGTCGGCCGCGGGTCCCAGGCGCGATACGTCGTAGCGCATGTCGGGGTCGTGGAGCCCGGGCGAGACGTCGGCGCCGACCCCGAGCATCGCGGCCTGGAGGCCCGGGGTGCGCAGCGTGTAGCAGTGGAAGTCGTCGGACCCCGAGGTCGTGCTCCGCGGTGCGAGCGCCGCGTCGCCGGCCGTGGCGCGGATCGCGGCGGCGAGGTCCTGCTCGGCCAGCTCGCCCACGATCGCGGCGGGGACGAAATCTTCCTCCGCGAGCTGGATCTCGACCCCGTGCCGCTCCGCCAGGGAGCGGCCGATCCGTGCGACGCCGTCGCGCAGGCGGGTCATCACCGCGTTGTTCTGCGCGCGCAGGTCGATGCCGAAGGTCGCGGATCCCGGGATCACGTTGAGGTTGCCGCTGCCCGCGCGCAGCTCGGTGAACTTCGCCGAGGCGGGAACCTGCGGGTCCGCGCGGAGACCCGCGACCGCGGTCGCGAACTCCGCGGCCACCTCGATCGCGTTCGCCCCGAGGTGCGGGCGCGCTCCATGGTGATCCGGCCCGTGGATCCGTCCGCGCACGAAGCAGCACGATCCGTGCGCGATCGCGGGGGAGAAGAACGGCGCCGGCAGTTCCGTGCCCGGGCGCAGGTGCACCCCGTAGAGCCGGTCGAGCCGGTCCGCGACCCCGAGGTCCGCGACTGACGCGGCCCCGTTGCCCTGCTCCTCGGCCGGTTGGAAGATGGCGCGCACCCCGTGCCGGAGTGCACCGGACTCGGCGAGGCGCAGCACCGTCTCCGTGACGACCGCGAGGTTCGCATCGTGTCCGCAGGAGTGCGCGAGCACGGTGCCGGACTCCGTCTCGTGGGCGAGCGCGTCGAGATCGCCCCGCAGGCCGACCCGGGGTTCGCCGGGCCCGATGTCCACGACGAAGCCGGGGAAGTCCGCGAACGGGACCGGTTCGAGCCCGGCATCGCGCAGCAGCCCGGCGAGGTATGCGGAGGTCCCGTGCTCGTGCCAGCTGGGTTCGGGGTGCGCGGCGAGGTGCTCCCGGATCCGCAGGATCCGGGAGTCCCCGTCGCGCGCCGGAGCGATCAATTCGGCACGCCCCAGATCGCGCCCGCGACGAGCGCCAGGGCGGCGATCGCGAGCCAGGCGGCGATGAGCCGCCAGATGAACTTCACCCACAGCTCGTAGGGGATCCGGGCGACCGCCAGGTAGCCCATGAGCGCGCCGGAGGTCGGGATGATCGAGTTGGTGATCGCGTCGCCGTACTGGAATGCGAGCACCGCGACCTGCCGGTCGATCCCGAGGAGATCCGACAGCGGCACCATGAGGGGCATGGTGGTCGCAGCCATGCCGCTGCCCGACGGGATAAAGAAGTTCAGCACCGCCTGGAACGCGAACATGCCGAGCACGGTGAAGGTCGGCGGCCAGTGCGAGATGCTCTCGGCGATCGCGTTGACGATCGTGTCGAGCGTGTGCCCGTCCTGCATGACGACCAGGATCGCGCGCGCGAAGCCGACCACGATGGCGCCGAACACGACGGCGCGCATGCCCTCGACGAGGCTCGTGAACGAGCCGTTGATGCCGAGGCCGCCGATGATTCCGGAGAGCATCGCGACGATGAAGAAGTTGGCGGCGAGCTGGTCGAGGAACCAGCCCCAGTTGAACACGCCGATCATGTTGATCGCGATGCCCGCCGCCAGCAGGATGAGCACGATGCCGCGGCGCGCGGTCAGCGGCGGGATCTCCTCGCTCACCGCGTAGTCCTTCGAACCGACGCCGCCGATGCGGCCGTACAGGATCGAAGCCTCGGGGTTGCGCTTGATCCGCGCCGCGTACCGCATCACGTAGAAGATCGCGAAGAGCAGGATCGGGACGTAGACGGCCGTGCGGAACCACAGGCCCGAGAACAGGGGGACCTCGGCGATGCCCTGGGCGACGCCGACCGTGAACGGGTTCATCATGCCGCCGACGAAACCGGACGCGGCGCCGATCGCGACCATCGCCGTGCCGACGATCGCGTCGTAGCCGAGGGAGAGCGCGATGCCGATGCCGATCGGCACGAAGATGATGCACTCCTCGGCCATGCCGGTGGTGAAGCCGAGCACCGAGAACACGATCATGACGAGCGGGATGATGAAGCGCTCGCTCTTGCCGATCTTCTGCACGAGGCGGTTGATGCCGGCGTCGATCGCGCCGGTCGCCCGGATCACGCCGAAGGCGCCGCCGACGAGGAAGATGTAGAACACGATCTGCGCCGCGGCCTGCATGCCCCGGGGGATCGCCGTGATGATGTCGAAGGGAGCGATCGGGGTCTTCGCGATCGTCTCGAAGGTGCCGGGCACCACCATGAGGCGGCCGTCCGCGTCCACGCGCTCGAACTCCCCCGAGGGGATGACGTAGGACAGCACTCCGACGAGGACGACGATCGTGAGGATGATCGCGTAAGTGTGCGGGATCGCGATGCGGTCCCGCAGCCGGAGCTTCGGGGAATCGGTGACCGTGGTCATTCGGTGATCAGCTCCTTCGCTGAGACGGTGAGGCGGTCGAGTGCCGCGGGGTCGAGGGTGACGCCGAGCCCCGGTCGATCGGTGATGTCGACGTAGGGCAGCGGGAAGTGGAGGTCACCGGGTTCGTCCGAGAACGCGACGGGTCCCGAGAGCTCGGTCGAGACGATATTGGGATGCGCGAGCGCCAGGTGGTAGCCGGCCGCGGACGAGACGCTGGTCTCGAGCATGGAGCCGATCTGCACGGCGAGTCCGCCCAGCTCCGCCTGCGTTGCGAGGCGCTGGCAGGGCAGGATCCCGCCCGACTTCATGAGCTTGAGGTTCACCATGTCGACGGATTCGTCCCGGACGAGCCGAGCCAGGTCGCCTGCGGTGATCACGGCTTCGTCCGCCATGATCACGGCGTTCGTGTGCGGGCGGAGCCTGCGGAACCCGTCGAGGTCGTCTGCGGCGATCGGCTGTTCGATCCAGTCGATTCCAAAGGGTTCGATGGCTGCGATCATGCGCCTCGCCGTTGCGACGTCGCGCCAGCCCTGATTCGCGTCGACGCGGATCCGGATCCCGTCGCCGACGGCCGCGCGCACCGCCGCGACGCGGGCGACGTCCTGCTCGGTGTCGGACCCGAGCTTCATCTTCAAGTGGGTGAATCCCTGCGAGACGGCTTCGGCCGCCTGCGCTGCGACTCGCTCCGGAGGCAGGATGCTCAGCACCTTTGCGATCATCGGCTGCTCGGGTCTGCGCCCGCCGAGCAGTGCGTGGACGGGCATCCCGGCGTGCTTGCCGAGCAGATCCCAGCAGGCGATGTCGAGCGCCGCCTTCGCGGCGCCGTTCGCCACGAGCGCGCGGTCCATGCGCTCGTGGACGAGATTCAGGTTGCGCGGATCCGTGTCCCGCAGCGCGGGGAGGAGGTGACCGGCGATCGCGGCGACGACCGATTCCACGGTCTCCCCGGTCACGTGCTCGTCGGGGACCGCTTCGCCGTAGCCCACGAGTCCCGAGTCCGTGCGCAAGGAGACGATCACGCTGGGCATGACGTCGTAGCGCGCGTAGGACACGATGAACGGCACGCGCAGCGGTACCTCGAGCACTCGGATGTCGGCGCTGACAATTCTCATCGGGTTGAACCCCACCTCGTCGTTGATTGTGTCGGTTGAGTGTCGGTAATGTGAGCGTAGAAGGCCCGGCGGTGCGGTGTCAAGGTGCGCGAAACGCCGCCGAAGGGAGGGGCGGGCTCACGCACCGCGGCGAATGCGCGCCGCGGCCAGCTCGCGCACGGCGGCCTCGATCTTCGGCGAGAGGCCGTAGACGGTCCTCGGGCGACCCGCCTCGAGCGGTTTCTCCTGGCCGACCGAAACGATCCCCCCGGCCTCGAGGAGCTTCTTGATCGCGCGTTCCGCGGTGCGCGCGGAGGTCTGGCTCGCGGAGGCCCACTCCGCGGCGGTGAACGGGCGGAACCCGCGACCCTCCACGAACGACAGGAGGCGACTCACGGTACGGGTCTGCATGCCGGCTTCGGAGGACAGCTCCACGAGCCACGGGGCGGTGTGCCGGGACTCCTCGATCGCGTGATCGCCTCCGAGCGGTCCGTGCACGCGGGCCTCCTCGTCGACGAGGTACGCCGCCGAGGTGCTCCCCGAGAGCGCCCGGCGCAGGGCCTGGAGCGAGCGGTCCTCCGCCTCGTGCAGGTGCTGGCCGACGCCGACCCCCAGTGCGAGCGAATCGCCCCGGTCGCGCCCCGGAGCGAGGAGCGCGAGGAGGCCGGGAAGCCGGGCGTCGAGCTCGCCGCGGGTCGTGTAGAACAGCTGGAGGCCGTCGCGCTGCCAGGCAGCGAGGCGGTGCTGCACGGGCGTGGCGAATCGGCTCAGCTCCGAGGCGAGCGCGTCGCGCCGGGCTGCGGCGTCCCGGTCGGGACCGGCGCTGCCCGTGGACGTCAACGACACCACCGCGAGCAGGGCGCCCTCGAGCCTGCGCACGGAGACCCGCTGGCGCGCGGCCCGGATGAGATCGAGGTCGCGCCCGAGGGAATCGACCATGAACATGACCGGGACCCCTGCCGCCGAGAGCCGGTCGTAGACGGCGTGGACACTCGTGATCGCGAGTCGCGCCCCGGCCCGCTCGGCGCGATCCGTGTGGAACCGTGCGATCTCGTCGACGTCGATGGGGCGGGAGAACCGGGGCTCGTAGACCCATCGGTAGTCGGAGATCTGCTCGGGGGAGAAGCGGATCCCGGTGTCGTCGGCGACCGACGCGACCACGTCGGGGTTCGGGAGGTCGATCGAGAGGTCGGCGATCCCGATCCCGGAGCGCTCCCCGGAGGTCGCGGTCAGCAGGGACGAGACCAGCGTGTAATCGGAGAAGCGTCCGACGAGCACGGGGGTGTCCCCGTCGAGGTCGCGCTGGCGGTGGTAGTGGGCGATGGTGCCCGAGAAGCACACGGCGTCGTTCTCGGCGAGCGCCCGGGAGTACTGCTCGACCGTGTCCTGCGGGTCGGAGTAGGGGTACACGCGCAGCTCGATCCCCGGCAGGCGGGCCTCGACCGCGGCGAGCCGCGCGGTCGAGTGCTCCGAGCCGATGAATCCCACGCGCACGGTCACCTCACCAGCTTGGCACAGCGGTGCGGGAACCGGCTCAGTTCGCGCGGATCCCCACTCGGGCGGCCGCGTCGCGCATGGCGTCCTGCGCCTGCGCGGCGGTGATCTGGCCGGTGAGCCAGCGCCCCGAGAGCCCCTCGACGAGCGCAGTGAGCAGCAGCGCGATGGGTTCCGGGTCGGCGCTCTCGGGCCCGAGGGATTCGCGCACCAGCTCGACGACGTGCCGCTGCCAGTCGGCGGTGGATCGCGCCACGGCGCGGGCCTGCCCGGCGTCGAAGACGGCGCTCGCGCGCAGCTCGTTCCAGGCCACCGAGCCGTCGCGGATCCCCGCGTCGTCGCCGAACTCGGAGGTGAGCAGGGCGATCAGCCGCGCGGGGGCGGGCTGTTCGCCGGGAGCCTCGGCGCGGATCGCTGCGCTCTCGTTGACGTGGTCGAGCGCGGCCTCGAGCAGCCCGTCGCGGTCGCCGAAGTGGTAGGCGAGCAGGCCGATCGAGACGCCGGCCTCTCGGGCGACCTCCTGCATGCGGAAGCCGCGGAGCCCCGAGCGCGCGATGACGCGCTCGCAGGCGGAGAGGATCCGTTCGCGGGTGTCCTCGGCCATGTTGCGCTCCTTCCGGTGCCCGGGACTTGACACGTTAGCAGCAGGAACTGAAAATGAATTCAGGACGCCCGGTGCGATGCGCGGTGCGATCCGTCCGCACGTTCCACCGCGGCGCTGCCGCGGGAACCGACCGCAGAAACGAGGAAGTCATGCCGGCACAGTCGGACACGTTCGCCCTGCTCGAAGCCAGCATCGAGCAGGTGCTCGAGGCGCTCGCCGCCGGGCGCATCACGAGCGTCGAGCTCACCGCCCGCTACCTGGCCCGCATCGGCGCCTTCGACCGCGACGGCGCGCGCCTGAACGCGATCCCGCTGCTCAACCCCGAGGTGTTCGCTCAGGCGGCGGAGTCCGACCGCCGTCGCCGCGACGGCGAGGCGCGTCCGCTCGAAGGCGTGCCGTTCACGGTCAAGGACTCCTACATGGTCAAGGGCCTCACCGTCGCCTCGGGGTCGCCGGCCTTCAAGGATCTCGTCGCCCAGTGGGACGCGTTCTCGGTCGCCAAGCTCCGCGAAGCGGGCGCGGTGCTGATCGGCAAGACGAACATGCCGCCCATGGCCGATGGCGGGATGCAGCGCGGGGTCTACGGCCGCGCCGAGAGCCCCTACAACCCCGACTTCCTCGCGGCCGCATACGCCTCCGGCTCCTCCAACGGATCGGGCGTCTCGACCGCGGCCAACATGGCCGTGTTCGGCATGGGCGAGGAGACCGTCTCCTCCGGACGCAGCCCTGCCTCCAACAACGGACTGTGCGCCTATACCCCGTCGTGGGGCGTGCTGTCGATCCGCGGCAACTGGCCGCTGTTCCCGGCGCGCGACGTGGTCGTGCCGCACACCCGCTCCATGCCCGACATGCTGCGCCTGCTCGACGTGCTCGTGCAGGACGACGACGTCACCCGCGGCGACTTCTGGCGCAACCAGCAGGTGGTCGAGCTGCCGAAGCCCAGCGAGCACCGGCCCGCGTCGTACCGCTCGGTGCAGGACGCCGACGCGCTGCGCGGCAAGCGCTTCGCGGTGCCCCGCATGTATCTGGGCGAGGATCCGAACTTCCCGATCGAGGTGCGACCCTCGATCCTCGAGCGCTTCGCGGTCGCGCGCCGCCGTCTCGAGGAGCTCGGCGCGACCGTCGAGGCCACCGACTTCCCGCTCATTGAGCGCTACGAGGGCGATCGCCCCGGGCAGGAGAACGTCGGCGAGCTGGGCGTGCTGCCCGAGGGCTGGATGGATACCGAGTTCAACCACTTCCTCGCGTTCGGGTGGGACGACTTCCTGCGCGCCAATGGCGATCCCGCGATCCCGTCGCTCGCGACGGTCGATCCCGACCGGATCTTCCCGCAGCCGGCCGGAGCGATGCCCGACCGGTACGAGGAGGTCGAGGACTACGAGAACCGCTATCGCGTGACCGTCGGGCTCGCAAAGGACGGCATCTCGGATCCGCGCGAGCGCGCCGACTTCGCCGACGGCCTGCGCGCCCTGGTGCAGCTGCGTGAGGAGCTGTTCGAGAACTGGCTGACCGAGCGCGGCTTCGACGCCGTGATCTTCCCGGCGAACGCCGACGTCGCGGCCTGGAACGCCGACATCGACCAGGAGGCGGCCGACCGCGCCTGGGCGAACGGCGTGTTCTTCTCCAACGGCAACTACGCGCTGCGCCACCTCGGGATCCCTTCGGTCACGGTGTCCATGGGGCAGATGAGCGACATCGGCATGCCCGTCGGCCTCACGTTCGCCGGTCCCGCCTACAGCGATCCCGCGCTGCTCGGCTATGCGGCCGCCTTCGAAGCGGCGGGGTCCATGCGGCCCGTGCCCGCCTTCGCGCCCGAGCTGCCCGGCGACCGCATCGCCGCTCGCGACGGCATCGACGCGGGCGCTCCGGCGCCCGAGGTGACCGTCGAGCTGGCGCTCGACCCCGAGCTCTATCACGAGGGTGCGCAGCTGCTGCTCGTCTCGGGCGAGGTGCGGGATGCCCGCTCGATCGAGGCGACCGTCAACGGACAGCCCGTCGCCGTCGAGGTGTCGGGGGAGCGCTGGGCCGCGACCGCGGTGCTGCCGGCCGTCGTGCCCGTGCCCGAGATCGGCGGCAACCCGCGGGCCTCGCGCGCCCTCGTCGTCGTGATCGCGCACGGCTCGGGTGCGGACGCGGCGGCCTACGCGGAGGTGTGAGCCGGTCCGCGTGAACCCGGTGCCGGACCGGCGCCGGGTTCACGCCGCTGCGGATCTCCGCGTCCATGCCCGGAGAATGCCTGACGAATCTCGCGGGTGCGCTCAACCGGCGGGAGACTCCGGCGCCTCGGCGCCGCCCGCCGCGATCGGTCCGAAGCGGTCGACGCTGAGCGCGAGTCGGCGCAGCAGCGTCGCGAGCCGATCCCGCTCCGCGCGCGGCACGCCGCCGAGCAGCTGCTCCTCGGCATCGCTGAGCCGCGTCATCGCGGCATCGACCAGGGTCTGCCCCTGAGCGGTCATCTCGACCAGCACGCCGCGGCCGTCGTTCGGATCGGTGAGGCGACGCACGAGCCCGCGTTCCTCGAGCCGGTCGATGCGATTGGTCATCGTGCCGCTCGACACCATCGTGTGCTGCACGAGCAGCTTGGGGCTCTGGCGGTAGGGGGCACCGCTGCGCCGCAGCACGGCGAGCACGTCGAACTCCCAGGACGCGAGCCCGGACCGTTCGAAGGCGTGCGCGCGAGCGCGATCCAGGTGCTTGGTGATCCGCGTCATCCGCGAGAACACGGCCAGCGGGGCGAGATCCAGATCGGGGCGCGCCGACTGCCACTCGCCGAGAATGCGGTCGACCTCGTCCTGTTGTTTCATGGATCCATTATCCCGGTGCGGAGCCTCCGCGTCCGGCCGTCCGCGGGGCGTCTTCGCATCTGACAGAATCGAGGGGTGCCGCAAGGCACGTTCCGCCTTGGTGTAATGGCAGCACGACAGCCTTTGGAGCTGTGAGGTCAAGGTTCGAATCCTTGGGGCGGAGCGGTGATTCGATCAGGAGGCCACCCATCTCATGACTAACCAACTCGCAGTCGTCATCCTCGCAGCGGGGCAGGGCACTCGCATGAAGTCCGCGACGCCGAAGGTGCTGCACCCGATCGGCGGACGCTCGCTCATCGCCCACGTGCTCGACACCGCCGCCGGGCTCGACCCGCAGACGGTGGTCGCGGTGGTGCGGCACGAGCGGGAGCGCGTCGCCGCGGCGATCCTGGATCACGCGCCGCACACGCGCATCGTCGATCAGGACGAGGTCCCGGGCACGGGCCGAGCGGTCGAGCAGGCGGTCGAGGCGCTGCCCGCCGACTTCGACGGCTCGATCGTGGTGCTCTCGGGCGACGTCCCGCTGATCGACGTCCCCACGCTGCAGCGGCTGGTCGACGGCCACGTCAGCGGCGGCCGCTCGATGACCCTGCTGTCGGCCATCTACGAGAATCCGACCGGGCTCGGGCGGATCCTGCGCGGTGCCGACGGCCTCGTGACCGGCATCGTCGAGGAGAAGGACGCCGACGAGGCGCAGCGGCGCATCACCGAGATCAACGGCGGCATCTACGTCTTCGCGCGTCGCGCGCTGGAGCGCGCACTCGCCGGCATCGACACGAACAACGCGCAGGGAGAGAAGTACCTGACCGACGCCGCTGCGGCGATCCTCTCCGAGGGCGGCGCGGTCGAGGCGGTCGCGACCGACGATCCCTGGCTCATCGCCGGAGTCAACGACCGCGCGCAGCTCTCCGACGCCGGGGTCGAGATGAACCGCCGCATCGTGCGGGCTCACCAGCGCGCCGGTGTCACGATCCAGGATCCCGCGACCACCTGGATCGACGCGAACGTCTCGATCGAGCCCGACGTCGAGATCCTGCCCGGCACGTTCCTGCACGGCGCCACCTCGATCGCGACGGGCGCGATCATCGGCCCCGACACGACCCTGGTCGACTGCGAGGTGGGCGAGGGCGCCCGGATCCGCCGGAGCGAGGCCACGCTGGCCGTCTTCGGTGCCGACGTGGAGGTCGGACCCTATTCCTTCGTCCGCCCCGGCACCGAACTCGGAGCCAAGGGGAAGATCGGAGCGTTCGTCGAGACGAAGAACGCCAAGATCGGCGAGGCGAGCAAGGTGCCGCACCTGAGCTACGTCGGCGACGCCACCATCGGTCGCGAGACCAACGTGGGCGCCGGCACCATCGTGGCGAACTACGACGGGGTGAACAAGCACCAGACCGTCGTCGGCGATGCGGTGCGCATCGGCTCGAAGAACGTGCTCATCGCTCCGGTTACGATTGAGGACGGCGTCTACACGGCGGCCGGCGCATTGATCCGCAAGAACGTGCCCTCGGGCTCGCTCGCCATGACGGTGGCGCCGCAACGCAACATCGAAGGCTGGGTGGCGGAGCATCGCCCAGGCACCAACACCGCGGCAGCGGCTGAAAAGAACGGGGAACAGCAGGCATGAGCGCGATCGAGATGGCGGGGCAGAAGAAGCTCGTCCTCGTCTCCGGGCGGGCGCACCCGGAACTCGCCGAAGCGGTCGCCGCGGAACTCGGGGCGAGTCTCGTCCCGACCGACGCGCGCACCTTCGCCAACGGCGAGCTCTACGCGCGATTCGATGAGAGCGTCCGCGGCTGCGACGCGTTCGTCATCCAGTCGCACACCAACCCGATCAACGAGTGGCTCATGGAGCAGCTCATCATGGTCGATGCGCTCAAGCGCGCCTCGGCGAAGCGGATCACCGTCGTCGCCCCGTTCTACCCCTACTCGCGCCAGGACAAGAAGGGCCGCGGCCGCGAGCCGATCTCGGCTCGCCTCGTCGCCGACCTGTTCAAGGCGGCCGGTGCCAACCGCATCATGACCATCGACCTGCACGCGCCGCAGATCCAGGGCTTCTTCGACGGCCCCGTCGATCACCTGTTCGCGATGCCGGTGCTGCTCGAGCACTTCCGCAAGACCATCAACCGCGACGACCTCACCGTCGTCTCGCCCGACATGGGCCGGGTGCGCGTCGCCGACGTGTGGAGCGACAAGCTCGACGCGCCGCTCGCGATCATCCACAAGCGCCGCGACCCGCTCGTGCCGAACCAGGTTTCGGTGCACGAGATCGTCGGCGACGTGAAGGACCGCTGGTGCGTCGTCGTCGACGACATGATCGACACGGGTGGCACCATCGCCAAGGCGGCCGAGGCGCTGAAGAAGAACGGTGCCCGCGGCGTCACCATCGCCTGCACGCACCCCATCTTCTCGGGCAAGGCGGCCGAGTACCTCTCGCAGGACTTCATCGACCAGGTCGTCGTGACCGACACCCTTCCCATCCCCGAAGAGAAGCGGTTCGAGAAGCTCACGGTCGTCTCGATCGCCCCGCTGCTCGCCCAGGCGATCCACGAGGTGTTCGAGGACGGTTCGGTGACGAGCATGTTCGAGGGCGCCGCCTAGGCTGCTCGCTTCAGAACGGGCCGGGATCCCATGGATCCCGGCCCGTTCTGCGTGCAGTGGAGGCAGTCCTGACCTGATCGGGCGTTCGAGGCCGAGGCGGCGTGTCCGCGCGTCTGCGCTTGTAGCGACTTGACAGCTCAGAGCACACACCTGACATGCTGGCCGCGTACCCATCGAACCCAGGAGGAACGCATGACCGAACCCCAGCTCTGGACTCTCGCTGTCGGACTGCTGACGGCGCTGACGGCGATCGTCGGCTTCAGCGCGCAGACGATGCGCGCGATGTCGAAGACCGTCACGGTGCAGATGGAATCCGTGCGTGAACTGATGGCCGAGCGCTTCTCGAACGTCGATCGGCAGTTCGAGCAGGTCGGCCTGCAGTTCGATCAGGTCGACCGTCGATTCGATCAGGTCGACCGTCGGCTGGAGCACCTCGACCAGCGCGTGGGCAGGGTCGAAACGCGCGTCGACGATATCGACCGCGATGTTCAGACCATCGCGAAGCGGATCTTCCCGAAGGACTGACGGGGGCCGGTCGATCCGGCGGAGCGAACTTCCGCGCCCCGCCGGATCCGCCGCGGCTCAGTCGCCGGTCTGCGTCTCGCTGCGGTCGCCCGACCACTCAGTGTGGAACACACCGGGGCCGTCGATGCGGCGGTAGGTGTGCGCGCCGAAGAAATCGCGCTGCGCTTGGATCAGCGACGCGGGGAGGCGCGGAGCGCGGAGGGCGTCGTAGTAGGCGAGCGACGACGAGAAGCCCGGTGCCGGCACACCTGCGAGCGCTGCCGTCGACACGACGCGGCGCCAGGCCTGCTGGGCGCGCCCGGCAGCCTCCGCGAAGAAGGGAGCCGTGACGAGCGAGACGAGCGCGGGGTCGGCCTGGTAGGCCTCCGCGATGCGGCCGAGGAACCGGGCGCGGATGATGCAGCCGGCGCGCCAGATCTTGGCGACCGCACCGCTGTCGATGTGCCAGCCGTACTGGCTGGCGGCGGTGCGGATCACGTCGAAGCCCTGCGAGTAGGCGACGATCTTCGAGGCGTAGAGCGCCTGGCGCACATCCTCGACGAAGGCATCGCGATCCTCGAGCGCGATGGGAGAGCTGGGGCCCTCGAGGTGCGCGCCTGCGAGCCGCTGCTCGGGGTGCGACGACAGGCCGCGGGCGAAGACCGCCTCGGCGATCCCGCTGATCGGAGTGCCGAGCGAGAGCGCGGCCTGCACGGTCCAGGTGCCGGTGCCCTTCTGCCCGGCCTGGTCGAGCACGACGTCGACGAAGGGGCGCCCGGTGCGGGCGTCGACCTGACGCAGCACCTCCGCGGTGATCTCGATGAGGTAGCTCTCGAGCTCGCCCGTGTTCCACTCGGCGAAGATCTCGGCGATCTCGGCGGGTTCGAAGCCGGCGCCGCGACGCAGCAGGTCGAAGGCCTCTGCGATGAGCTGCATGTCGGCGTACTCGATGCCGTTGTGCACCATCTTCACGAAGTGGCCGGCGCCATCGGTGCCGACGTGCGTGACGCAGGGCTCGCCGTCCTCCTCGGCGCGCGCCGCGATGGAACGGAAGATCGGACCGACGGTCTCGTAGGACTCCGCGGATCCGCCCGGCATGATGCTCGGGCCGTTGAGGGCGCCCTCCTCGCCGCCCGAGATGCCCGCGCCGACGAAGTGCAGGCCGCGCTGGCGGAGCTCGAGCTCGCGGCGGATCGTGTCGGTGTACTGCGCGTTACCGCCGTCGATGATGATGTCGCCCGGCTCGAAGGCGTCGGCGAGCTCCGAGATGACCGCGTCGGTGGCCTTGCCCGCCTGCACCATGATGATGGCGGTGCGGGGGCGGCTCAGCGCTGCCGCGAAGTCCGCGACGCTCTCGGTCGCGACGAACCCGGCCTCCGGGTGCGCGGAGACGAGGGTGCGGGTGCGTTCGGGGGAGCGGTTGTAGATCGCGACACGGTTGCCCTCGCGGCTGGCGAGGTTGCGCGCGAGGTTGGCTCCCATGACCGCGAGGCCCACCACTCCGACGTTTGCCGATGGGGTGCTGGTCATCTTCTGGATCTCCATTCCGCCGCGCGTTCCCGACGCGCCGCGTTCGTCGCTCTGCCGCCCGAACGGTCCGCGCTCGGGAGCGCGGAACCGGCTGCGCCGATGGTCCGTGGGCGGACTCCAGACTACAAGGCGCCCCGCGCGATGCCCCGCGCCGCGTGCGAATTCCGTGTAAACTGTGGTGCTGTACTTCGGCGAGGGATGCGCGAGCATCCGTGATCGACGCGGGACGGACTGCCTTGCGGGCCTTTCTGACGCGCCATTCGGCGAGACATGACCATTCCGGCGGCCGTTGCCGCCTCGAAGGGCGAGAGCCCGCAAAGGAGATTCACCATGACTGAAGCCAACGCGCTCGTCGGCACCCCCCGTGACACCTTCGGCAAGGGCGTCGCACGCAAGCTGCGCGCCGCGGGCCAGACCCCGCGGTCGTCTACGGCCACGGCACCGATCCCGTGCACGTGTCGGTCGAGACCCACCCCCTCAGCCTGATCGTGCGTCACGCGAACGCGCTGATCAACCTCGAGGTCGGCGGCAAGAAGACCCTCGTGCTGGTCAAGGACGTGCAGAAGGATCCGGTGCGCCAGATCATCGAGCACGTCGACCTGGTCGTCGTGAAGAAGGGCGAGACCGTTGAGGTCGAGGTTCCCGTCCACGTCACCGGCGAGCCCTTCTCTGGCACCAACGCGCTCCAGGAGCTCAACACGCTCCGCCTGAGCGTTCCTGCGACCTCCATCCCCGAGAACGTCGAGGTCTCGGTCGAGGGTCTCGAGGCCGGCACCCAGATCCTCGCCGGCGCCGTCGAGCTCCCCCAGGGCGTCAGCCTGCTGGACGCTCCCGAGCAGCTCGTCGTGCACATCGTCGCGCCGCGCGGCCCCAAGGGCGACGACGCCGAGGAGACCGAGGCGGCCGCCGAGTAATCTCGGCCCCTTCGAGCATGCGAGCCCGCTCGGGCCGTCCGCGCACGCGCGGCGGCTCCGGCGGGCTCGCGCCGTTCTCCGCGATGCGCGGAGTGCGGGAAGCACAGCAGAACACCTAAGGAGCAGCAACGGTGGCGCAGGACAACTGGCTGGTCGTCGGCCTCGGCAACCCCGGAGCGAAGTACGAGGCGACCCGGCATAACGTGGGGCAGATGGCGCTCGACGTGCTCGCCGCTCGCATCGGCGCGAGCTTCGGGACCCATCGGAGCAACGCGCGCGTCGCCGAAGGCTGGCTGCGGCCCGGTGGCCCGAAGCTGATCCTCGCGAAGCCGAACAGCTTCATGAACACGTCGGGCGGACCCGTCTCGTCGCTCGTCTCCTACTTCGGCATCGACCCCGGCCACCTGGTCGTCCTGCACGACGAGCTCGACATCCCGTTCGACACCATCAAGCTCAAGCAGGGCGGCGGTCACGGCGGGCACAACGGCCTGCGCGACATCGCGAAGGCGCTCGGCACACCGGAGTTCCTGCGCGTGCGCATCGGCATCGGACGCCCTCCGGGACGTCAGGACCCCGCCGACTACGTGCTCAAGCCGTTCGCCTCCACCGAGCGCGACGCGCTCGCCGTCCTGCTGGAGGACGCGGCCGACGCGGTCGAGCAGCTCGCCGATGAGGGGCTGCTCGCGGCGCAGCAGCGCTTCCACGGGAGGGACGCGAAGTGACCCTGCACGGGATCGATCGGCTGCTCGAGCAGGCACCGTCCTTCGCCGCGGCGCTCGACGCGGCGGGAGGCGACGCCGAATTCTCGGTGGTCGAGGGGCTCCGCGCTCCGCTCATCGCCGGACTGCTGCGTCGGCGCCGGGCTGCCGGAGATCGCGGCGCGCTGCTCGTCATCGCAGCGACGAGTCGCGAGGCCGACGCGCTGCGCAGTGCAGTGCAGTCGATCATTCCCGAAGCGGTCACCGCCGAGTTCCCGGCCTGGGAGACCCTGCCCCACGAACGGCTGAGCCCGAGTGTCGAGACGGTCGGGCGTCGTGCGCTCGCGCTGCGCCTGCTGCGCGAGCACGACGATTCCCGCCCGCTGATCCTGGTCGCCTCGATCCGCGCCGCGCTGCAGCCGGTGTCGCCGCACGCGGCCTTCGCCGAACCCGTTCTGCTGCGCGCCGGAGCGGAGCCCGAGATCGCCGGGACGCGCGGACTCGAGGCCATCGCCCGCGAGCTCGTCGCCCGCGCGTACACCCGGGTCGACATGGTGACCCGTCGCGGGGAGTTCGCGGTCCGCGGCGGGATCCTCGACGTCTTCCCGCCCACGGCCGAGCAGGCCGTGCGCGTCGACTTCTTCGGCGACGAGGTGGACCAGATCCGCCGCTTCGCCGTGTCCGACCAGCGCAGTGCGGGCGATCCGCTGCCCGAGGTCGAGCTCTGGCATGCGCGCGAGCTGCTGCTCACGGACGACGTGCGCGAGCGCGCCGCCGAGCTGCTCCCGAAGTTCCCCGCGCTCGGTTCGCTGCTCGAGAAGATGAGCCAGGGGATCGCGGTCGAGGGCATGGAGAGCCTGCTGCCGCAGCTGGTCGACGGGCTGCGTCCGCTGACCGCGCTCCTGCCCGAGGGCGGAGCCGTGCTGGTCGCCTCGCCCGAGCGGGTCGCCGGTCGCGCGGTGAGCCTCGCCGACACCAACCGCGAGTTCCTCGAGGCGGCGTGGTCGGCGGCGACCGCGGGCGCCGACGCCCCGGTCCCGGTCGAGGACAGCGGCATGCTCACCGTCGGCGAGCTGCGGGCCGCGGCCGGGCGCCGTCCCTGGTGGTCGGTCTCGAGCTTCGTCCAGGGCCCCGAGGATCCGGGTGCCGGAGCGTCGGAGGGTGACTCCGCCGATGACGGGCGCTCCGGCGGCGTCGATCCGTCCGTCATCGCGGTGCGGGGCGGCCCGTTCCCGCGTTCCGCCGGTGCTGCGGATCCCACGGGGTCGGCGATCCGACTCTTCGCGGAGCGGCTGCGCGACGGCTGGACCGTCGTCGTGACCGCGCAGGGCGTCGGCCTGGTCGAGCGTGCGCGCGACATGCTCTCGGAAGCTGGAGCCGCCGCCCGCATGCTCGACGAGCTGCCCGAGCATCCCGAGCCCGGAGTGATCCACCTCGTGCCGGGCACGGCCTGGTCCGGATTCGAGAGCTCCGAGGCGAAGCTGCTGCTCGCGACCGAGGCCGAGTTCTTCGGTCGGGCCGTGTCGAGCCAGGCGGCGAGCGGCCAGAAGCTCGCGAAGCGGCGCGGGAAGAACGTCGTCGACCCGCTCAAGCTGGTGGCCGGCGACTACGTGGTGCACGAGACCCACGGCATCGGACGCTTCGTCGAGCTGACCCAGCGCATGGTGCCGACGGGGATCGGCCGCGATGCGGTCAAGGCGTTGCGCGAGTACCTCGTGCTCGAGTACGCCTCGACCAAGCGCGGCATGCCGAAGGACAAGCTCTACGTGCCCACCGACCAGCTCGACCAGCTGTCGCGCTACGTCGGCGGCGAGGCGCCCCCGCTCTCCAAGATGGGCGGCAGTGACTGGGCTAATGCGAAGAAGAAGGCCCGCAAGGCGGTGCGCGACATCGCGGTGGAGCTCGTGAAGCTCTACTCGGCGCGCGTGGCGTCGAAGGGCACGCCTTCTCGCCGGACACCCCGTGGCAGCACGAGCTCGAGGAGGCGTTCCCCTACGCGGAGACCCTCGATCAGCTCACCACGATCGACGAGGTCAAGCGCGACATGGAGCGCGAGATCCCCATGGACCGGCTGGTGGCGGGCGACGTGGGCTTCGGCAAGACCGAGGTCGCGGTGCGCGCCGCGTTCAAGGCCGTGCAGGACGGCAAGCAGGTCGCCATGCTCGTGCCGACGACGCTGCTCGTGAGCCAGCACCTCGAGACCTTCCAGAACCGATTCGCCGGCTTCCCGGTGCGGATCCGGCCGCTCAGCCGGTTCCAGAGCGAGAAGGAGTCGAAGGACACGATCGAGGGGCTCGCCGCGGGCACGGTCGACGTCGTGATCGGCACGCACCGGCTGCTCGCCGAGAACGTCGTCTACAAGGACCTCGGACTCGTCATCATCGACGAGGAGCAGCGCTTCGGCGTGGAGCACAAGGATGCGCTGAAGAAGCTCAAGACCAATGTCGACATCCTCGCGATGAGCGCGACGCCGATCCCGAGAACGCTCGAGATGGCCGTCACCGGCATCCGCGAGATGTCGACGCTCGCCACCGCGCCCGAGGACCGGCATCCGATCCTCACCTTCGTCGGCCCCCGCAGCGACAAGCAGATCACCGCGGCGATCCGGCGCGAGCTGCTGCGCGAGGGGCAGGTGTTCTTCGTGCACAACCGTGTGCAGTCGATCACTCGCGTGGCGGCGCAGATCTCGGAGCTCGTGCCCGAGGCGCGGGTCGCGGTCGCGCACGGCAAGCTGAGCGAGCATCAGCTCGAGCAGGTCGTGCAGGACTTCTGGGAGCGCAAGTTCGACGTGCTCGTCTCCACGACCATCATCGAGACCGGTCTCGACATCGCCAATGCGAACACGATCATCATCGACGCGGCCGACAAGTACGGTCTGAGCCAGCTGCACCAGTTGCGCGGTCGCGTCGGACGCAGTCGCGAACGCGCGTACGCCTACTTCCTCTACGACCCCGACAAGCCGCTCACCGAGCACGCGCACGAGCGGCTCGACACGCTCGCGACGAACAACGAGCTCGGGTCGGGCATGCAGGTCGCGCTGAAGGATCTCGAGCTGCGCGGAGCGGGCAACCTGCTCGGCGGGGAGCAGTCGGGGCACATCGCGGGGGTCGGCTTCGATCTCTACCTGCGTATGATCGGCGAGGCCGTGAACACGTTCAAGGGCGAGGAATCGACGGGGCCGAGCGAACTGGTGCTCGAGCTCCCGGTCGACGCGCACATCCCCGAGGAGTACGTGGAGAGCGAGCGCTTGCGCCTCGAGGCCTATCAGAAGTTCGCGGCGGCCGCGCACCCGCAGGCGCCGGAGGACCACGTGGCGCTCGTGCTCGAGGAGCTGACCGACCGCTACGGCGCTCCGCCCGAGGAGGTGCAGCGCCTCGCCTCCGTGTCGGCGCTGCGTCGCCGGGCCGCGAAGCTCGGTCTCGCGAAGGTCGTCGCGGCCGGCCCGAACCTGCGGATCGAGCCGGTCGAGCTGCTGGACTCGCGCCGCATGCGCATGAACCGCATGTATCCGGGATCCCGCTACACGGAGTCCGCCAAGACGCTGCAGGTCCCGCTGCCCGGCGGCACCGCGTCCTCGCGGAGTCCGCTCGCGGGCGTGGGCCAGAAGCGCATGGGTGACGAAGGCGACATCGTGGCCTGGACCGGCCGTGTCCTGGCGACGCTGCTCGAAGCGGATCCGCCGGCCGGCGGGTGAGCGGGACCACGCGTCCCCGTGATTTCGCGGGTTCCGCCGGCTGAGCGAGCGTGCGAGTCCGGCCCGCTGGGCCGATCCCGCGTCGCAGACGCAGAACGGGCGCCGCCGGGAGGATTCCCGTGCGGCGCCCGTTCGGGAGGCGGAGCCCCCGTGCGGCGATCCGATCAGCCGGCGTTGCAGACTTCCTGGATCTTCTTGCCCTGGTCGACCAGCTTGGTCGAAGCGGCCTGGGCGTTCTTCGAGATCTCCTGAGCCTTCTCCGAGGCCTGCTGGAGCTTCTCCATCGCTGCGGGGTCGCTGGCATCGATGTTCTTCATGTCGGGCATCTCGAAGCCCTCGAACGACTTGGTGAAGTTCTTGTACTCGGTCGCGAACGCGTCGAGCGGCTTCTTGACCTTCTCGTTGGTGACCTTGGAGGTCGCCTTGTCGAGGCCCTCGGTGACCGGCTTGAAGATCTCGGCGAAGTCGACCTTCTCGCCCTGGGTCGCCTTCTGCATCGCGGCATTGACGTCGCTGTTGATGCTGGAGGTCGCCTTGGTCATCTCGTCGTTGGCGATCTTGCAGGCGTCGGCGACGCTCTGGCCGCCGGCGCACGCCGCCATGCTCACGGTGAGGGCGATCGCTGCCGCGATGCCGCCGATACGGGGAAGGATGGCCTTCTTCATCAGGGGGCTCCTGTCTGGGCTGTCTGTGGGGGACGAGCGCGAGATCGCCTCGGCCCGGGCCGTTTCCGGCCTCTGCGAGCCTAAATGATGTGAAATCCCTGGATGTGGGATATCGCTGCTCAGATCAGGGAATTGTGACCGCAATGAAATATTTGTTTTCACATAAAGGGTCAATTGAACCTTCAATTGGTTCCGGCTTTTCCTGGTCAGTGCGAAGAATCCGGGCTTCCGCGGCGGGAGCGGTGCGTCGCGATAGGGTTCGAGCATGAGCGAGAGCGGATCCGAGACCTTCGATGCGGATGCGGCCGAGGCGCCGGGAGCGCGGGCTTCGATGTCGGACCCGGACCCGGTCTCCGCGGTGCGGGCGACGGTCCGTCGGCTCGTCGCCGACGGGGGTGTGCCTGGCACGGAGTGCAGACGCACGCATCGCTCGTCCCGTTCCTCATCGAGGAGAGCGCCGAGGTCGTCGACGCGATCGAGCGGGAGCTGCCGGCCGAGGAAGTCCGTGGAGAACTCGGCGACGTGCTGTATCAAGTGCTGTTCCACGCGGCGCTCGCGGAGCGCGACGGCGAGGGATACGACCTGGACGCGATCGCGAGCGGGCTGAACGAGAAGCTCATCGCCCGGCACCCGCATGTCTTCGGCGATCGCGGGTATCTGAGCGTGGAGGAGCTCCACGCCGAGTGGGAGCGGCTCAAGGAGGACGCCGCGGGGGAGCGACGCGGATCGCGCGGGGCACTCGAAGGGATTCCCGCGGGGATGCCGGCGCTGGCGCGGGCGGCGAAGGTCGTGGAGCGGTTGAAGCGAGCCGGGGTGCTCGATCCTGCGGCGGCGTACCCGAATGCGCGGGTGCGTGCGGATGAGGACGCGAGCGATGCCGAAGTCGAGACGGAACTCGGCGACGCCCTGGTCGACCTGGTGGTGCGGGCGAACGCGCTCGGCGTGGATCCGGATCGTGCGCTGCGCCGCGCGGTCGACCGACTCGCCACTCGGACCCTGCCGGAGGAGTGACGCGCGGACGCGTCCCCTCCCCGCCCCGCTGAGCTCCATGACGCGCCGACCGGACCCAAATTGTCCTTTCCCCGCGGCGAAAGGACAATTTGGGCCCGGTCGATGGGCGCTGTGCGCGAATGCGGCCCGGATGCCCGAAACCCCGGGGTTCGAGGTCCGAGGTTCAGGGTTCAGGGCTCGGACTCGGGTGCCTACCCGGCCTCGGCGCGTCCGGCGCCGGCTTCCTCGGGCACGGCCCAGAGGGCGCGCAGCACCGCGACCGCCCGCAACACGCCGCGCACGGAAGCCCGCGGCGAGATGGAAGAATGGTGCGTATGGCCTCACAGGTGAACCCGCCCCGCGGCATGCGCGACTTCCTCCCGGCAGACAAGGCGAAGCGCGAGCACGCCTTCAACGTGATCAAGCGCGTCTACCGCGATCACGGCTTCGACGAGATCGAGACGCCCGTCGTCGAGGACCACTCGCGCCTGCACGCCGGCCTGGGCGGCGACAACGAGAAGCTCAGCTTCTCGATCCTCAAGCGCGGCCTCGGCGCCGATGCGCTCGCCGCCGCGGCCGAGGCCGGCGACCCCGAGCAGCTGGCCGATCTCGGCCTCCGCTTCGATCTGACGGTGCCGCTGTCGCGCTTCTACGCGAGCCACCGCGCGGAGCTGCCTCCCGTGTTCCGCTCGATCCAGATGGGTCCCGTCTGGCGTGCCGAGCGCCCGCAGAAGGGACGCTACCGGCAGTTCGTGCAGGTCGACATCGACGTCATCGGCGAGGCCGGTCTGCTCGCCGAGGTCGAGCTGCTCTCGGCGACATCGCGCGTGTTCGCCGAGCTCGGCCTCACCGGCTGCGTCTTCCGCGTGAACGATCGCAGGATCCTCTTCGGCCTGCTCGATCACTGCGGATTCGCCCCCGAGGTCCACGACCGCGCCCTGATCATCGTCGACAAGCTCGACAAGATCGGCGCCGAGGGCGTCGTCGGCGAGCTCCGCGAGGTCGATCCGGAGGCTGCCGAGCGGCTCGGCGCCGTGCTGGCCGCGGTCGAACCGAGCCTCGTGGGCGACGGGATCCCGCTCACCGCGGAGGCGATCTCCGCGGTCCTGCCCGAGGGGCCGCTGCCGAGGGCGTCGCGAACCTCGCCGAGATCGGCGCCGCGCTCGAGGGCGTGCTGCCCGAGGGCGTCGAACTGCGGTTCGACCCGACGCTCGTGCGCGGCATGGGCTACTACACGGGGACCATCTTCGAGGTGGCGCACCCGGGCTCCGGCAGCTCGGTCGGCGGCGGCGGTCGCTACGACGGCATGATCGGACGCTTCCTCGGCCAGGACGTCCCCGCCGTCGGCTCGTCGATCGGCTTCGAGCGCATCGTCGACCTCATCGAACTGCCGGAAGCGACGGGGCCGGAGGCCGTGGCGCTCGTGCACGACGCCGACGCGGCTCCGGCCGACCTCACCGCGCTCAAGGCCGCGCTCGTCGCGCGCGGGCACCGCGTGCGGCTCGAGCGCCGGCAGAAGAACATGAAGACGCTGCTGGCGCGAGTGGCCGAGCAGGGCTTCACCCGCTTCGCGAACGTCCGGGCGGGGGAGCGCGACGTCGACGCGCTCGAACTGCGCGAACTCTCCGCGTAGCCACAGCATCCCCGGCGCGCCCCCGCGGGGTGCGCCGGTAGACTCGAACCCGGTGCCGGCACCCGGTACCGTCCAACCCCCACGGCGAATGCAAGGAGTGCATGGTGGCATTTATCGATGCGGTGATCGCACGCGAGATTCTCGACTCGCGAGGCAACCCGACCGTCGAGGTCGAGGTCGGCCTGACCGACAGCTCCGTGGGGCGCGCCGCCGTCCCGTCGGGCGCATCGACCGGGGCCTTCGAGGCCTACGAACTGCGCGACGGCGACGCCGATCGCTACCAGGGCAAGGGCGTGCTGAAGGCCGTCGACGCGGTGTTCGACCGCCTCGGCCCGGCCATCGACGACTTCGCCGCCGACGACCAGCGCCTCATCGACATGGCGCTCATCGAAGCCGACGGCACCGACAACAAGCGCGAGCTCGGGGCGAACGCGATCCTCGGCGTCAGCCTCGCCGTCGCGCACGCCGCCGCCGAGTCGGCCGGCCTGCCGCTCTACCGCTACCTGGGCGGCCCCAACGCGAGCACGCTCCCCGTGCCGCTCATGAACATCATCAACGGCGGCGCGCACGCCGACACCGGCGTCGACATCCAGGAGTTCATGGCGGTGCCGCTCGGCGCCGAGACCTTCTCCGAGGGCCTCCGCTGGGGCGTCGAGGTCTACCACGCACTCAAGGCGCTGCTCAACGAGAAGGGCCTCTCGACGGGGCTGGGCGACGAGGGCGGCTTCGCTCCCGACCTCCCCACCAACGCCGAGGCGCTCGACCTGATCGTCGAAGCCATCGAGCGCGCCGGCTACGTCCCGGGTCGCGATGTGGCCGTCGCGCTCGACGTCGCCTCGTCCGAGTTCTACGAGAACGGCGTCTACAAGTTCGAGGGCCGGGATCGCACCGCGGCCGAGATGAGCGCCTACTACGCCGATCTGCTCGATCGCTACCCGCTCGTCTCGATCGAGGATCCCCTCGATGAGAGCGACTGGGACGGCTGGAAGCACCTCACCGACGAGATCGGCGCGCGCGTGCAGCTCGTCGGCGACGACCTCTTCGTCACCAACCCGGCACGTCTCGCCGAGGGCATCGAGAAGGGCACCGCCAACTCGATCCTCGTCAAGGTCAACCAGATCGGCACGCTCACCGAGACCCTCGACGCCGTGCAGCTCGCGCAGCGCTCCGGCTACACCGCGGTGATGTCGCACCGATCGGGCGAGACCGAGGACGTGACCATCGCCGATCTCGCCGTCGCGACCGACTGCGGACAGATCAAGACCGGCGCTCCGGCGCGTTCCGACCGCGTCGCGAAGTACAACCAGCTGCTCCGCATCGAGGAGGAGCTCGGCGGCGCTGCGCGCTACGCCGGCCGCGCCGCGTTCCCCCGCTTCACCGCGGACGCGAACTAAGCACCCGGACCGGATCCTTCCATGGCGAAGCGCGAGGCCCAGGGGGCCGGGGACTGGTCCTCGAGCCTCCGCTTCAGCGCCTTCACCGTGATCAACATCGCGCTCGTCGTCATCGGCGCGTTCGCGATCAGCCCCATTCTGTCGACCTTCGTGCAGCAGCAACGCCAGATCTCGGAACTCCGGGAGAGCGTGAAGCAGCACCGCGAAGCGGTGAACGAGATCGACGCAGAGCGGGCGAAATGGAAGGATCCGGTCTACGTGCGCTCCCAGGCGCGCGGACGCCTGTTCTACGTGATGCCGGGGGAGACCCAGCTGAGCGTGATCAGCGATGTCGTGCTGCCGCCGGAGCGCACCGACGGCACCAGCTCGAAGCTCACCCGGATCGACCGGAACTGGGCGAAGTCGCTGGTGTCGTCGACCCTCGGGGCCGGAACCACCGCCGCCACCCCCGAGCAGCTGAGCCCCGAAGCGCGGGAGCAGCAGAAGTCGGGCACCGGGTCGAAGCAGACCGCTCCGTACCCGACCGCCAAGACCACCGATACCCCCAAGACCCAGGAGAAGCAGGCACCGTGAGCAGGCCCCCGTACCCCGCACCGACCGAGGCCGATATCGCGGCGGTGAGCGAGCAGCTGGGTCGCGAGGCCCGCGGCGTCGTCGGCATCGCCGCGCGTGCGGCCGACGGCAGTCCCGCAGTCGTGGCGACCTCGCCCCGGCTGCCCGACGGCTCGCCGTTCCCCACCTTCTACTACCTGTGCCACCCCGAGGCGGTCGCGGCGGCGTCGCGCCTCGAGGCGGCAGGCGTCATGGTCGAATACAACGAGCTCCTCGCCGAGGACGAGGCGGTGCTCGAGGCCTACGGCGAGGCGCACCGCGCCTACATCGAGGATCGCGATCAGCTGGGCGAGGTGCCCGAGCTCGCCGGCGTCAGCGCGGGCGGCATGCCGACCCGGGTCAAGTGCCTGCACGCGCTCGTCGGCCACGCGCTGGCCGCGGGCAAGGGCGTGAACCCCATCGGCGACCTCGCTCTGGAACGCGCGGGACTCGCTCACTGGCAGAACGGCTGAACCTTCTGCGGTGCGAACGCCGATTCGCACCCGCTTCTGTGCGTTCCGCGCACGAAAACAGCAGAAAGCGCACCACCCACCCGTTTCCCGGGAGTAGACTGACAGTATCGGGCGAACGTCGCCCGGTTTTTCTGTGCCCGTTTCGACGCGGGTGCTCATCAGCTATGCGTCCCAAGGAGACTGCTTCGTGGCGAAGAAGATTCTGATCGTCGGCGGCGGCTACGCCGGGTTCTACACGGCATGGAAGCTCGAGAAGATGCTCCGTGCCGGTGAGGCCGAGGTCACCATCGTTGACCCGCTGCCCTACATGGCCTACCTGCCGTTCCTTCCCGAGGTGGCTTCGGGCTCCATCGAGCCCCGTCACGCGGTCGTCGCGCGCCGTCGCCACCTCAACCGCACCGCGAACATCGCGGGCAAGGTCACGGGCATCTCGCACGCCACGAAGACCGCGACCGTCACGCCGACCGAGGGCGAGCCCTTCGAGTTCGCGTACGACCACATCGTCGTCACCACGGGCTCGGTCTCGCGCACCTTCCCGATCGCGGGCATCGCCGACAACGCGATCGGCATGAAGACCATCGAAGAGGCCGTGGCCGTGCGCGACCGCATGGTCGGCAACTTCGAGCGCGCCGCGTCGCTGCCCGCCGGCAGCCCCGAGCGCGCGAAGCTCCTCACCGTCACCGTCGTGGGCGGCGGCTTCGCCGGCATCGAGTCGATCTCCGAGCTGCGTTCCTTCGCCACCTCGCTGCTGCGCCGCTACCCCGAGATCACCTTCGACGAGACGAAGTTCCACCTCATCGAGGCCATGGGCCGCATCATGCCCGAGGTGTCGCAGGAGACCGCGAACTGGGTCGTCAAGGACCAGACCCGCCGCGGCGTCGAGATCCACCTCGACACGCAGCTCAGCTCGGCCGTCGACGGCAAGATCGAGCTCTCCACCGGCGAGAACTACGAGTCCGACCTCATCGTCTGGACCGCGGGCGTCATGCCCCGACCGTTCCTGCGCGGCACCGACCTGCCGATCGGCCCCCGTGGCCACGTGATCGCGAGCCCCAACCTGCGCATCACCTCGGAGGACGGCGCGGAGCTCGACGGCGCATGGACCGCCGGCGACACCTCGCAGGTCCCCGACATCTCGCCGACCCCCGGCCCCGGTGGCTTCTGCGTTCCCAACGCGCAGCACGCCGTGCGCCAGGGCAAGCTGCTCGCCAAGAACATCGTCGCCGACCTGCGCGGCGAGGGCGTGCGCGAGTACAACCACAAGAACGCCGGCGCAGTCGCGGGCCTCGGCCTGAACACGGGCGTGTTCCAGTCGGGCAAGTTCGCGATGAAGGGCTACTTCGCGTGGCTCGCCCACCGCTTCTACCACGGCCTCGCGATCCCCACGTGGGAGCGCAAGTGGCGCGTGTTCGGCGGCTGGGTCGGGCACTTCTTCCTGGGTCGCGACATCGTGAACATCGAGGCCGTCCAGGAGCCGAAGGCGATCTTCCAGGAGTTCGCGAGCCGTCCGAAGCCCGCGGCCGAGTAGCCTTCCGCTTCACCGCAGCGCCCCGCCGAGCCGTGTGCTCGGCGGGGCGCTGCCGTGTCCGGGGATCCCGCTCGGGCTCCCTAGACTGAACTCATGAACCAGACGGCCGGAGCAGTGCTGGGCTCCGGACGATGGGTACGCGAGAGCGCCGTCTCTCGAGCGGTCGGGCGCGCGTACTTCGGACTGCAGGCGGTTGCCGGCGCAGCCTGGTGGATCGCGGTGTTCACTGCGCCCGCGGTGCGTCTGGCGACGCTGGGCGGCATCGATCCGGTGCTCATGGCCGCGGCCGACGTGCCGCTGTTCGTGGTCGCCTCCGCGCTCGTCGCGCTCGGGGTCCGCTGGGCGGCCTGGATCGCGGTTCCGTGGACGCTGCTCGTCTCGGCGGCGATGGTCGTCGTCGCGACGGCGACGGGAGCCGCAGGGTGGGGCGCGCTGCTCATGGTCGCGGCCGCGATCGGGAGCGTCCTCGCCTGGCTGCTGCTGCGCTTCGGCAGGATTCCCGCAGACGCCGCGCTCGTGGGTCCGCTCGGCTTCGGCACCGCGCGGCGCGGGACTGCGCCGCTTCGGCAGCTCGTGCGCACCCTGCTGCAGATGTCCGTGTTCTGGATCCTGTTCCTCGGGGTGATCCCGCTCGGGCTCGCGCTGCTGGAGTGGCGCTGGGGGCTGCGGACGGAGTTCCCCGTCGCCGTGCGCGTGCTCGGGGCCGCGATCCTGCTGCTGGCGAGCGCCCTCGGCGTCTGGGCGGCGTTCGCGATGGCGCTGCGCGGCGACGGGACGCCGCTGCCCTCGGCCGCCGCGAACCGGCTCGTGCTCGCCGGCCCCTACCGCCTCGTGCGGAACCCGATGGCGCTGGCCGGGATCGTGCAGGCGTTCGGGGTCGGGCTCTGCGGCGGCTCCTGGCTCATCGCCGTCTACGCGCTCTGCGGCATCCTCTACTGGAACGAGCTCGTTCGCCCGTTCGAGGAGGACGACCTCGCGCGTCGCTTCGGCGCCGAGTTCGAGGCGTACCGCGCGCGGGTGCGGTGCTGGGTGCCGCGGCTGCGCCCCGTCGGGTGAGCGGGGCCGCGCTCAGCTCTCGTCGGAGTGACGCGACAGGAACTCGTACATCTCGGTGTCGTCGACGCCGGGGAACGACCCGGTGGGCAGAGGAGCGAGCACATGCGCGTGCATGCGCGCGCTCGGCCAGGCCTTGCCCTCCCAGCGCTCGAGCAGTCCGCGCTCGGCGGTGCGGCAGCAGGAGGGGTCGGGGCAGGTGGAAGAGGTGCGCGTGGTCGTCTCGCGGCCCCGGAACCACTTGGCATCGTCGAACGGGACCCCGAAGGTGATGGAGAAGGGACCTTGCTCGGCATCGCCGGTCTGCGCGCTCGCCCAGAACGTGCCCGCCGGGGTGTCGGTGTACTGGTAGAACTCGCTCGTGCGGTTGGTCCGGTTGAACGCCGTGCGCCCCGCCCACTTGCGGCAGAGCGGCTGGCCCTCGACCGAGCCGGACTCGTCGGCGGGGAAGGGCAGGCCGTCGTTCTCGTAGCCGCGCTGCAGCGTGCCCGCGCCGTCGGCGCGGTAGAAGTGGACGCGCAGGCCGAGGTGCTCGGTCGCGAGGTTGGTGAAGCGGTGCGCGGCGGCCTCGTGCGTCACCCCGAACGCATCGCGCAGGTCCTCGATCGCGAGGTTCCGCTCGCGCTTGGCCTGCTGGAGGAACTCGGCCGCGCGGGCCTCGGGGATCAGGCAGGCCGCGGCGAAGTAGTTGATCTGCAGCCGCTGTTCGAGGAACTCGGCGTAGCTGGCCGGCGGGCGGTGCCCGAGCACCCGGTGGCCCATCGCCTGGAGCGCGAGCGAGCGCAGCCCGTGGCCGCCGGGGATCGAGGCGGGGGCAGGTAGATGCGTCCGCCCTCGAGGTCGGTGATGCTGCGGGTGTTCGGCGGGAGGTCGTCGGCGAAGATCAGGGTGAAGCCGAGGGACTCGGCGAGCACGGCCACCTCGCGGTGGCGCAGCGCGCCGTAGCGGGGGCCGAGGCGACTCATCAGCTCGTCCGCCGCGCGCTCCAGCTCCGGCAGGTAGTTGTCGCGCTCGCGCATCTGCATGCGGATCCGGGTATTGGCCCGGCGCGCCTCCTCGGGGGTTGCGGCGGCGGCGCGCGACCGGCGCAGCAGCTCGCGGTGCAGGCCCACGAGCGACTCGAGGGCGTCGTCGCTGAGCGACTTCGGCATGCGGACCCGGGGGAGCTGCAGCTGAGCGTAGAGGGGGAGGGACTGCGCTCGGTCGAGCTCGATCTCGAGCGCGCTGCGGCGATCCGGCGCTTCGGCCTTGAGGAGCTCGGCGGTGTCGACATCGAGCGCCTGGGCGATGCTCTGCAGCAGGGAGAGCCTCGGTTCCCGCCGGCCGTTCTCGATGTGCGAGAGCTGGCTCGCCACGACGCCGACGCGTTCGCCGAGCTGGTCGAGGGTGAGTCCCGCCGAGGTGCGGAAGTGCCTGATGCGTTTTCCGAGCAGCAGGCGCTGGCTCGCGCTGTCGTCGCCGAGGGAATCCGAGTGAGGGGCCATTCCTTGACTATACGGCAAGAAGTGCGGTTCTTTACAGGGGAAAGTGACGGTTCGGTGTCTGAAGAGCGTCCGAGAATGGATCTACCACCGTTTCTTACCCGAGGAGTACGACGTCATGGGCAGCGCCACGACTCTCGCGCCGGAAGCCACGATCGCCGAGCTGGTCCGCAGCAACGCGACCACCGATGTGGCCGAGGTGCTCACCTGGGTGACCGAGGTCGCCGAACTCACCCGTCCCGAGGCCGTCGTCTGGTGCGATGGATCCCAGGAGGAGTGGGCGCAGCTCACCTCCGAGATGGTCGAGGCGGGCACCCTGCTCCCGCTGAACAAGGACCTTCGCCCCGGCAGCTTCCTCGCTCGCTCGCACCCGGGGGACGTGGCTCGCGTCGAGGACCGCACCTTCATCTGCTCGGAGAACGAGGCCGATGCGGGCCCCACGAACAACTGGCGCGCGCCGGCCGAGATGAAGGCCGAGCTGCAGCCGTTCTTCGCGGGCTCGATGCGCGGACGCACCATGTACGTCGTGCCCTTCTCGATGGGTCCCGTTGGCGGAGCGATCTCGCAGCTCGGGATCCAGCTCACCGACTCGCCCTACGCGGTCCTCAACATGCGCATCATGACCCGCATGGGCCAGGAAGCGCTCGACGGCATCACCGCGGGCAGCGAGTGGGTCCGCACCGTGCACTCGGTCGGGGCACCGCTCGAGCCGGGGCAGGCCGACGTGGAGTGGCCCTGCAACGACACGAAGTACATCACGCACTTCCCCGACACCCTCGAGGTCTGGTCGTTCGGCTCCGGCTACGGCGGGAACGCCCTGCTCTCGAAGAAGTGCTTCGCGCTGCGTATCGCCTCGGTGATGGGCCGCAACGAAGGCTGGCTCGCCGAGCACATGCTGCTGCTCAAGCTGACCGACACGGAGACCGGCAAGGACTACCACCTGTCGGCCGCGTTCCCCTCGGCCTGCGGCAAGACCAACCTCGCGATGCTCCAGCCGACGATCCCTGGCTGGAAGGTCGAGACCATCGGCGACGACATCGCCTGGCTCCGCCCCGGCAAGGACGGCCGCCTGTACGCGATCAACCCCGAGGCCGGGTTCTTCGGCGTCGCACCCGGTACCGGCGTCTCGACCAACCCGGTCGCGATGGAGACCCTCTGGGGCAACACCATCTTCACGAACGTCGCGCTCACCGATCAGGGCGACGTCTGGTGGGAGGGCATGACCGACGAGGTCCCCGAGCACCTCATCGACTGGCAGGGGAACGACTGGACCCCGAGTCCGGTCGTCCCGCGGCGCACCCGAACTCGCGCTTCACCGTGCCGATCCAGCAGACCCCGACCCTCGCCGACGACTGGTACGAGCAGGACGGCGTCCCGCTCGACGTGATCCTCTTCGGCGGACGCCGCGCGACCAACGTGCCCCTCGTGGCGCAGTCGCTCAGCTGGGAGCACGGCGTGTTCGTCGGCGCGACCATGGGGTCCGAGAAGACCGCGGCGCAGGAGGGTTCGGTCGGCGAGCTCCGCCGCGACCCCTTCGCGATGCTGCCGTTCTGCGGCTACAACATGGCCGACTACTGGGGTCACTGGCTCGAGATGGGCGAGCGGCTCGGCGACAAGGCTCCGAAGATCTTCCAGGTGAACTGGTTCCGCAAGGGCGCCGACGGCCGCTTCCTGTGGCCCGGATTCGGCGACAACTCGCGCGTGATCGACTGGGTCATCCGTCGGATCTCGGGTGACGTCGAGGGTCGCGAGACCGCGGTCGGCACCGTGCCCGCCGAGGGCGAGCTGAAGCTCGACGGACTGGACCTCCCCGCCGCCGATCTCGACGAGCTGTTCGCGATCGATCCGGCCTCCTGGCTGGCCGAGGCCGAGCTGACCGAGGAGTTCTTCGCACAGTTCGGCGACCGCGTGCCGGCCCGCCTGCACCAGGAGCTCGAGACGCTGCGAGCGCGCCTCTCCTCCTGACACCGTCTTCGGGCGGCATCGCCGCCCGCTGAAGCTGTGGGGTTCGGGTTCTGCCCAGCTCGAACCCCACGACCTACCGTGAGCCCCGAGTTCTGCCCAGCTCGGGGCTCACTCTTTCCCTGGCGCGGACGCGTGCCGCTCAGCGCGCGCGGGCGTGGGAGAGGATGACCGCGCATCCGCCCGCGACAGGCGCTGTGGCACGATGGAGATCCTCCCTCCGATAGCCCAACTGGCAGAGGCAACCGACTTAAAATCGGTTCAGTCAGGGTTCGAATCCCTGTCGGAGGACTCGTTCACCGCGCGAGGCCGCGTACGTAGTCCGCGATCCGGGCCGTGTCCCGATCCTCGTCCGTCGCGAGCCGGTCGAGCAGCGACCCGGTCGCGCGGAGCGGGAGCTCGGCGAGCGCCTGCGCCACTCTCCTGCGGCTCTCGGGCGTCCCATCGAACGCGTCGATGCGAACCGCGAGCGCCCGCACGATGCGCTCGGGCATCTCGGCCCCCGCCGATGCTGCGATCGCGCCGAGCGCTTCGGCGGCTTCGACATCGCGTTCCCCCGTGATCACCAGGTCGATGAGCGCGGGCACGGCGAGCTCGGCTGCGCCGCCGCCGCGGGGCCCGAGCGCGAGCGCCGACAGTGCCCGGACCTCGCCGGACGGGTCGGTGAGCGCACGGACCAGCAGCGGTTCCGCCCGCGCGGCATCGATCCGGGCGATCGCGCGCACGGCGCGCTCCCGTACGTCCGGGTCGGGATGGTCGAGCGCCCGCGCCAGCTGCCCGACGGCTTCGCCAGCATCCAGGTCCTCGGCTCGGCCGAGCGCCCAGCGCAGGGCAGCTGCGACCCCGGGCTCGGGCTCGTCGAGCAGCGCGCGAACGATCGGGCCGGCGGGCGGTGCGGATCCGGTGGCCGAATCGATCGCGGCACGGTATCGGCTCTCGGCACGACCCGAGCCGAGGCGCTTGATGAGCTGCACCGTGTCGAGCGCGCGCGCCCAGTCGGCCGGCCCGCTGGCCTCGAGCTGCTCCAGACGCGACAGCAGCTCGCGCTGCTGCGCGAGCTGCGCCCGGGTGCGCGAGACGAGCTCGCCCAGCAGCGACCCGGGTCCGCCCGGCTCCGCGTCCAGCGCCTCACGCACCTCCCGCAGGCCGAGGCCGAGTGCGCGGAGGCCCTCGACCCTCAGGAGGCGCCAGACGTCCTGCTCGTCGTACTCCCGGTACCCGGAGGTCGTGCGCCCCGAGGGACGCACGACCCCCTGCCGGTCGTAGTAGCGCAGCATGCGCGCGCTCACCCCCGACCGTTCGGCCACCTCGCTAATGCGCACCGCGGCTCCCCGAGTAGGCGGTCGCCATGCGGCTCGCGTCGCCGGGATCGAGCGCGAAGGATGCGTCGGGGTCCTCGAGCAGCCGGGCGGTCGCGAGCGCGTGGATCCGCACCGCCGGGTCGGGGTCGGACGTGCCCGCTGCGACGACGGGCTCCGCAGCATCGCCGAGCGCTGCCAGCGCTCGACTGAGGCTGCGCATGGTCTCGGCATCGCCCCGCCCGAGCTCGGAGGCCAGTTCCCGCGCGAGGTCCGCGTGCGCCGCCTCGGGAGCGACCGCGACGGCGGCTCGCCACGCGGTGCGGGCGATGTCGGGATCCGCGTCGTGCAGGAACTCGGTGCGGAGCGCGGGCCAGGTCGCGGGACCGCCGAACTTCGACAGCGTGTGCAGGGCCTGGCTGCGGGCGAGCGCGACGGGGGAGTCGAGTTCGGCGAGCACAGCGGGGAGCGCGAGTTCGCGCGGCATCCGGGTGAGCGCCCAGGTGAGCATGTCGCGCACCGAGAAGTCGGGCTCGACGCCGCAGCGGGCGACGAGGGGCCCGACGAAATCGGGCTCGGGCGTCGTGCCCGCGGTGAGTGCGGCCTGCAGGCGCGCGGACGGATCGCCGGAGCGCAGCGCGAGCGCCAGCCGGTCGGCGCGGGTCGTGGCCTTCGGGATCTGGGTGTTCATGGGATCTCCTTCCACGAGTAGTCCACACCTTGACACCGTGTCAAGGTCAAGCGCCTCCCCGCGCGCGAGCCGATACGCTCGACCCGTGGTCCTCGCCAAGATCCTCCTCGTCGTCTCGCTGCTCACCGCGGCCGCCCTCGGCATCTTCATGCGCGTGCGCGGCTGGTGGCGGCGCCGGACCGCACCGGGCGATCCTCGCTGACGCGTCCCGCGAGGCGCAGGCTTCGCCCACTACACTGCGGACATGGCATTCGATCTGGGGGCCGCGACGCTGCGAGCCCGAGCCGCTGAGCAGACCTGGCATGCGGATCGCGAGCGGTACTGGGGGAGCCTGTCCGCCGCGACGCGGGATCGTCCCGCGCCCGTCGTGGCGCTGAGCGCCGAAGCGTTGAGCTGGAACGCGCACGATCTGCTGCGCCGCGCGGGCGGACTCCCGATCCGGGTCGCCAGCAAGTCGATCCGGGTGCGGAGCGTCCTCGAATCGGTGCTCGCGCTGCCCGGGTACCGCGGCATCCTGGCCTACACGCTGGACGAGGCGATCTGGCTCGCCGAGACCGGGGTCTCCGACGACGTGGTCGTCGCGTACCCCACCGCGAACCGCGCGGCGATCCGGCAGCTCGCGGCGAGCGAGCGGGCGGCGGCCGCAGTGAGCGTGATGATCGACAGTGCGGAGCAGCTCGACCTGATCGATGCGGCGGTACCGCCCGCCGAGCGCGCGGCGCCGATCCGCGTCTGCCTGGACTTCGACGCGTCCTGGCGCACCCGGGCGCTCGGGCACATCGGCGTCCTGCGCTCGCCCGTGCACGAGCCGGCCGAACTGCGGGCCCTCGCCGAGCTGGTGCTGCGTCGCGACGGCTTCGCGCTCGTCGGGGTGATGTCGTACGAGGCTCAGATCGCCGGCGTCACCGACGATCCGCCCGGGCGCCCCGTGAACGGCGCGCTGATGCGCGCGGTGCAGCGGGCGAGCGGTGCCGAGCTGGTGGAGCGCCGGGCGCGCGCCATCGCCGCGGTGCGAGCGGTCGCCGACCTCGAGTTCGTGAACGGGGGAGGTACCGGATCCATCGAGCGGACCGTCTCTGAGGGGGCGGTGACCGAGGTGGCCGCGGGCAGCGGCCTCTTCGGGCCGCGCCTGTTCGACGGGTACCGGTCCTTCACCCCGGCTCCCGCCGCCGCCTTCGCCCTCGACGTGGTGCGCAAGCCGAGCCCCGACACCGCGACGCTGCTCGGCGGCGGATGGATCGCCTCCGGCGTGGCCGGTGCCGACCGCTCGCCGACGCCGGCGTGGCCGGACGGGCTGCGGTTCGCGCCGCGCGAGGGCGCGGGAGAGGTGCAGACGCCGGTGCTGGGACGTGCGGCCGCCGGGTTGCGGGTCGGGGATCGGGTCTGGCTGCGCCACACCAAGTCCGGCGAGATCATGGAGCACGCGAACGCGGCGGTGCTGGTCCGGGAGGGCGCCGTCGTCGACGAGCTGCCGACGTATCGAGGAGAGGGACGGTGCTTCCTGTGAGCGCACGCTGGCAGAATTGGGCGCGCACGGAGTCGTCGCGGCCCGCGACCGTGATCGCACCCGAGACCATCGACCACGTGGTGCGCGCCGTCGAGCGCGCCCGCGAGACCGGCCACACCGTGAAGCCGATCGGCGCCTCGCACAGCTTCACCGCGATCGGAGCAACGGACGGGATCCGGATCGAGCTCGACCGGATGCAGGGCATGGTCTCGGCGGACCTCGCCCGCGGGCGGGTGACGCTCTGGGGCGGCACCCGGCTCTGGCAGCTGCCGGACATCCTCGATCCGCTGGGGCTCGCGCTCGAGAACATGGGCGATATCGACCGGCAGACGATCACGGGAGCGACGCAGACCGGCACCCACGGCACCGGACTCGGCTACGGGGGCCTCGCCAGCCGCGTCGTCGGCGCGACGCTCGTCACCGGCACCGGGGAGGTGCTCACGGTCGACGAGGCCGAGAATGCCGACCTGCTGCCAGCGGTCGCGCTCGGGCTCGGGGCGCTCGGCGTGCTCGTCACCGTCACGATCCAGTGCGTCCCGAGCTACCTGCTGCACGCGGTCGAAGCCCCCGTGCCGTTCGAGGAGGTCCTCGAGAGCTACGAGCAGCGCTGCCGCGACTCCGACCACTTCGAGTTCTACTGGTTCCCGCACACCGAGGGGACGCGCACCAAGACCAACACGCGGATGCCGGTCGCCGCGGGCGCCGAGCCGCTCGGCACCGTCTCCCGCTTCGTCGACGAGGAACTCGTCAACAACGCCGCGCTCGGCGGCCTCGTCTCGTTCGAGCGCTGGGTGCCGAGGAGCACGCCGGCGCTGAACCGCATGATCGAGCAGGTCTCGAGCCGCCGCAGCTATCGGGATCTCTCGCATCGCGTCTTCGTGACCCGGCGTCGGGTGCGGTTCCGGGAGATGGAGTACAGCGTGCCGCTCGAAGCGGTGCCGACCGCGCTGCGCGAGCTCCGCGCGTTGATCGAGCGGCGCGACTACCGCGTCTCGTTCCCGATCGAGGTGCGCGCCGCGGCGGCCGACGACCGGCTGCTGTCGACGGCGAGCGGACGCGAGTCCGGGTACCTCGCGGTGCACCGCTATTTCCGCGATCCCGATCGGGAGTACTTCCGCGAAGCGGAGGCAGTGCTGGCCGCGCACGACGGACGCCCGCACTGGGGCAAGATGCACACGCAGGACGCGGCCTCGCTGAGCGGGCGGTACCCCGGCTTCGAACGATTCCTCGAAGCCCGCGATCGCCTCGACCCGGACCGGGTCTTCGCGAATCCGTACCTGCGTCGCGTCCTCGGAGCGTAGCCCGGATTCCTCCCGCGGAGAACGGTCCCCGTTTCCCTGCGGATTGTCGGTGCGCGCCGATAGACTGTGCGGCATGAACGCAACCCTCATCGCCGTCATCGTCGTGGTCGCGCTGATCGCCGTCCTCGGCATCTACGTCTGGGCCACGTACAACTCCCTCGTCACGCTCCGCGTGCGGGTCGATGAGGCATGGAGCGACATCACGGTGCAGCTGAAGCGCCGCGCCGACCTCATCCCTGCCCTCGTCGAGACCGTCAAGGGCTACGCCGCGCACGAGAAGGGCGTGTTCGACTCCGTCACGCAGGCGCGGGCAGAGACCATCTCGGCGCAGGGGCCGGCCGAGGCGTCGGTGGCGGAGGGCCACATGCAGTCCGCGCTGAAGAGCATCTTCGCGGTGGCGGAGGCCTATCCGCAGCTGCAGGCCAGCCAGAACTTCCTGCAGCTCCAGAGCGAGCTGGTCGATACCGAGAACAAGATCCAGGCGGCTCGCCGCTTCTACAACGGCGGGGTCCGCGAGTACAACACGAAGATCCAGCTGTTCCCGAACTCGCTGTTCGCCAAGGGCATGGGGTTCACTCAGCGCGAGTTCTTCGAGGTCGAAGACGTGGCTGCGATCTCCGAGCCGCCGCGCATCCAGTTCTAGCGAGGTTCCGTGTACCGCGCGATCCGTCGCAACAAGGTCAACAGCGTCCTCATCATCCTGCTGTTCCTCGCGATCGTGGGTGGGCTCGGGTGGCTCGCCTCCTATATCTACCGCTCGCCGACCATCGTCATCTGGGTCGTCGTCATGGCGGTCGGCTACGCCGTCTTCCAGTACTTCATGGCGGGACGACAGGCCGTATCGATGGCCGGGGCACGGCAGGTCACGGCCGCAGAGGAGCCGCGGCTCTACCGCATCGTCGAGAACCTCTCGATCACCACGGGAACGCCGATGCCCGAGGTCTACATCGTCGAGGATCCCGCTCCGAACGCCTTCGCCACGGGCCGGGATCCCGAACACGCGATCGTCGCAGCCACGACGGGCCTGCTCGAGATGATGACGGACTCCGAACTCGAGGGCGTCATGGCGCACGAGCTCGGACACGTGCGCAACTACGACATCCGCGTCTCCATGATCGTCTACGGCCTCGTCGTCGCGGTTGGCATGATCGCCGACATGCTCATGCGCATGGCGTTCTTCGGACGCAATAACAACAACAGCAACCCGGTCATGCTGGTCCTCGGCCTCGTCGCGATGCTCGTGGCCCCGCTCGTCGCGACGCTCGTGCAGCTGGCGGTCTCGCGCCAGCGCGAGTACCTCGCCGACGCGACCGGCGCCATGACCACCAGGCATCCGGAGGCGCTGGCGAGCGCGCTGCACAAGCTCTCGGAGTACGGTCGGCCCATGCAGAAGCAGAACTCGAGCATGGCGCATCTCTGGATCGCCGACCCGCTCAAGCCGGGCCTCGCGCAGCGCCTGTTCGCCACGCACCCGCCGATCCCGGACCGCATCCGCCGCCTGCTCGACATGGGCGGCAAGTTCTAGGCGGGATCAGGAGGCGCGGCGACGCGGACCCGCCGACAGGCGTAGGGTGGAAAGACGCGCAGAGGAGGTCACCCGTTCCGTGTCAGGCATGTTCCGTTCGCTCTCGGTGCGCAACTATCGCATCTGGTTCGGCGGTGCGCTCGTCTCGAACATCGGCGCGTGGATGCAGGCCACCGCGCAGAACTGGGTGGTGCTCACCGAGCTGACCCACACCGACGCGGTCGCGGTCGGCATCACGATGGCGCTGCAGTTCGGTCCTCAGATCCTGCTCGTGCCCATCAGCGGAGCGGTCGCGGACCGCTTCGACCGGCGACGCGTGCTCATGGTCACCCAGTCGCTGCTCATGCTGCTCGCGCTCGGCCTCGGGCTGCTGCTCATCACCGGGGCCGCGGAGCTCTGGATGGTCTACGGCTTCGCCCTGGCTCTCGGCACGGTCAACGCCTTCGATACCCCGGCCAGGCAGTCGTTCGTCTCCGACCTCGTGGGGCCGGCCCAGCTCTCGAACGCCGTCGCGCTCAACTCGGCCTCCTTCAACTCCGCCCGCCTCATCGGCCCGGCCGTCGCCGGACTGCTGATCGCGGTCGTCGGATCCGGTTGGGTGTTCATCTTCAACGCCGTCTCCTTCCTCGCGGTGCTCGGCGCGCTCTGGGCGATCCGGCTCCCGAAGCACGACGGGCCCCGAGCGGCGGCGGGTTCGTACGGCAGCCAACTGGCCGCAGGCTTCCGCTACGTCTGGCGCCGGCACGACCTGCTCGTGATCTTCGCCATGGTGTTCGTGATCGGCACCTTCGGCATGAACTTCCCCGTGGTCTCCTCGACCATGGCCGTCGAGTTCCATCGGGGAGCGGGGGAATACGGTCTGCTGTCCTCGATCCTGGCGATCGGCTCCCTCACCGGAGCGCTGCTCGCGGCGCGCCGACCGGCGGCGCGCCTGCGCGTCGTCGTGCTCTCGGCGGGCGGCTTCGGCGCCGCGAGCCTGCTCGCCGCGCTCATGCCGAGCTTCTGGACCTTCGCATCGACCCTCGTCCTGCTCGGCTTCTCGACGGCGACGCTGCTCACCACCGCCAACGGCTTCGTGCAGACCACGTCGGATCCCGCCGTGCGCGGGCGCGTGCTCTCGCTCTACTTCGCGATCCTCATGGGAGGCACGCCCATCGGCGCGCCGGTGGTCGGCGCGATCGCGGACGCATTCGGGCCGCGCTGGACCCTGGGGGTCGCGGCCATCTCGGGTGCGGTCGCGTTCGGGATCGGCCTCGGCTGGTTGCTCGTCGAGCGCCGGCTCCGCGTGCACTACGACCGGGACCACCGGTTCCGGGTGACCCACGCGGGGCGGCCCGGGCTCGGCGACGACCCGGGCGCGCAGAGCGAGACCCTGACCGCGCCCATCGAGGTGCTGCGGCGCGGCCGCGACGACAGCGGAGACGCCCCGCACGGAGTAGGCTGAGTGCTGTCGTGCGTCGGCGGCCGCCGCGCGCTCAGCATCATTCGTGGAGCCTGATACATCGTGAGTGACTTCCTGTCCAGCCAGACCCGCACCGAGACTGATTCTCTCGGCAGCCTGGAGATCCCGGCCTCGGCCTATTGGGGGTGCACACTGCTCGAGCGCACGTGAACTTCCCGATCTCGCGCCGACCGATCTCGGTCTACCCCGACTTCGTGCGCGCCTTCGCGTGCGTGAAGCAGGCGGCGGCGCGCGCCAACCTCGAGATCGGCGCGCTCGACGAGCAGCGCGCGACCCTCATCGATCGCGCGTGCGAAGAGGTGAAGACGGGCATGCTGCTCGACCAGTTCGTGGTCGGCGTGGTGCAGGGCGGCGCCGGCACCTCGACCAACATGAACGCGAACGAAGTCATCACCAACCGGGCGCTCGAGCTCGCGGGACACCAGAAGGGCGATTACTCCTTCATCAACCCGAACGACCACACCAACCGTTCGCAGTCGACCAACGACACCTACCCGACCGCGATCAAGATCGCGCTCGCCTTCTCGCTGCAGAGCCTGCTCGAGGAGCTCTCGCTGCTCGCCGAGTCGTTCGCCGCCAAGGGGCGTGAGTTCTCCCACATCATCAAGGTCGGCCGCACGCAGCTGCAGGACGCCGTTCCGATGACCCTCGGCCAGGAGTTCAACGCCTTCGCCGTGACCCTCCGCGAAGACATCGAGCGCCTCCGCGAGGCCGTCTCGCTGCTCGGCGAGGTCAACATGGGCGCCACCGCCATCGGCACCGGCATCAACGCGCCGCGCGGCTACAAGGAGTCGGTCATCCGGCACCTGCGCGAGATCACCGGCCTCGACCTCGTCACCGCGGGCGACCTCGTCGAGTCCACCAGCGACACCGGCGTGTTCATCACCTTCTCGGGCGCGCTCAAGCGCAGCGCGCTCAAGCTCTCCAAGATCTCCAACGACCTGCGTCTGCTCTCGTCGGGTCCGCAGGCCGGCCTCGGCGAGATCAACCTGCCGGCCCGCCAGGCCGGTTCGTCGATCATGCCCGGCAAGGTCAACCCGGTGATCCCCGAGGCCGTCTCGCAGGTCGCCTACTCGGTCGCCGGCGCCGACGTCACGGTCTCGATGGCCGTCGAGGCGGGCCAGCTGCAGCTCAACGCCTTCGAGCCGATCATCGCTCACTCGCTGTTCCAGTCGATCACCTGGCTCGAGCGCGCCTGCCAGACGCTGCGCGTCAACTGCGTCGACGGCATCACCGCGAACGAGGAGCGCCTCGCCGACACCGTCGCCCGTTCGGTGACCGTCATCACCGCGCTCGCACCGGTCATCGGCTACGCCGAGGCGGCGAAGCTCGCGAAGCAGGCCCTCGCCACCAACGAGAAGGTCTCCGACCTCGTCATCTCGGCCGGCCTGCTCGATCAGGCGCAGCTCGACGAGATCCTGCAGCCGGCGAAGCTCGCCGGCCTGGCGCCGGACACCGGCGTCATCGACATCCCCAAGCAGGTGCTGCCGGACGCTGCGGGTGAAGCCCCCGCCGAGGCCGCGCCGGCGAAGGGCAGCGACTGATCATCGGGTCCGCCTGAACGAGCGGGGCGGGCGGTGGATCCTTCGACGATCCACCGCCCGCCCCGTTCGCATTTCCTCGCTCCTGCCCGAGTGCACCACTCGCGCGGGCGATCTTCGCCCGCGCGGTTCCGGTTCAGCGGTTCGAGACCGCACGAGCGCAAATCGGCCGCCCGCATCTGCTGGGACGCGGGCGGCCGAGAGCTGCGAACGAGCGGGCTACTCGGGAAGGACGCAGTGCGAGGTGAGTGCGCCGATGCCTTCGATCGTCACGGTGACGTCGGTTCCGGGGCGCAGGTACAGCGGCGGCTTGCGCGAGCGACCTGCGCCGCCGGGGGAGCCGGTCGAGATGAGCGTGCCGGGCAGCAGGGTCAGCTCCTGCGACAGCGTCGAGATGAGCTGCGCGACGGTACGGATCATGAAGCCGGTGGTCGAGTCCTGCACGCGCAGGCCGTCGACGTCCGTGGTGATGTGCAGCGCCTGGGGATCCGGGATCTCGTCGGCGGTGACGACGACGGGACCGACGGGGGTGAAGCCGTCGAAGGACTTGCAGCGCGACCACTGCGGTTCGCGGAACTGGATGTCGCGCGCGGTGATGTCGTTGATGACGGTGTAGCCGAACACCGAATCGAGTGCTTCCTCGACGGACGCGTTCTTGGTGGTGCGGCCGATGATCACACCGAGCTCGCCCTCGTAGTCCACCTCGTCGCTGATGGCCGGGGGCAGCGGCACCTGACCCTCGTGCGCGCCGAGCGAGTTCGGGAACAGTGAGAACAGCACGGGGCCGGAGTCGTTGTCGAGGCTCAGCTCGCTCGCGTGCTCGTCGTAGTTGAGGCCGACGGCCAGCACGATGGGGGAGCGATGACGGCGGGCGCATAGCGCGCGGAGCCGATCGCATAGCCGGCGTCGGCGCCGAGCGCGTCGGCCGCCGCACGCACCCGCTCCAGGGCCTCGGGGCCCTCCGCGATGAGATCGCCCAGGGTCGCCGCGTCGCTGCCGAGTTCGCGCACCGGCACTCCGCGGTCCTCGCGAACGAGCACCAGCTCGGGGTCGGAACCGGCGGGGGACTCAGCGGGGAGGAGATGTGCGAACTTCACCCCTCCAGGCTAGGGCATAGCGGCCCGATCCATGTCTCCGAGCGCACGACTCGAGCGTTCGTTGGTGGACTTCCTCGCGCGTCGGACCCTCGGTTTCGTCGGCACCCCTCAGTTGCACGGATCCGTGGAGCGAGACCACCATGGACCCATGAGCGGAACGACCCGAGGATCGAGCCTCGACGCGGAACTGCGCGAGTTGCTCGGCGAGCACTGGATCACCGATGCCTCGACGCTCGAGGCGCTGCGGGAAGACCGGAGCGGCCTGATCGCGAAGGGGCGGGGCATCGGGCTCGCGGAACCCGCGGATACCGAGCAGACGGCGGCGGTGCTGAGGATCGCTGCCGCGCACGGGATCCCGGTCGTGCCGCGGGGAGCCGGCACCGGGCTCGCGGGCGGCGGAGTCGTCGGCGCGGGGAGGATCGCGCTCTCCACCGCGCGTCTGAACCGGATCCGCGAGATCGATCCGGTGGACCAGATCGCGGTCGTCGGCGCCGGTGTGATCAACGCCGAGCTGGATCGCGCCGCGCGTGCGCACGGGCTCCGCTATGCTCCGGATCCGGCGAGCCGCACGATCTCGACGATCGGCGGGAACATCGCGACGAACGCCGGCGGACTGCTCTGCGCGAAGTACGGGGTGACTCGCGAGGCGGTGCTCGGGCTCACCGTCGTGCTCGCGGACGGGCGGATCCTGCGCACCGGCCGCCGGAGCGTGAAGGGCGTCACCGGCTACGACCTGACGGCCCTGATCGTCGGCTCGGAGGGGACGCTCGGCGTCGTCACCGAAGCGATCGTGCGGCTGATCCCGCGGTCCGAGGTCGAGCCGATCACGGTCGGTGCCGTGCTGCCGAGCCTCGGAGCGGCGCTCGATCTGTGCCGGGAGCTCCAGTCGGAGGGGCAGCGTCCGGCGCTGCTCGAGATCATGGATCCCCGCTCGCTCGCGGCCGTGACCGCGTACCTGCCCGAGGCGCAACGCCCGGGACCGTTCTCGGACCCGCTCCGCGACGGCTCCGCGGCCGTCATCGTGCAGTGGGATTCGGAGGGCGCGGGGGCGGCGGCGGAGCGCGCGACCCGGCTCGTCGCGGTGGCGGGCGGGTGGGCGATCCGGTGCGAGGACGAGGCGGGCGGCGAACGGGTGCTCGGCGTCCGGCGCGCGATGAACCCGGCGCTGCCCAACGGCAGCGACGTCCTGATCGAGGACGTCTGCGTGCCGCGCTCCCGGCTCGGCGAGATGTACGCCGCGATCGCCCGGATCGAGGCGGAGACGGGGATCGAGATCCCGACGGCGGGGCATGCGGCCGACGGCAACCTCCATCCCCACCTGTCGGTACGCGCCGAGGAACGCACCCCGGGCGGCGAGATCCCCGAGCGCGTGTGGGAGGCCGCATCGCGCGTGTTCCGCGCGGCGCTCGACCTGGGCGGCACCCTCACGGGGGAGCACGGCATCGGCGTGCTGAAGGCGCGTTGGCTGCGCGACGAACTCGGAGACGAGTCGTTCGCGCTGCAGCGGGGGATCCGGCGGCTGTTCGATCCGAGGGGGCAGCTGAACCCCGACGCGATGTTCCCCGCCGACCCGCCGTCGGCCGATGCGAACGCGAATGGTGACACGGTTCCCTGAGAGCGAACGCGGTGCCGAACGTCCGATCGACCCGCAAGAATGGAATCATGACTGAATCATCACTCTCGAAGCCCGAGATCGAGTTCCCCGAGGGCCCCGCTCCCACCGAGCTGCAGATCATCGACGTCGTCGAGGGCAGCGGCGAGGAGGCTCTCGCGAGCTCCACCGTCAACGTGCACTACCTCGGCGTCGAGTTCGAGTCCGGCGAGGAGTTCGACTCCTCCTGGGGCCGCGGCGAATCCATCAACTTCCCCTGCGCTCCCTGATCCAGGGCTGGCAGGTCGGCATCCCCGGCATGAAGGTCGGCGGCCGCCGCAAGCTCGTCGTGCCCCCGGCTCAGGCCTACGGCACGGCGGGTGCTCACCCCTCGCGGGCAAGACCCTCATCTTCGTGATCGACCTGCTCGGCGTCAGCTGAGCCCGGCGCTCGCGCATCGAACACCCGAGGCCCCCGATTCCCGCAGGAATCGGGGGCCTCGTCGTGCGCCTGGTAACGTCGTTCCCTGGAGATTCGCAGCTTTCACTGCACGAAGGGACGCATGGTGGCAGCAGAGCAGACGACCGAGGCACGGAGCTGGGTCGATCGGTACTTCGAGATCAGTGAGCGCGGTTCGACCATCGGACGCGAGGTGCGCGGCGGGCTCGTGACGTTCGTCACGATGGCCTACATCGTGATCCTCAACCCGATCATCCTGTCGGGCAGCGCCGACGTCGCCGGCGACAAGCTGCCGTTCGCGTCCGTGAGCGCCGTCACGGCGCTCACCGCCGGCGTCATGACGATCCTCTTCGGCATCGTCTCGCGCATGCCCTTCGGCTTCGCCGCGGGCCTCGGTATCAACGCCTTCCTCGCCTTCTCGGTGGTCGGCCAGGTGACCTGGCCCGAGGCGATGGCGCTCGTCATCATCAACGGCGTGCTCATCGTGCTGCTGGCCGCGACGGGGCTGCGTCGCATGATCTTCGACGCGGTCCCCGTGCAGCTCAAGCTCGCGATCACCGTCGGCATCGGTCTCTTCATCGCCTTCATCGGATTCGTCAACGCGGGCTTCGTGACCGCGACCGGCGCGGCATCGCCGCCCGTCGGCCTGGGCGTCGGCGGTTCGGTCGGCACGGTCCCGACCGTCATCTTCGTCTTCACGCTCGTGCTCACCGGCATCCTGGTCGCGCGCAAGGTCAAGGGCGGCCTGCTCATCGGCCTCGTCAGCGGCACGGTCGTCGCGGTGATCGTCGAGGCGATCTGGCACCTCGGTTCGGCGCAGGAGAACAAGGGCGGCTGGGGCCTCACGGTGCCTGCGCTCTCGGGCGCACCGTTCAGCGTGCCCGACCTCAGCCTGTTCGGCGCGGTCAGCTTCGACTTCGGCAAGGTCAGCATGGTCACCGTCGTCATGCTCGTCTTCACGCTGCTGTTCACGAACTTCTTCGATGCGATGGGCACCATGACGGGCCTGTCGCGCGAGGCCGGCCTGGCCGACGAGAAGGGCAACTTCCCGCGCCTGAAGTCCGCGCTGGTGGTCGAGGGCGTCGGCGCGATCGCCGGCGGCTTCACGTCGTCCTCCTCGAACACCGTGTTCATCGAGTCAGGCGCCGGTATCGGCGAGGGCGCGCGCACGGGCTTCGCGAACATCGTCACCGGCGGTGTGTTCCTGCTCGCCATGTTCTTCACGCCGCTGACGCAGATCGTGCCGACCGAGGTCGCAGCGGCCGCGCTCGTGATCGTGGGTGCGCTGATGATGGCGCAGATCGCGCACATCGATCTCACCGACTTCCGCGTGCTGCTGCCCGTGTTCCTCACCGCGGCGGTCATGCCGCTGACCTACTCGATCGCGAACGGCATCGGCGCGGGCTTCGTGTCCTGGGTGCTCGTCAACGCCTTCTCGGGCCGCGCCAAGCAGGTGCACTGGCTGCTGTGGATCGTCGCCGCCGGTTTCGTGGTGTTCTTCGCGCGCGGCCCCATCGAGGCGCTGCTCGGGGCGTAGCCCCCTCCTGCGGCTCCGCGCCAGTCGCGCCAGTCGCGCCAGTCGCGCCAGTCGCGCGCTGCGCCAGCCGCGAGACACCGCGTCCCCTGCGAAACACCCGGTCGCAACCGGGTGTCTCGCAGGGGACGCGGTGTCTCGCGGGGAAGCAGTGTCTCACCGGGCGTTGGGGGCCGGAGCGAGGGCAGGGCGAAGCGGAGGTGGAGCGAGGACGGCGCGGGGGCGGAGCGGGCTGAGCCCGGGGACTAGCGCGCGCCGTGCGATCCGCGCGGCGATCCCGAGCGCTGGTCGAGCAGGTGCTCCAGCAGCGGGTCGAGGACCGCGAGGCCGTCGCGCACACCGCCGGGAGAGCCCGGGAACGTCATGACGAACGCGGAACCCGCGAAGCCGGCGACGCCGCGGGTGAGCGCGGCGCTCGGGAGGCCCGCCGCCGTGCCGCGGCGACGCAGCTCCTCGATCAGGCCGGGCAGACGCACGTCGAGCAGCGGATCGACCGCCTCGGGGGTCGCGTCGCTCGGTGAGATCCCGGTGCCGCCGGTGGTGAGCACGGCGTCCGCGCCGTCGGAGAGAGCCCGGGTCACGGCCTCCGCGACCGGATCGCCGTCGGCGACGACGACCGGTTCCGGCGTCTCGAAGCCGCGCTCGCGCAGCCAGGCGACGATCTGCGGTCCCGTGCGGTCCGCTGCCTCGCCGGCCGCCGCGCTCGTCGACGCGACGATCACGCGCGCCGATCGCGCCGATCCTCCCGATCGCGCCGATGGCGCCGATCCCGCAGGGATCGGCGAGGCCCCACCGGGGGCCTCCGCGCTCACTCGACGCTCCAGTCGCCGCTCTTCCCGCCCGACTTGGCGAGCACGCGCGTGCCGGTGATCACGGCGTGCTTGTCGACGGCCTTGATCATGTCGTAGAGCGTGAGCGCGGCCACGCTCGCCGCGGTGAGCGCTTCCATCTCGACGCCCGTCACACCGCGCGTCGTGACCGTCGCGAGGATCCGGACCCGGTCCTCGCCCGGCTCGAAGTCGATGGCGAGCTTGGAGAGCGGGAGCGGATGGCAGAGGGGGATGAGTTCCCAGGTGCGCTTCGCGGCCATGATCCCCGCGATGCGTGCCGTGCCGAGCGCCTCGCCCTTGGGGAGCTCTCCCGCGACGAGCAGCCCGACCACGTCGGCTCGGGTCTCGAGCACGGCCTCGGCTCGCGCGGTGCGCTTGGTCACCGCCTTGTCGCTGACGTCGACCATGTGCGCGCTCCCGTCGGCTCGGAGGTGGGTCAGCTCAGCGGGTGCGTCAGACATCGAGTTTCCAGACTTCGATCGTGTCGCCGGCGTCGAGGCGGTCGACTCCGACGGGGACATGGGCGAGGATCTCGGCGGCCGCGAGGTCGGCGAGCAGGTGGGAGCCGGGAGCCGTCACGTGCACCCGGCCGTGCTCGTCGATCCGCCCGCGTCGCACCTGGTGCTTCGCGGCGGGGGAGACAATCGGGTGCGCCAGCTCCCGCTGCTCGACCGGCCGGGATGCGGTTCGGCCGGCGGCGGCGCGGAGCGCGGGGAGGAGGAACATCTCCGCCGAGAGCCAGGAGCTCACGGGGTTCCCCGGGAAGCACAGCGCCGGGATCCCCGACGCCGGGCAGCCCGCGTCGATCGGCTCCGGGCGCAGCAGGCCGGCTCCCTGCGGGCCGCCCGGCTGCATCGCGATGCCGGTGAAGTCGACGCCGGCCCCGTCGAGGGCGTCGCGCACGACCTCGAACGCGCCCATGCTGATCCCTCCGGAGGTGACGAGCAGCTCGTGCGCGTCGGCGCGTTCGGAGATCAGCGCGCGCAGCGCCTCCGGCCGGTCGGGGACCCGCACCGCGGTCACCGCGGCCCCGGCCTCCCGCAGCGCTGCGGCCAGCATGGGGGTGTTCGCGTCGCGGATCCGGCCCGGTTCGAGCGCCGCGCCGGGATCGACGACCTCGTCGCCGGTCGTGACGAGCAGGATCCGGGGCCGCGGACGCACCGCGACCGCGGCGACGCCGGCGGTCGCGAGCAGGCCGATGCGGGCGGGGGTGAGTCGTGCGCCGGCCGGGAGCAGGGGACTCGCCGCGGCCAGGTCGGACCCGGTCGGCCGGACGAACTCGCCGACCGGAGGCGCGCTCGCGAAGCGGACCGTCCCCGTGGGATCCGGGTCGCCGCTGCGGCTGAGGGCGGTGAAGCGGGCCGGGTCGACCCGCTCGACCGGAACCACCGCGTCGGCGCCGAGCGGGATCGCAGCGCCGGTCATGACCGGGGAGGCGGTTCCGGGACGGTGCGCGATCGGGGCGTCGCCCGCGGCCGTCGTGCGGCCGATGGGGAGCTGGATCGGCGAGCTCGGGGATGCGCCCGCGAGGTCGGCCGCGCGAACCGCATAGCCGTCCATCTGGGAGTTGTCGAACGGCGGCAGGGGATCCCGGGACACGAGCGCTTCGGCGAGGACGCGGCCGAGGAGAGCCGGGTCCGAGACCGGTAGGAGGTCCGGATCGGAGGCCGCGCGCCGGGCGAGAGCGGGCGCGAGCAGCGCATCCACGACGCGGCGGTGATCGGTGACGGTGCGCATGCTCATCCGCCGGCGAACGCCGGGAGCACGTCGACGGTGACTCCCGAGATCGGGCCGTCGTCGCGCCGGACGGTGCCGTCGACGAGGAACGAGCCCGTGCGCAGCACGCGCTGCATCGCCTCGCCGTAGCGTTCGATCAGGCCGGTTCGCAGCGCATCGAGGGTGGCGGCGGAGGCGAGCTCCCAGCGCTCCTCCTCGAGGCCCGACGCTTCGGCCGCTGCCGCGAAGTATCTGACGGTGATCCCGGACATGCCCTCATCGTAGCGGTCGCGACGGGACGTGCCGGTGGCGCGAGCGGCTCGTAGAATGGCGCCATGGAACCGCTCGAAGGCGCACGCCCGGCCCCGCTCGTGGAGCCGGCCCCCGAGCTGACGCCCGCCGCTGCCGCACGCGCGCGTCGGCAGATCGTGCTCCCGGGCTTCGGAGAGGAGGCGCAGCGCCGGCTCGCAGCCGCCCGAGTGCTCGTCATCGGCGCCGGGGGACTCGGCTGCGCCGCGGTCCCGTATCTCGCCGGCGCTGGAATCGGGCGCATCGGCATCGTCGACGACGACGCGGTCGAGCTCTCGAACCTGCACCGCCAGGTCGCGCACACGACCGCCGACCTGGGGCGTGCGAAGGTCGATTCCCTCGCCGAGACGGCGCTCGCGATCGACCCGGGGCTCACCATCGACCGGCACCGCGCCCGACTCACCGCCGAGAACGCGCTCGCCCTGTTCGCCGAGTACGACCTCGTGATCGACGGCAGCGACAACTTCCCGACCCGCTACCTCGCGAACGACGCCGCGCAGCTGACCGGGATCCCGCTCGTGTGGGGCGCGATCCTGCAGTTCTCGGGGCAGCTGGGCGTGGCCTGGCACGCCCACGGACCGGGCTATCGCGACCTGTTCCCGCAGCCTCCCGCCGCCGACACCGTGCTGGATTGCGCCGAAGGCGGCGTACTGCCCGGCCTGTGCGGAACGGTCGGGTCGCTGCTCGCGACGGAGGCCCTCAAGCTCATCACGGGCGTCGGCGACCCGCTCATCGGCCGGGTGCTGCTCTACGACGCGCTCGCGGCGCGCACGCGCGAACTCCGGATCAACCGAGACCCGCTGGCCGAGCCGGTCACGGAACTCATCGACTACGCGCTGTTCTGCGGCGTCGCCGCGAGCGAGGATCCTGCCGCGGGCGCGATGCCGCTCGCGGGCGCGGAGCTCGTCGAGCGCATCAGAGCGGGCGCCGCGCCGCGGCTCGTCGATGTGCGCAGTGCCGAGGAGCGGGCCGAGCGGCGGCTGCGGAACTCGGAGTGGGTGCCGCTCGAACGGATCGTCTCGGGCGACACTGCGCTCTCCGGGCCGGTCACGATCTACTGCGAGCGGGATCCGCGCTCGGTGCGCGCCGCCGAAGCCCTTGCCGCCCGGGGCACCGTCGACGTCTCCTTCCTGCGCGGCGGCATTCACGAGTTCGCCCGCCTCGCTCCCGATCTGATCGAGCGCGGCTGAGCCGCGCTCGATGTCGTCCCGTCGCCGAATCCTCCGGAGGATCCATGTCACATCCGCTCGCCCGTATCACGGACGCACCCATCGACGAGGGGGCGGTGCGCGCCGCGGTCGATGCCGCCGAATGCGGCGCCGTCGTGATGTTCCACGGCATCGTGCGCGACCACGACGGCGGACGCGGGGTGCTGGCGCTCGACTATCGCGCGCACCCCGACGCCGAGCGGTTCATCGCCGAGTGCGTCGCCGCCGAGGCCGAGGCGAGCGGACTGCGCCTCGCCGCGGTGCATCGCGTGGGGGAACTGCGCATCGGCGACGCCGCGCTCGTGGCAGCCGCCTCCGCCCCGCACCGCGCCGAAGCATTCGCCGCGATCGAGCGACTGGTCGAGCGGATCAAGCACGAGGTGCCGATCTGGAAGCGCCAGCACTTCTCGGACGGGGTGACCGAGTGGGTGGGGCTGTAGCACCGGGCCGACGGGCTCAGCCGCCGATGTAGGACATCTCGATCCGCTCGCGATCGTGCGCAGCCTCGGGCGGGAGAGCGGCGCGCAGCTCGGAGTAGCGGTCGTCGCGGCGCGACCAGATCCCGGCGAGCGCATCGCGCAGCTCGGCATCGGTGCAGGCCGCGTCGTCCCCCGTACCGCGCAGCAGCGCCCGCAGGTCGGTGCCCTGCGAGGCGAACAGGCAGGTGTAGAGCTTGCCGTCCGCCGAGATCCGGGCGCGAGTGCAGGTGCCGCAGAAGGCGCCCGTGACGCTCGAGATCACGCCGATCTCGCCCGACCCGTCGCGGTACCGCCAGCGCTTCGCCGTCTCGCCCTCGCGGCTCGCGCCGACCGCCTCGAGCGGGTGCACGGCATCGATGCGGCGCACGATCTCCTCCGAGGGCACGACGTCGTCGAGCACCCAGCCGTTCGAGGATCCGACGTCCATGTATTCGATGAAGCGCAGCGTCTGCCCGCTCGCACGGAAGTGCTCGGCGAGCGGCACGATCTCGTCGTCGTTCACGCCGCGCTTGATCACCGCGTTCACCTTCACCGGGCCGAGTCCCGCCTCGGCGGCTGCGGCGATGCCGTCGAGCACGCGCTGCACGGGGAAGCGCACGTCGTTGATCGCCTGGAACCTGCCGTCGTCGAGCGAGTCGACCGACACCGTGACGCGGTCGAGGCCGGCCGCCCTGAGCGCCCCGGCCTTCACCCGCAGCGCCGAGCCGTTGGTCGTCATCGCGAGGTCGGGCCGGCGGCCCTCAGGAGTGCGCAGCTCGGCGAGCCGGGCGACGAGCTCCTCGATTCCGCGCCGCAGGAGCGGCTCGCCGCCGGTGAGCCGCAGCTTGTCGACGCCCATCGACACCGCGGCGCTCGCGACGCGCACGATCTCGTCGAAACTCAGCAGTTCGTCCCGCTCCATGAACCGGTAGTCGGAACCGAAGATCTCCTTCGGCATGCAGTACACGCAGCGGAAGTTGCAGCGGTCGGTGACCGAGATCCGCAGATCGCGCAGCGCGCGTCCGCGCGCGTCGGGGAGGCCCTGTGCGGGCAGCCTGCGGATGCCGCGCGAGGCGCGGGCGCCGGGGCGTTCGTCGGCGGCTGCGCTGCTGGTCATCCTCCCATCCTTGCACCCGTCGGAGGGATGCGCCCGCGCGCGCTCAGTCCTCGGTGCGTCCGCGTACGAGCACGAGGGCCACCACGGCGACCGCGATGAGGATGAGCGAGAGCGCGAGCGCGGTGTCCTGCGTGACGCCCGCGCCGTTGAACGCCGTGTAGATCGCGAGCGGGACCGTTCGCGTCGTGCCCGCCGCATTGCCTGCGAACAGCGCCGTTGCGCCGAACTCTCCGAGCGCGCGCGTGAAGCACAGGATCGTGCCCGCGACGAGTCCCGGTCCGATGAGCGGCAGGGTGATGTGGACGAGAATCGCGAACGGCCCGGCGCCCTGGGTCTCGGCGGCCTCCGCGTAGCCCGGATCGAGCTGGCGCAGCGATCCCTCGACCGCGATGACGAGGAACGGCAGAGCGACGAAGACCTGCGCCAGCACGACCGCGGAGGTGGTGAACGGGATCCTGATGCCGGCGCTCAGGAGCGCGTCTCCGAGGATCCCCCCGCGGCCCAGGAGCGACAGCAGCGCGAGGCCGCCGACGAGCGGGGGAGGACGAGCGGGAGCGTCACGATCGCGCGCAGGAACGCGGCGAGGCGTCCCGACGCGCGCGCGATCACGACGGCGAGCGGCACGCCGAGCACCAGGCAGATCACGGTGGAGGTCGCCGCCGTGCCGAGCGAGAGCAGCAGGGCGCTCCGGGTTTCGGGAGCCACGAGGGTCGCCGGGAGCGCCGCCCAGTCCAAGCGCATCAGCAGGGCGAGCAGCGGCAGCACGAGCACGGACCCGCCGAGCACGGCGGGAAGGACGAGGCCGGCCGGGAGCGCCGGTCGGCGCCTGGCGGTCATGCCGGACTGAAGCCGAGCCGCTCGAGCAGCGACTGCGCGGCATCCGAACGCAGGTAGTCGGAGAAGGCCCGCGCCGCCTCGGGCGAGCGTGAACCGGTGATGGGAGCGATGAGGTAGGTTCCCGCGGCGACCTCCGACCCCGGGATGGGGATGCCGGTCACCTCCGTGCCGGCGCGCATCACGTCGGTGCGGTAGACCAGACCGGCGTCGGCTTCGCCCGCGCGCACCTTCGTGAGCACCGCGGTCACGTTCTGCTCCTCGCTCGCCGGCTTCAGCGACACCCCGTCTCGATCGAGCAGCTGCTGCGCCGCGTGGCCGCAGGGCACCTCGGGCGCGCAGGTCACGACCACCGGAGCCGCACCGTCGGCGGTCGTCTTCGCGAGGTCGGCGAGAGCGGTGATGCCGAGCGGGTTGCCCGGGGCCACGACGATCTCGAGGCGGCTCGTCGCGAACGCGATCGGATCGCCATCGGCGAGCTGCGCGTCCACGACCTTCTGCATGTTCGCCGCGTCGGCCGACGCGAACACGTCGACGGGAGCACCGCCGATGATCTGGGCGGCGAGCACCGAGGAACCGTCGAAGGTCGTCTTCTCGAACGTGACCTTCGGATACCGCTTCGCGAAATCGGTCGTGAGCCGTTCGAAGGCGGGCTGGAGCGACGCGGCCGCCGACACGGTCAGTGTGCCCGAGACCTCCGCCGACGCGCTCGGCGTCGCCGAAGCGCCGGGCGCGGTGCTCGACGACGCGGCGCATCCGGCGAGCAGGGCGACGGCGGCGAGCGCGCTCGCCGCGATCCCGGTGCGTGAGATGCGGCTGCGGCGGGTGCGGGTCACTGGGGGCTCCTCGGGGGTGCTGGTGGGTCGGGGCGCTCGGCCTCGATGATGACGGTGGTGGCCTTGACGATGGCGGTCGCGCGCGATCCGATCTCGATGCCGAGGTCGTCGAGGGCTTCGGAGGTCATGAGCGAGACGACGCGGTTGGGGCCGCACTGCAGTTCGACCTGGGCGACGATGCCGGAGCGTTCGACGGCGGTGACGATGCCGGTGAAGCGATTGCGGGCGCTGCGGCGCACGGGTTCGTCGTCGCCGTGCTGCGGGGCGAGGTCGAGCGCGCGTTTGGCGAGCGATGCGCCGGAGACCGTGCGGCGTCCGGCTTCGTCCGTGCCGGATTCGAGGATTCCGTCGGCCGCCCACCGGCGGATGGTGTCATCGCTGACACCGATGAGTCTGGCGGCATCGCTGATCCGGTAGTGCGTCACGATCGCCAGTGTATCGCCGCAGATGCGTTCGGTGTCGAGTCGTGCTTCCGCAGCTGCGAAAGTCGCCGCCTCCGGGATCCGTGTCTTCGGTCAGGGAATGCTTGACGCGGCTTCCGGCGGGCCGCTAGCTTCCAGGTAGGTCGAGTGCCCGCCGTACGGCGGGTCCGGTGGGGCAGAACCGGCGTGCCGGTTCCTGCCCCTCTTCACGCAGTGCAGCGAGGGGAGAAGCGGACATGAGCAGTGTTGGACTGCTGTACGTCGGAGCCGTCCTGTTCATCAACGGGCTGATGCTCATCGGCGTGGTGCCGGCGAAGGCCGCGGCCGCGATGAACCTCTTCGTCGGCGGCATGCAGGTGATCTTCCCGACGCTGATCATTCTGCAGTCGGGCGGCGACCAGGCGACGATCCTCGGGGCCTCGGGCCTGTACCTCTTCGGCTTCACCTACCTCTATGTCGCCTGGAACACGCTCACCGGTGCCAGCGGGGAAGGGCTCGGGTGGTTCTCCTCTTCGTCGCCGCCTGCGCGGTCGTGTACGGGATCCTGCAGTTCGCGATGTTCGACGACCCCGTGTTCGGGGTGATCTGGTTCGCATGGGCCGTGCTGTGGTTCCTGTTCTTCCTCGTGCTCGGCCTCGGACGCGAACGGCTCGGTCCCACGACGGGCTGGTTCACGCTGCTGCTCGGCATCTTCACCGGGGCGATCCCCGCGCTGCTGCTGCTGACGGGCACCTACGCGACCGGCACGGTCGAGGGCGTCGCGGCCGCCGTGATCGGGGTCGTGCTGTTCGGGATCGCCTGGGCACTGGGGCGTCGGGGCGGGATCTCGCAGGAGGAACGGGTCGTCGCTCCGGCGGCCGCGGTCGGGACGGAAGGAATCTGACATGCCGAGTTACAGCTATCGATGCGACGAGGGCTGCCGATTCGACGCCATCTATCCGATGGCCGAGGTCCCGGGCGAAACGGAATGCCGCAGCTGCGGCGCGATCGCCCGGCGCGGGATCACCGCACCGCACCTGTCGGTCGCAGGATCGGCCGCGTACCAGCTGATCGATCGCACCGCGCGCAGCGCGCACGAGCCGCAGGTCGTCGACCGGCTGCCCGCGCGCGGATCGGGCGCCGTGCAGCGCACGACGCAGAACCCGCTGCACGCGAAGCTGCCGCGGTCCTGAACCGAGCGGATCCGAACACCCGAACACCCGGCGGCGACGGCGCCGTCGAACGACAGAGAGAAGCAGGTGGCAACCATGCCGGAGCATATTTTCAAGCTCGACTCATCGAAGAAGTTCACGGAGCAGGAGAAACTCGGCCACAATCGGTGGCATCCCGAGATCCCGCCCGTCGCGACCGTGAAGCCGGGGGACAGCTTCCGCGTCGACTGCCGTGAGTGGTTCGACGGCGCGATCAAGAACGACGACTCCGCACAGGACATCCTCGACGCTCCGCTGCTCACGGTGCACACGCTGAGCGGTCCGTTCCGGGTCGAGGGCGCGCAGCCCGGCGACCTGCTCATCGTCGACATCCTCGACGTGGGCCCGATCCCGCAGGAGGACTCCGGTCCGCTCGCCGGCCAGGGCTGGGGATACACCGGCATCTTCTCCCGCAACAACGGCGGCGGGTTCCTGACCGAGCAGTTCCCCGACGCGTACAAGGCGGTGTGGGACTTCGCCGGACAGACGGCGACCTCGCGCCACGTCCCGGGAGTCTCGTTCACCGGTATCATCCACCCGGGTCTCATGGGCACCGCGCCGTCTGCCGGCTTGCTCGCGACGTGGAACAACCGCGAGGGCGCGCTCATCGCCACCGACCCCGATCGGGTGCCGCCGCTCGCGCTCCCGCCCGAGGCGGAGCACGCGATCCTCGGCGGCGTGCCGCGCGATCAGTGGGCGCGCGTCGGATCGGAAGCCGCGCGCACCGCACCGCCGCGCGAGAACGGCGGCAACCAGGACATCAAGAACTTCACCAAGGGATCGCGGGTGTTCTATCCGGTGTTCGTCGACGGGGCGAACCTGTCGATGGGCGACCTGCACTTCTCGCAGGGCGACGGCGAGATCACGTTCTGCGGCGCGATCGAGATGGGCGGATTCATCGACCTGCGCGTCGACCTCATCAAGGGCGGCATGGAGACCTACGGGGTCTCGGAGAACGCGATCTTCATGCCGGGCAACGTCGAACCGAACTACAGCCACTGGCTGGCGTTCTCGGGCACCTCGGTGACGCTCGACGGCGAGCAGCGGTACCTCGACTCGCACCTGTCGTACCAGCGCGCCTGCCTGCACGCGATCGACTACCTGACGAAGTTCGGCTACTCGCCCGAGCAAGCGTACCTGCTGCTCGGTGCCGCGCCGATCGAGGGCCGCCTGTCGGGCGTCGTCGACATCCCGAACTCGTGCTCGACGGTGTACCTGCCGGTGGAGATCTTCGACTTCGACGTGCGGCCGAGCGCCTCGGGGCCGTTCCAGATCGATCCGGGGATCGGAGCGCCCACCGCGGCGAACAGGTAGACGGGGAGAGGGAGGAGCCGCGGGCAGAGGGGAGCCCGCGGCTCCTCCGCTGTGCGGGGAGGGATCCTGCGGGAGCTTGCCCCAGCCGCTGGTTGAGCGAGCGGAGCGAGTCGAAACCGAGGCGCACCGGTTTCGACTCGCAAGCTCGCTCAACCGGCGGAGCGCCCGCCGTTCCGTCGTCGGGTCCGGGCGCTCCACCCCTTGACGCCCGCGACGCCGTGCCGAATCAGTGCCTCTCGCTTGGCGTGTGACCAGCCCTGCAGTCGCTTCTCCATCGCGTAGGCCTCATCGATGCGCTCGTACTCCTCGGCCCAGGCGAGCTCGACTGGGAGCCGCTTGCTCGTGTACTTCGAGCCGAGGCCGGTTCGATGCTGATTCAAGCGACGGAGTAGATCTCTGGTGCTTCCGACGTAGTAGCTGCCGTCGGCGCACGTGAGGATGTAGACGTGGGGCATGCCGGTACCGTACGCGAGAGTTACTCTGCGCGGTCAAGCGATCGCGCATAAGAGGTGTCTCCTCTCGGTTTCGACTCGCAAGCTCGCTCAACCGGCGGAGCGCCGATCGGGGTTCGACTCCTTCGTCGCTCAACCGCCGGTTCGCTCAACCGGCGGGGACCGCTACACCACCACCGGGCGGCCCACGCCGACCGGAGTCGACGACGGTTCGAGACGGATCACGATGGCCTTCGACACCGGGGTGTTGCTCTCGAGCGCGGTGCTGTCGAGCGGCACCAGCACGTTCGCCTCCGGGAAGTAGGCCGCAGCGCAGCCGCGCGCCGTGGGGAACGCGACCGTGCGGAACCCGCGCAGCACCCGATCGGGCTGGTCCTTCCACTCGCTGAAGATGTCGACGGTCTGACCGTCCGCGAGCCCGAGCTCGGCGAGATCGTCGGGGTGCACGAAGATCACCGATCGGCCCTTCTTGATGCCGCGGTAGCGATCGTTGAGGCTGTAGATCGTGGTGTTGAACTGGTCGTGCGAGCGCATGGTCTGCAGCAGCAGGCGCCCCGGCGGGCAGACGACGGGTTCGAGCTCGTTCACCGTGATGCGCGCCTTGCCGGTGGCGGTGTCGAAGCGCCGTTCGTCGCGGGGGCCGTTCGGCAGGACGAAGCCGTCGCGGGTGCGTGTCTTCTCGTTGTAGCTCTCGCAGCCGGGCACGACGTGTGAGATGTGCTCGCGGATCACGTCGTAGTCGTCGATCATGCCGAGCCAGTCGATGCCGTACCGGTCGCCGAGGGTCGCGTGCGCGATCCCGCCCACGATCGCGACCTCGGAGCGCACCTGGTCGGAGATCGGCGGGATCTGGCCGTGCGAAGCGTGCACCGCGCACACCGAGTCCTCGACCGTGATGTACTGCGGGCCGCTCAGCTGCTCGTCGACCTCGGTGCGGCCGAGCACGGGCAGGATCAGCGCTTCCTGGCCCGTGATGACGTGCGAGCGGTTCAGCTTCGTCGAGAGCTGGATGCTGAGCTCGGTCTTGCGCATGGCCGACTCGGCGAGGTTCGTGTCGGAGATGGCGCCGAGCAGGTTGCCGCCGAGGCCCATCCACACCTTGATGCGCCCCTCGTCGAGCGCTCGGATGCCGTTCACGGCGTCGACGCCGTGCGCGCGGGGCGGTTCGAAGCCGAACTCCGCTCCGAGCGCGTCGAGGAAGGAGTCCGGCATCTGCTCCCACACGCCCATCGTGCGGTCTCCCTGCACGTTCGAATGGCCGCGGATGGGGGAGGCGCCGGCGCCCGGCTTGCCGATGTTGCCGCGGAGCAGCAGCAGGTTGATGATCTCCTTGATCGTGGCGACGCCCTGGCGCTGCTGGGTGATCCCCATGGCCCAGGCGATGATCACCTTGTCGGAGCTCAGGTAGCGGTCGGCGAGCTCGTCGATCTCGGCCTGCGAGAGCCCGGTCGCCTGCTCGACCTCGCGCTCGTCGACCTGTGCGATGTGCTCGGCGAACGCTTCGAAGCCGTCGCAGTGCCGCTCGATGAAGTCGTGGTCGAGCACCGTGCCCGGGGCGGCGGCCTCCGCGGCGAGCACACGCTTCGAGATGGCCTGCAGCAGGGCCATGTCGCCGCCCGAGCGGATCTGCAGGAACTGGTCGGCGATCTGCGTCGGCTTGCCGACGTAACCGCGCACCCGCTGCGGATCCTTGTAGCCGATGAGACCGGCCTCGGGGAGAGGGTTCACGGCGACGATCCGGGCCCCGTTCTCCTTCGCCTCCTGCAGCGCCGTGAGCATGCGCGGATGGTTGGTCCCGGGGTTCTGGCCCATGATGATGATCAGGTCGGACTCGCCGAAGTCGTCGTACGCGATCGTCGACTTGCCGATACCGACCGAGTAGCTCATGGCGGTGCCGGTGGATTCGTGGCACATGTTCGAGCAGTCGGGCAGGTTGTTCGTGCCGAGCACGCGGGCGAAGAGCTGGTAGAGGAACGCGGCCTCGTTCGACGCGCGTCCGCTCGTGTAGAACGACGCCTGATCCGGGTGCTCGAGACCGTTCAGGTGCTCGGCGACGATGCCGAAGGCGCGGTCCCAGCTGATGGGCTCGTAGTGGTCGGAGTCCTTCGCCTTGTAGACGGGCTCGACGATGCGTCCCTGCATGCCGAGCCAGTACTCCGTCTTGTCCTCGAGGGAGGTGAGGGAGTGCTCCTTCCAGAACGCGCGCTCGATCTTGAGCGGCGTGGCCTCCCAGGTGACCGCTTTGCCGCCGTTCTCGCAGAACTCCGCGATCTTGCGGTGGCTGGGGTCGGGCCACGCGCAGCTCATGCAGTCGAAGCCGCCCTTCTGGTTGATCTTCGTCATGAGCTTGACCGTGCGGCCGAGACCCATCTCGAGGATCGCGGGCTCCATCGAGTGGAACACGCCGCCCATGCCGGCCGCGTAGGTCTTCGGTTCCGAGACCTCGATGTCGGCGTCGGAGAAGTCGTCGCGCGGTGCCTTGGGGGTCATGGCTGACCTGCTTTCTGCAGCGGAGTGCGGCTCGCGGACGCCTCTGCCCGCGGCTCGTCGGTGTCGTCCGCGGGAGCGGACGTGTTCGTGATGCGGTCGGGCCGCGTGTAGACGACCATCGACTCGCCGCGGAGGAACCCGACGAGCGTGAGGCCGGCCTCTTCGGCGAGCTCGGCCGCGAGCGACGACGGCGCCGATACTGCGGTGAGCATCGGGATCCCCGCCATCAGGGCCTTCTGCGTGAGTTCGAAGCTGGACCGCCCGGAGACCATCAGCACGCACGAGCGGGCCGGCACCCGGCCGTGCTGGAGCGCCCAGCCGACGACCTTGTCGACCGCGTTGTGGCGGCCGACGTCCTCGCGCAGCACGAGCATCTCGCCCGTGGTGCCGTCGAACAGCGCCGCGGCGTGCAGGCCGCCGGTGCGTTCGAACACGGCCTGCTGCGCGCGCAGCTCGTCCGGGAAGCGGACGATCGCGGACGCATCGATCGACAGCGGATCGCTCGCGACGTCGAAGCGGCTCTGGGTGCGCACGGCGTCGATGCTGGCCTTCCCGCACAGCCCGCAGGAACTCGTCGTGAAGAAGTTGCGCTCGAGGCTCGGATCCGGCGGAGCCACCCGGGCGCGAGCCCGACGTCGAGCACGTTGTAGGTATTCTCCTCCCCGTCCGCGGCACAGTGGATCGCCGCCGCGAAGTGCTCGGAGCGGTGGATCACGCCCTCGGAGACCAGGAACCCCGCCGCGAGTTCGACGTCGTGGCCCGGCGTGCGCATCGTCACCGCGAGGGACTTCCCGCCGACCCGGATCTCGAGCGGCTCCTCGACCGCGAGGAAGTCGGCTCGCCGGGAGACCGATCCGCCTGCGGTGAGGCGGGTCACACGACGTCGGGCGGCGATACGGGACACGCTTCTTGGATAGCATCGAAACGAAGCAAGGGCAAGGCCGCGCGGGGCGTGTGCGGAGCGGGGACGATATGACGGGCGATGGTGCGGTCGCAGCGGAGGAGCACCTCCGCTGGATCCTGGATCGCGTTCCCGTGCTCGCGGCGCAGGTGCTGCCCCTGGACGACGCCGTCGGCCTGCTGCTCGCCGAGGACGTCGCCTCCCTCCTCGACCTGCCGATCTGGGACAACTCCGCGATGGACGGGTACGCCGTGCGGTCCGCCGACCTCGCGGCCGCGACCGCGCAGCGTCCGCTCGCGCTCCGGGTCGTCGGGGAGGTCGCGGCGGGCAGCCCGGAGGACCCGAGCATCGCGCCCGGCGAGACCGTGCGGATCATGACGGGGGCTCCGATGCCGAGCGCCGCCGACGCGGTCGTCCCCGTCGAGCGCACCTCGGGCGACACCCCCGGAGAGCCCTGGGCGCGAGCCGAGGCCCGGTTCTCCGGACCCGTCGCCCCCGGTACGAACGTCCGCCGCCGCGCCGAGGACGTCGCCGCGGGAGCGGTGATCGCACGCGCTGGCAGCGCGCTCGGAGCGGCCCGCATCGCGGCGCTCGCCGCAGCCGGCGTGTCCTCGGTGGGCGTCCGGCCGCGGCCCCGGGTCGCGGTGCTCGTCACCGGATCCGAACTGAGCGCGCCCGGCACGGCGCTCGAACGCGGACGGATCCCGGAGTCGAACTCGCTGCTGCTGCGCGCCCTGCTCGCCGAGCAGGGCATCGACGCCGTCGAGGTGGGGACGAGCGTCGACGATCCCGATGCCCTGGCCACGCGGTTGAGCGAGCTCGGGAGACGGGTCGACCTGGTGCTGACCACCGGGGGAGTCGGGCCCGGCCGCCACGACGTCGTGCGCCTCGCTCTCGAGCGGGAGCCGGGTGTGCGGCCGGTGCGGGTCGCCGTGCGCCCGGGGCAGCCCCAGTGCGCGGGCCGGCTCGACGGAGGCGCCTGGATCTTCGCGCTCCCCGGCAACCCGGTGAGCGCGGCCGTGAGCTTCGAGCTCTTCGTCCGGCCGGCGCTGCACCGGATGCAGGGCGGCGACGGATCCCCGCGGCTCCGCCTGCCCGCCGTCGCGGAGATCGGCTGGCGCGGGCCCGCCGGGCGGCTGCAGGTGCTGCCCGTGCGGATCGACTCCGACGGCTCGGGCCTGCGCTGCGCGCCGGCAGTGGACCCCGGCGGCTTCTCGCACGCCGTCGGCGGGCACGGAACCGCGGACGGCTACGCGATGGTCCCCGTGGGCCGCGGGGACGTCGTCGCGGGCGAGGCCGTCGACGTGATTCTGGTGGGGCGATGAGCCCGCGGCCGCCCGTGCTCGCCGCCGTCGTGCTGGCCGGTGGCCGGGGATCGCGACTCGGTGGTCGCGACAAGGCGGTGCTGCGGCTCGGCGGCGAGCGCCTCGTCGATCGGGCGGCCGGTGCGGCGTGCGCGGCCGGGGCGGATCCGGTGATCGTGGTGGGCCCGTCGGAGGCCGCCGTGCCGGGGTGCGCGGTCGTGCGCGAGGATCCGCCGTTCGCCGGACCGCTGGCGGCGCTCGAGGCCGCGGTGGCGACGCTCGGCGGCGTGCCCGACGGGGCGTGGCTGCTGCTGCTGTCGTGCGACCTGGTGCGGCCGGCCGAGGTCGTCGCGCGGCTCGCTCCCGCCCTCGCGGCGGCGGTCGACGACGCGGACGCCCGGGTGCTGCGCGATCCCGATGGCCGGGCGCAGTGGCTCGCGGCGGCGTATCGTCTGGGGGCGCTGCGCACCGGCTTGGCGTCGCTGGCGGGGCGCACCGCGAACGCGCCGCTGCGACGAGCCTTCGGATCGCTGTCGGTGGGCTTCGTCGACGTCGATGCGGCGACGGTCGCGGACGTCGATACGCCGGACGATCTCGAGCGGGCGGAATGGTTCGCTCGCGTGCCACCCGAAGGAGAAGGAGCGGACGATGAGTGACCAGAAACGGCTTCCGCCGGAGGCCCTCGACGCGTGGCTCGCGGCGGCCGCCGCCGAGCTCGGGCTGGATCCGGCGACGGTGTCGATCGGCACCGTGCTGGACGTCGCGCGCGACGTGGCGCACGACGTCGCGCGGCCCGCGGCGCCGCTCTCGACGTTCCTGCTGGGCGTCGCATTCGGACGGCTCGGGGGCGACGCGGATCCCGAGCGATTGGACGAACTGGCGGCGCTCCTCGTCGACCGTGCGGACGCCTGGAAGCAGGCGCAGGAGCTCGGAGGGTGAGACCGGCCGTGCGCCGCGGTGCGCGGTGCACGGCCGAGCCCGGTGACGTCAGTTGCCCATGACCTTCTGGAAGGCCTTGGTGTAGCGGTCGTCCTCCTGCGCGGTGAGGGAGCGCATGTCGAAGATGCGCTTCGACATCTCCTCGTCGGGGAAGATCAGCGGGTTGTCGGCGAGCTTGGGGTCGAGCTTCGCCATGGCGTCGCGCGCCCCGGCGACGGGCGTGACGTACTGCACGTACTGCGCGACGCGGGCCGCGACCTCGGGTTCGTAGTAGTAGTTCACGAGCTCGTGCACCTGCTTGTACGACTCGGTGGCCTTCGGCATCGCGAAGGAGTCGATGAAGACCGAGGCGCCGGATTCCGGCACCACGAACTTCCAGATCTCCTCGCCGGCCTCCTCGTTGAGGATCGCGATGTCGCCGGACCAGCACATGCCCGCCCAGACCTTCTCCTGCTGCAGGTCCTGCGTGTACGAGTTGCCCTTGATCGTGGCGACCTGGCCGCGGGCGAGCTGCTTCTTGACGACGTCGAGGGCCGCGTGGAACTGATCGTCGCCCCAGGCGTCGCCGACGATGTCGACGCCCTGCTCGAGCATGATGAGTCCGGTGGTGTCGTCCTGCTCGGAGAGCAGATTGACCTTGCCCTTGAGCTCGGGCGCCCACAGGTCCGAGACCTGCTTGACGCCCTTGGGATAGAGCTTGGTGTTGTAGACCAGGCCCGTCATGCCCGCCTGATAGGGGATCGACATGATGCGGTCCGGGTCGAAGGTCGCGTGCTTCACCAGGTCGATCATCTGCTCGCCCGCGTTGGGCACGAGGCTCCGGTCGAACTTGCGCAGCTGGTCCTTCTCGACGAGGCGCACCACGGTGGTGTCGGACGTGACGAACACGTCGTAGCCGGTGTCCTGCCCGAGCTGCAGCTGGTCCTTGATCTTCGCGATGAAGGTCTTGTTGTCGTCGATGTCCTCGTAGTAGTCGACCGCGATGTCGGTCTGCTCCATGAAGTCGTTGAGCGTCGGGTAGTCCTTCGTCTTCTCGTCGAAGTCGAGGTAGTAGGTCCAGTTCGCCCAGCGGATGCTGCCCTTCGAGCCGTCTCCGTAGCTCTTCTTGCTCGAGCAGGCCGCGAGGCCGCTCGCGCCGAGCAGTGCGGCGCCGAGTCCGGCGCCCTGCAGGAGCCTGCGGCGGCTGAGGGGAGCCCGTCGCGCGCGCTGGACGATCGAGCGGATGAGCGGGTCCTCGGGGAGGGGATGGGGCATGTTCTTCTCCTTTGAAGTGCGTGCGTCCCCATCCTGGCACGCCGTGCCGCGCCCCCGGGCGAACAGCCTGTGCGGGGCGCTACCGCTTCGCGGACACGGTGTCGTGCAGCGCGCGGGCGATCGCGGGCGGCGCGGCGAGCAGCAGGGGTTCACCGGGCGGGGTCTGCGCGTCGACGCCGAGGAGCTCGGCACCGGCCTCGCTCGCGATGAGCGCGGCCGCGGCGTAGTCCCAGGGCTGGAGCCCGCGCTCGTAGTAGGCGTCGAGGCGCCCCGACGCGACCATGCAGAGGTCGTAGGCGGCCGAACCGAGGCGGCGGATGTCGCGGATCCGCGGCAGCACCCGGGCGACGACCTCGGCCTGCTCGGCGCGGCGCTCGGCCGTGTAGCCGAACCCGGTGCCGACGAGTGCGAGACCGAGATCCTGCTGGCCGGAGACGCGGATCGGAACCCCGTTGCGGGTCGCGCCGCCGCCCTGCGCCGCGACGAACAGCTCACCCGATCGCGGCGCGCTGACGGCACCGGCGATCGCACGGCGGCCGTCGGCGAACGCGTCCGGATCCGTCACGGTGGCCGCGATGCTCACCGAGAAGATCGGCAGGTCGTAGAGGTAGTTGACCGTGCCGTCGATCGGATCGACGACCCAGGTGATGCCCGTCGTCCCGGAGTCGCTCGCGCCCTCCTCTCCGAGGACGCCGTCGTCCGGCCTCGCCTCGCGGATGAGATCGGTCACCAGTCGCTCCGCCTCGTGGTCGGCGGCGGTCACGACGTCGGTCGCGCTGGACTTGGTCGCGGCGACGTCGACCCCCGCATCGCGCAGCTCGACGATGCGCCGCCCGGCGGTCTCGGCGATGCGCGCGGCGACCGCGGCGAGCTCGGCGGCGAACGCGGGGGAAACGGCGGGGACGGAAGCGGGCGTCTCGGTCATGCCACGAGCCTACGACGTGCCGTGCCGCCGCACCCGTCCGGCGCGGCGGCACGCGGTCCGCGAACTAGGAGCGCGCTTCCTCGGCGAGCACGTAGGCGTCCTCGCCGTGGTGCCGGCCGTCGATCCCGCCGGCCTCGACCTCCGCCGGTACGCGGAGCCCCGTGACGGCGCGGACGGCGAGCGCGATCAGCAGGGCCACGACGAAGGAGTACCCGGCGACCGCGACCACCGAGATCGACTGCACGAGCAGCTGCCCGGCGTCGCCTCCCGTGAACAGGCCGGTGCCGGTCGCGAAGAAGCCCAGGTACAGCGTGCCGAGGGCGCCGGCGACGAGGTGCAGGCCGACGACGTCGAGGGAATCGTCGAAGCCGAGACGGTACTTGGCCTCCACCGCGACCGCGCAGGCCGCTCCGGCGAGGATCCCGAGCAGGATCGCCCAGATCGGCGCGAGGTTCGCGCAGGCCGGCGTGATCGCGACGAGGCCGGCGACGGCGCCCGAGCACGCGCCGACCGCCCCGGGGCGACGCCCGCGCATCGCATCGGTGGCGAGCCAGCCCATGATCCCGGCGGTCGCCGCGACGATGGTGTTGATCACGATGAGGCCGGCCTGCGCGTCGTTCTGCGCGGTGCCGGCGTTGAACCCGATCCAGCCGAACCACAGCAGGGCGGCGCCGATCGTGACGAGCGGCACGCTGTGCGGGCGGTGCACTCCCGGAGCGAAATCGATGCGACGACCGGCGACGAGCGCGAGTGCGAGCGCGGCGGCGCCGGCACTGATGTGCACGGCGGTCCCGCCCGCCCAGTCGATCACGTCCGCGGTGCCGAGCATGCCGCCCAGCTTCTGGATCCAGCCGCCGCCCCACACCCAGGCCGCGACCGGGAAGTAGACGAGGGTCGCCCACAGGCCGGCGAACAGCATCCAGGATCCGAGACCGACCCGGTCGGCGATCGCGCCGGAGATGAGCGCGGTGCTGATCATCGCGAACGTGGCGCCGAAGCCGGCCGAGACGAACGACGCGGGATCCGTCGAGATGAAGCCGAGATCCTTCAAGGGGTTCCCCGCGAACCCCGGAGCTTCGCCGGGGCCGAACACCGTCATGCCGTAGCCGTAGAGCACCCAGAGGACGCCGACGAGTCCCATGGCGCTCAGGCTGAACATCATCATGTTCACGACGGACCGGACGCGGACGAGGCCGCCGTAGAACAGTGCGAGGCCGGGGGTCATCACGAGCACCAGCGCGGTGCTCGTCACCATCCAGACGGCATTCGGGGTCATGGGTGCTCCGTTCGTTCCGAGGCGGTCGTTTCCGCCGGTGGGAGCAGTGTGCGCGCCGGTCGTTGCGCATCGGTGTCGGTCGTGTTTCCCGCCCGTTACGATGCGGCCCCTCCGATGACGATCCTGTTTCGCGGGCGGAATCGCGGCGATCCTGCTAAGCTGTTCAGGTTGCCGTCCAACGGCCGCGGATAAAGAGAGCCCCAGCAGCAAGCTGGTGGCGCCGCGCAACAAGCGAAAGGGGACCCGATATGGCACTGCCTGCAGAGGTCAAGAAGGCGATCATCGACGAGTACGCGACCCACCCCGGTGACACCGGTTCCCCCGAGGTCCAGGTCGCGATGCTCACGCAGCGGATCAAGGATCTCACCGAGCACCTGAAGGAGCACAAGCACGACCACCACTCGCGTCGTGGCCTGCTGCTCCTCGTCGGCCAGCGCCGTCGTCTTCTGGGATACCTCCAGAACGTCGACATCGCGCGCTACCGCTCGCTCATCGAGCGCCTCGGCCTGCGTCGATAGTTTCGGCTTCGGGATCGGCATGCCGATCCACGACCCGGAAGGGCCCGTTACCTCGTGGTGACGGGCCCTTCGTCGTTCCCGGGTCAGTCGGGGAGCGTCGTTCCCGGGTCAGCCGGGGAGCGTCGTTCCCGGGTCAGCCGGGGAATGCCGCCGAGAACAGGTTCACGATCAGGCTCAGCACCATCGCGGCCACACTGATGCTCGCGCTCACGAGCGCGCCGATCGCGGCCCAGCGCCAGCGTTCAGCGCCACGCAGGAGGACTCCGAAGATGGCGAGGCCGAGTGCGACGAGCAGCAGGATCGCCTGCAGGGTCTGCACGACTCCGGTCACCGGAGCGAGGCTCTGGCCCGAACTGAGCGCGGAACGGTAGAAGAGCGGCGAGAGAACGCTGACGAGCGTCGACAGTGCGACGAGGCCGAGCGAGACGATGCCCGGGATGTTGACGCGCTCCGCGGTCGGGGCCGGTGCGGAGGCGTACCCCTGCTGCGGCGGTGCGTACTGGGCCTGCTGGGGCTGGGGCGCGGGGGCTGCGGCGCGTACTGCGGGGCAGCGTAGTGCGGCTGGGGCTGCGGCTGCGGCGCCTGCGGCGGGAGATTCGGCTGCGGAGTGCTCATACCGAAGAGCCTAGGCCACCGGAGATGCCCGTCGACCGGAGCCCGACGCAACGCGGCGGCGGACCTGGCGTGCGCAGGAAGGCCGATATCCTGGACGAATGAGCGTGAGCGATCGAGTCCCGTGCCGACGAGGGGATCCCGCGTGAGCGAGGATCGCGGTTCCGCGGACTCGGTGTTCCTCCGCGCGCTCGGTTCCGCGGCCGAGCGCCTGCGGCCGGAGGTCGCGAGCTACGTCGCAGGGCCGCCCGCTCCGGGACTCGTCGGCATCGGCACCGGGGTCTTCGAGATCGCCGGCAGCCGCTACGGGCGGTGGAACCTGCTCGCCCGTCTCGTGGTCGGCCCCGAGGTGCTGATCACCACGCAGGAGCGCGACGTCCCGTTCGAAGTGGTGAACCGGCCCGCACGGGGACCGGGCGGCGCACCCGAACTCCGAGCGGAGCGCTTCTTCCTGTTCAGCACCGGAACCCAGGGGTTCTCGGACGTGCTGCGCGCGACGGGCGAACCGGGGTCCTGCGGAACCTGCTCGGTCCGAAGCGCCGTCTCGAACTGCGCCTGCGCTGCGCGGTCACCGACTCGGGGCATCTGAGCCTCCGGGCCGAGCGGAGCTGGCTGCGCGTGTGGCGCTTCCGGATCCCGCTGCCGTCGGCGCTGACCGTCTCCGTCGACCTCGAGGACGGCTACGACCCGGCGACGGAGCGCCAGACGATCCGGGCGAAGGTGAGCAATCCGATCCTCGGCACCGTGCTCGAGTACCGCGGCTCGTTCACCTACCGCTACGCCGCCGACTGACCTGGCGAGGAAGCTCAGGAATACAGCGGGCTCGTCGCCACCTCGGACAGCATGAACTGCATGAACATGACGGTCCAGATCGTGGTGACCACCAGCGAGACGAGCACGCAGGCCAGGTTCGCCCACAGCGGCCACCCCGGGGTGCGGGTCACCTTGCGCAGCACCACATGGCGTCCGATCAGGTAGACGGTCGCTCCGAGGAACGCGAACGCCCAGTGGAACGGGCGCACGACGCCGAGCGCCGTCAACCGCTTGGAGTCCCGGTGCGCCGCGACGATGATGAGCGCCGTGAGGGCCCAGCCCAGGAGCGCCACGATCCCGGTGGTCGCGAAGTAGGAGACGAACCCGCTCCCGTCACCCTCTGCGAGGAAGCGCACGTAGCCGCGAACGTCGATCAGGAAGATCGACGGAACGGCGATGAGCTGCGCCAGGGCGATCACCCAGGTCCAGGGGCTGTCGACCGCGAGATGATCCGCCAGCCGCGGTCGCTCGCGTACCTCGGGGTGCGGGGCGGCGGCCGACGCGGATCCCTGCGCGTGCGCCGTCCAAGCGGCGCCGTCCCACCACCGCACCGCACCGGTGCCGTCGGGATACCAGCCCGGGGCGGGCTGCTGCGGGGCGGGGGCCTGGAGATGATTCGGATCGCTCATGATGTCTCCAGGCTAACGGGAAAGGCCCCGTGCATCGCCGGAGCGGTGCACGGGGCCTCTCGCGAGGTCTGATCGGATCAGATCTTCGACGAAGCGTCCTTGAGGACGCTGCGCAGGATGCCGCCGATCTCGGCGAACTCCGACGGACCGATGGTCAGCGGCGGGGCGAGCTGGATCACGGGGTCTCCGCGGTCGTCGGCGCGGCAGTAGAGGCCGGCCTCCCACAGCGCGGGGGAGAGGTAGTCGCGCAGGAGTCGGTTCGACTCCTCCTCGTTGAAGGTCTCCTTCGTGGCCTTGTCCTTGACGAGCTCGATTCCGAAGAAGTAGCCCTCGCCGCGGACGTCGCCCACGATGTCGATGTCGAGGAGCTTCTCGAGCTCGGCGCGGAACAGCGGGCTGTTCTCGCGCACGCGGCCGTTGAGGTCCTCTTCCTCGAAGATGTCGAGGTTCTCGAGCGCCGCAGCCGCCGCAGCCGGGTGACCGGCGAAGGTGAAGCCGTGGTAGAAGGTGTTGTCGACCGAGTTGAACGGCTCCGACACCTTGTCCGAGACGATCATCGCACCGAGCGGGACGTAGCCCGAGGTGATGCCCTTGGCGGAGGTGATGATGTCGGGCTCGTAGCCGAGCGCCTTCGAAGCGAAGAAGTCGCCGACGCGGCCGTAGGCGCAGATGACCTCGTCCGAGACGAGCAGCACGTCGTACTGGTCGCAGATCTCGCGCACGCGCTTGAAGTACCCGGGGGAGGCGGGAAGCAGCCGCCCGAGTTCTGGACCGGCTCGAGGAAGACGGCGGCAACGGTGTCGGGACCCTCGAAGAGGATCGCCTCCTCGATGCGGTTCGCCGCCCACTGGCCGAAGGCCTCGAGATCGTCGCTCGGGGCGCCCATCTCGTCGGCACGGTAGAAGTTGGTGTTCGGAACGCGGTGACCGCCCGGGGTCAGCGGCTCGTAGAACTTCTTCATGTCGGGGATACCGGTGATCGCCAGCGCGCCCTGCGGGGTGCCGTGGTAGGCGACCGAGCGCGAGATGACCTTGTGCTTCATCGGCTTGCCCTGGATCTTCCAGAAGTGCTTCGCCAGCTTGAACGCCGACTCCACGGCCTCGCCACCACCGGTGGTGAAGAAGACCTTGTTCATCTGGCCGGGAGCGTAGGACGCGAGGCGCTCCGACAGCTCGATCGCGGCGGGGTGGCCGTAGGACCAGATCGGCATGAAGTCGAGCTGCTTCATCTGCTTGGCTGCGGCCTGCACGATGCGGTCGCGGCCGTGGCCGGCGTTGACCACGAACAGGCCCGCGAGGCCGTCGATGTACTGCTTGCCGGCAGCGTCGTAGATGTGGTGCCCCTCGGCGCGGGTGATGACGGGGATGCCGTCGTTCAGCACCTTGCGGTTGGTGAAGTGCGGCCACATGTGGCGCTTGGCCGAAGCCTGAAGAGCGGCGGTGTCGACCGCTGCCGTCGGATCAAAAGACATGGTTATCGTGTTCCCCAGTCGTATTTCTGTTTCTTGAGTTGGAGGTAGACGAAGGTCTCGGTCGAGGCGACCCCGTCGAGCGTTCTGATCTTTTGGTTCAGGAACTCGATGAGGCCATCGTCATCCTCGCACACGACCTCTGCCATCAGGTCGAAAGATCCCGCACTGAGGATCAGGTACGAGACCTCCGGCAAGTCGGCGAGGTGGTCGGCGACGACCCTGGTGTCACCGGAGACGCGAATGCCGATCATGGCGAGCCGGCTGAAGCCGATCCGCATCGGGTCGGTCACGGCAACGATCTGCATGACCCCGGCATCGGTGAGCTTCTGCACCCGCTGGCGGACGGCGGCCTCGCTGAGGCCGACCGCTTTGCCGATCTCGGCGTACGAGCGGCGACCATCGATCTGAAGCTGTTCGATGATCGCCTTCGACGTCGCGTCGAGGGCGAGTGAAGTTCGCTTGCTGCTCACGGTTTCGATCTTGGCACTCCGGAGGCGGAAACGCAAAGGAATTCGAAGCGAGTTCGAGATAATGCCGGGGATTCCGCAGTTTCGTTCCGCGTGTCGCCCGCGACGCCGCAGGCGCGTGCGGCGTTCGTGGGGGCGCCGCCGCCGGACACCGTGTTCGGAATCCGGCTCGGATCGGACGCGGGATTCGAAGATCCGTAACGTTCCCATGAAGATTCGCCGGACCCGCACCGCGGTGACTGGTTCGGCGCCCGGGCCTGTGCAATAGTTCGAACCGACCGACCCGGCGATGGAGCCACACAGGATCGTCGCACGGGGAACCGTCATGCATCGAGTCAAAGGAGACCCGAGATGAACAGAGTGCCCGAGGACCCCGTCGTCCGAGATCTCGTCGCGATGGTGCGCGGCGCCCAGGTGAACCGCCGCGGGCTCCTGCGGCTCGGCGCGGCCGGAGCCGCAGGAGTCGGAGCGCTCGCGCTCAGCGCCTGCGCGGGAAGCGCGCCGAAAGCCGACCAGGGGACCGGGAAGTCCGGATCGATCGTGTGGGGCAACTGGACCTACTACCTCGACTACGACTCGAAGACCCAGACGTTCCCGACGCTCGATGCCTTCATGAAGCAGACCAACATCAAGGTCGACTACCTCGAGGACATCGACGACAACAACACGTTCTACGGCAAGATCAAGGACCAGCTGAAGCTCGGCCAGGACACCGGCTACGACGTGATCACCCTGACCGACTGGATGGACGCCCGCCTCATCGAGGCGAAGCAGATCCAGGAGTTCGACTACGCGAACCTCGCCAACGTCACGGCGAACCTCATCGACTCGCAGAAGAATGCCCTCGACGTCGATCCCGGTCGCCGGTTCACGATCCCGTGGCAGCTGCCCGCCTCGGGTTTCGTCTGGAACAAGAAGCTGGTGCCGCAGGGCGTGCGCACGCTCGAGGACTTCATGCGCCCCGAGCTGAAGGGCAAGGTGGGCGTGCTCACCGAAATGCGGGACACCATGGGCATCATCATGCAGGCGCAGGGCGTCGACGTCGCGCAGAAGTCCTGGGGCGATGCCGAGTTCGACCGTGCACTGCAGTGGCTCGACGACGGGCTCAAGAGCGGGCAGATCTCGAAGGTCAAGGGCAACTCCTACACCCAGGACCTCGAGAAGGAGGACACGCTCGCCGCGATCGCCTGGACGGGCGACATCGTCATGCTGAACGCCGAGCAGGGGGACAAGTGGACGCTCGAGGTGCCCGAGTCCGGCGGCATGATCACGGCGGACTCGCTCACGGTGCCGAACGGCACCTCGGCGAAGAACAAGAAGCTCGTCGAGCAGCTGATCGACTACTACTACCAGCCGGAGATCGCGGCGCAGGTGGTGGCCTACACGTCGTTCGTCCCGCCCGTGAAGGGCGCCAAGGAGGCGATGGCGAAGGTCGACCCCAAGCAGGTCGACAACCCCCTGATCTTCCCGGACGCGGAGATGGACAAGCGGTTGCACAACTTCCGCACGCTGACTCCGCAGGAGGACAAGAAGTATACGGCCGCATTCAACAAGGTACTGGGACTGTAACCACGCACATGAACGACGCACACTCCTTCGCAGAGGCCGGAGCCGACCTCACCCTCACCGGGATCCAGAAGCGATTCCCGGGGTTCACCGCCATCGAGCACCTCGACCTCGAGATCCCCGCGGGGTCCTTCTTCGCGCTGCTCGGACCCTCGGGCTGCGGCAAGACCACCACACTGCGGCTCGTCGCCGGCCTGGAGGACCCGACCGCCGGTCGGATCCTGATCGGCGGCCGGGACGTCACCGCGCTCAAGCCGCATCGACGCCCGGTCAACACCGTGTTCCAGTCGTACGCGCTGTTCCCGCACATGACGATCCTCGAGAACGTCGCCTTCGGCCTCCGCCGCCGCAGGGTCGGGGATCCGGTGGGCAAGGCCAAGGAAGCGCTCGAACTCGTCGAGCTGGCGCACATCTCGGACCGCAAGCCCGCCCAGCTCTCGGGCGGCCAGCAGCAGCGCGTCGCACTCGCCCGCGCGGTGGTGAACCGGCCCGCGCTGCTGCTGCTCGACGAACCGCTCGGCGCGCTCGACCTCAAGCTGCGTCGTCAGATGCAGCAGGAGCTCAAGCAGATCCAGCAGGAGGTCGGCCTGACCTTCCTCCACGTGACCCACGATCAGGAGGAGGCCATGACCATGGCCGACACGGTCGCGGTCATGAACAAGGGCCGCATCGAGCAGATGGGCGCCCCCGAGGAGCTCTACGAGCTGCCGCGCACGGTGTTCGTCGCGAACTTCCTCGGGCAGTCCAACCTGTTCGAGGTGCAGGTGGTCGGCACCACCGACCGGGTCGTGCAGACCACGCTGAACGGGGGACGCGTCTCCGTGCTGCGCGAGCGGACCGAGCGCGACGGCGGCACGATCACGGTCGGCGTCCGCCCCGAGAAGCTGCGGCTGCACCGCGAGCAGCCGGCTGACGACCCCGCGATCAACGTGATCGGTCCCGGCCGCATCACCGACGTCTCGTTCATCGGCGTCAGCACCCAGTACACGGTGGAGGCGCCCGAGTTCGGCTCGGTGCAGGTGTTCGCCCAGAACGTCGAGGCCGGTCCCGGCGCGCGGCTCGGAGACGAGGTCTGGCTGAGCTGGCACGTCGAGCACACCTTCGGGCTCGCCGACGACCCGAGCGGGACCGGGTCCATCGCCTCGGATCTCTCGACGCGGGCCATGGCGGCCCAGGCGAAGCAGGGCTAAGGGGAGACCGATGGCATTCACCGCATTCTCGACGGGCGCGGCGTCCGTCGAGCAGGCGCCGAGGAAGCGATCCTGGACCGCGCTGCTGCTGCTCGCGCCCGGCATCGCCTACATGCTCCTCTTCTTCCTCGCGCCCTTCATCCAGCTCGTGTTCACCTCGCTCCAGGCCCCCGCGGCCTCGGGCGGCATCGGCGAGTACGTCGCCGCGTGGCAGTTCGGCAACTACGCCGACGCCATCGTGCAGTACTGGCCGCACATCCTCCGGTCCTTCGTCTACGCGCTCACCGCGACGGTGATCGGGCTCATCATCTGCTATCCGCTGGCCTACCTGATCGGCGTCACGCTGCGTCCGCGTCCCATGCTGCAGGGCATCGCGCTGATCCTCGTGGTCGCACCGTTCTTCATCAGCTTCCTGCTGCGCACGCTCGCGTGGAAGCAGATCCTGCCGAGCGAATGGATCGGGACCGACTTCTCGGTCATCTTCGGCCTCGTCTACAACTTCATCCCGTTCATGACCCTGCCGATGTTCGCCTCGCTGCAGCAGCTCGACCTGCGGCTCGTCGAGGCCGGGCAGGACCTCTACGCCTCCCCGGTCACCACGTTCCGCAAGGTCACGCTGCCGCTGTCGCTGCCCGGCGTGGTCTCGGGCACGCTGCTCAGCTTCATCCCGATGGCGGGCGACTACGTGAGCGCGTCGACCGAGTTCCTGGGCTCGACGAAGACCGCGATGATCGGTAACGCGATCGAGTCCAACTTCCTCCGCACGCAGGACTATCCGATGGCGGCGACGCTCTCGATCATCCTGATGGCCGTGATCCTCGTGATCGTCGCGACCTACGTGCGCAAGAGCGGGGCGGAGGATCTGCTGTGAACAAGTTCAGCCTGGGCAAGGCCTTCGTGCCGGTCGTCGGATCGATCGTGCTCATCTACCTGCTGCTGCCGATCTTCTACGTGATCGTGTTCTCGTTCAACGATGCCGGTCGCAACAACATCACCTGGCGCGGCTTCACCACCGACAACTGGGCGAACCCCTGCGGCGCCCCCGATGTCTGCGAGGCGTTCGGCAACAGCATCGTCGTCGGCGTGGTCGCGACCATCGTCGCGACCGTGCTCGGCAGTGCGATCGCCATCGCGCTCGTGCGGTACCGATTCAAGTTCCGCTCGACCATCAGCCTGATGCTCTTCACCCCGATGGCGACTCCCGAGGTCGTGCTCGGTGCGGGCCTCGCGGCGCAGTTCCTGCTGGCCGGCGTCGAGAAGGGGATCGGCACGATCATCCTGGCGCACACGATGTTCTGCATCTCGTACGTCGTGGTGGCGGTGAAGGCGCGCGTCGCGAGCCTCGACCCCTCGATCGAGGAGGCGGGGCGCGATCTCTACGGTTCGCCCGCGCAGGTGTTCTGGCGGATCACGCTGCCGATGCTCATGCCGGGCATCATCGGCGCGGCGCTCCTCAGCTTCGCGCTGTCGTTCGACGACTTCATCATCACGAACTTCAACTCGGGCACCGCCAACACGTTCCCCAAGTTCATCTACACCTCGGCGCTGCGCGGCGTGCCCGCGCAGGCGAACGTGCTGGCATCGATCGTGTTCCTCGGAGCGCTCGCGCTCGTCATCATCGTGCAGATGGTCGGAATCAATCGTCGGAAACGGCTCGCCGGCCGGTAGATGCTGCGGCGTTCGGGCCACGCGGGCGCCCGACCCCCGAACGGGGTTCGGCGCCCGCCGCCGCTCCCAGGAAACGGTCGGCTGGACCGGCCGGATGGGTGCATAATGATTCCTTGTTCACGCGCGAAGACGCGCAGGGCGACGGTTCGCGAAGTGCGGTCCTGCCGCGCGAACATCCTCGGTTCTTAAAGGAGAGAACATGACGACAACTTCGACGGTCGCGAAGGGGGCTTCGCTCAAGCGGAACCTCGGACTCTGGGCCATCGTCGGTCTCGGCCTCGGCTACATGACCCCGACCGTGGTGTTCGACACCTTCGGCATCGTCTCCCAGGAGACGAACAACGTCGTGCCTCTGGCCTACTTCGTGGCGCTCATCGTCATGATGTTCACGGCGATCAGCTACGGCAAGATCTCGGCTGCGATCCCGAGCGCGGGATCCGCCTACACCTACGTGCGCGAATCGATCCACCCGAACCTCGGCTTCATGGTCGGCTGGACCTCCCTCATCGACTACGTGCTGCTTCCCATGGTCAACGCGCTCATCATCCGCAACTACCTCGAGCAGTTGTTCCCCGGGATCTGGCCGGGCATCTGGGTGATCATCTACTGCATCCTGGTGACCTCGATCATCTACCTGACCATGCGCGGTACCTCGAACATGAACATGATCCTGCTCGTGTTCTCGATCATCGTCATGGCGGTCTTCGTCGTCCTCGTCTGGTTCCAGCTGGCCGGAGGCGACGGCGAGGGTACTGTGGCCTCCATCAAGCCGTTCTTCCACAACGGGGTCGAGATGGGCGCCGTGCTGGCGGGTGCGACGGTCGTCTGCTTCTCCTTCATCGGCTTCGACGCGGTCACCATGTACGCGGAGGAGGCGAAGCACCCGAGCATCATGCCGAAGGCGATCCTCTACACCGTCGTCCTCGGCGGTCTGATCTTCCTCGTTGCGGGCTACTTCACTCAGCTGCGGTTCCCCGATTACCACGAGTTCAACGATGCGTCGCTCTCGGATAGCGCCCTGACCCAGATCGGCGATGTCGTCGGCGGCAAGGTGTTCCAGGCGGTCCTGACCGCCGCAGGCTTCTGCGCGACCCTCGCATCGGGCCTCGCATCGCACGCCTCGGTCTCGCGCATGCTGCTCGTGATGGGGCGCAACAACGTGCTGCCGAAGAAGTTCTTTGGGTACATCAACCCGAAGACGCACACCCCGACCCTCAACATCCTGCTGGTCGGCGCGATCTGCCTGCTCGCGATGTCCTTCAGCCTCGACCTCATCGCCTCGTTCATCAACTACGGTGCGCTCATCGCCTTCACCTTCGTGAACATCTCGGTGATCGCCTGGTTCGCGGTGCGCCAGGGACGCAACAAGTCGCCGAAGGACATCTTCAACTACATCGTGATGCCCGCGATCGGCATGCTGCTCACCGGACTGCTGTGGGTGAACCTGAGCCTGGACGCGCTCGTGGGCGGCGTCATCTGGACGGTGCTCGGCTTCGTCTACCTGCTCTTCATCACCAAGGGCTTCCGCAAGCGAGTCGCCGGGTTCGACGAGAACCAGAGCGTCACCGGCTTCAACAAGGTCCCGGAGGGTGCCGAGGCCGACTGACCGGAACCGGATCCCCGCCAAGCCGGTTGAGCGAGCGGAGCGAGTCGAAACCAGGGGCCTCTTGATTTCGACTCGCTCCGCTCGCGCCGTTCGGGGCCGGGGGAGACCGCTAAACTGAGGGAATCATGCTCGATCTCGATTTCGCACCGCGCATTCGCGCCGTCCGGTCCACCTTCGCCGATATCGCCGCCGTGCTCGACGTGCCGAAGCTCGAGCGGGAGATCGCCGAGCTCGAGGAGCAGGCCGGGGCACCCGACCTGTGGGACGACCCGGCGGCCGCGCAGAAGGTCACGAGCGGTCTCTCGCATCGACAGGCGCGACTCAAGCGCCTGCGCGGCGTTGAACAGCGCCTCGACGATCTCGACGTGCTCATCGAGCTCGCTCAGGAGATGGACGACGAGGACTCGGCGTCCGAGGCCGGCGAAGAACTCGCCTCGCTCGAGAAGGTCGTGCAGGAGCTCGAGGTGCAGACCATGCTCTCGGGGGAGTACGACGAGCGCGCCGCGGTCGTCACGATCCGATCGGGAGCCGGCGGCGACGACGCGACCGATTTCGCCGAGATGCTGCTGCGCATGTACCTGCGCTGGGCCGAGCAGCACGACTACCCGACGAAGGTGCTCGACACCTCCTACGCGGAAGGCGCCGGCATCAAGTCGGCCACCTTCGAGATCGATGCGCCGTACGCCTTCGGCACCGTGTCGGTCGAGGCCGGGACGCACCGCCTGGCTCGGATCAGCCCGTTCGGCTCGGCGGACAAGCGCCAGACGAGCTTCGCCGGCGTCGAGGTGATCCCGCTGCTCGAGGAGGCGACCGAGGTCGATATCCCCGAATCCGACATCCGGGTCGACGTGTTCCGTTCCAGCGGCCCCGGCGGGCAGTCGGTCAACACGACCGACTCGGCGGTGCGCATCACGCACATCCCCACGGGCATCGTCATCTCGATGCAGAACGAGAAGTCGCAGATCCAGAACCGCGCCGCCGCGATGCGCCTGCTGCAGACGCGCCTGCTGCTCCTGCAGAAGGAGCAGGAGGCCGCGAAGAAGAAGGAGCTGGCCGGTTCGGTCACGGCGAGCTGGGGCGACCAGATCCGCTCCTACTTCCTCTACGGGCAGCAGCTCGTCAAGGACCTGCGCACGGGGCACGAGTCCTCGCAGCCCGACGCGGTGTTCAACGGAGATCTCGACGGCTTCATCGCCGCGGGCATCCGCTGGCGCTCGCTCTCGAAGAACGACTGATCCGAGCCGCGCGAAAGCTGAGAGCTCCGGGTTCGCCCGCGCGTCGCCGCGGGCGGCCGGGCCCGCCCGCGTAGTGTCGTCTGCGTCATGATCCTCTTCGAGAACGTCACCAAGAAGTACCGGGGTGCGCAACGACCGGCGCTCGACGGCATCGACCTCCGGGTCGATCGCGGCGAGTTCGTCTTCATCGTCGGCGCATCAGGTTCCGGTAAGTCGAGCTGCTTGCAGCTCATCCTGCGCGAGGAGCAGCCCACCGGTGGCACGGTGCACGTCCTCGGGCACGATCTGAGCAAGATCTCCTCCCGCAAGGTCCCCTACTTCCGTCGCAACCTCGGCATGGTCTTCCAGGACTTCCGTCTGCTCACCAACAAGACCGTGTACGACAACGTCGCGTTCTCGCTGCAGGTCATCGGCAAGTCCCGCGGTTTCATCCAGGAGGCCGTGCCCGACACGCTCGAGATGGTGGGCCTGGAGGGCAAGGGCAAGCGGTATCCGCACGAGCTGTCGGGCGGCGAGCAGCAGCGTGTCGCGATCGCGCGAGCCATCGTGAACAAGCCGGCGATCCTCCTGGCCGACGAGCCCACCGGAAACCTGGATCCCGCCACCAGCCTCGGCATCATGCAACTGCTGCGCGCGATCAACGCGGCCGGTACGACCGTGGTCATGGCCACGCACGAGGCCGCATTCGTCGACATCATGCAGCAGCGCGTGGTCGAGCTGTCCCAGGGCGTCGTCGTGCGCGATGAGCAGAGCGGCGGATACGGCGAGACGGCCTCGATCCCGGTGATGGATCTCACCGAACAGGGCGCACGCGTGCTGCGTACCACCGAGGCGGTCGTGCGCGCGGCGCTCGCGCCCGAGACGGGCGTGGTCGAGGCTCCGCGCGCGGCGGCGGAGCCCGCGGCGCAGGAGGCTCCCGCGGCGCAGGATGATCAGGCGGCAACGGCCTCGTCGCAGGCGGCTCCGGCGGTTCCGGCTGAGGCACCCGAGGCCCCGGCGGCGGCGCCGGTCGCGCCGCCTGCGGCCGCGGTCGCGACGCCAGCCGACGACGAGGATCCGCTCGACCTGACGGTCCGCGCGGACGGGACGAACACCGCCCAGGCTCGCCGAGTCCCCGGTTTCCTCGCGTCGAACGAGATCGACCCCGTCGAGCTGGCCGCCAAGGGCGGGCTGGCCGAGCGCCTCGGCCTCTCGGGTGCGCAAGACGATGACCAGACGGATGTGGGGCCGGTTCGATGAGAGTTTCGCTCGTGCTCGGCGAGGTCTGGAACGGCCTCCGCCGCAATATGTCCGTGGTCATCTCGGTGATCCTCGTGACCTTCGTCTCGCTCACCTTCGTGGGCACGGCGATCCTCATGCAGCTGCAGGTGCAGCAGATGAAGACCTACTGGTACGACCGCGCCCAGGTCGCGATCTACCTGTGCACCAAGTACGACCAGAGCGCCACCTGCTCGGGGGCCGACGCCTCCGAAGAGCAGGTCGCCGCGGTCAAGCAGGCGCTCGAGTCCGACACGCTGAAACCGTATATCGCCGACTCCTTCTACGTCGACCACGAGCAGGCGTACACCGAGTTCAAGAAGCAGTTCAAGGGCAACCCGATCGTGGACATCACGAAGCCCGACCAGCTGAACCAGACCTATTGGGTCAAGCTCAAGGATCCGTCGCGCTCGGCGATCATCCAGGAGACCTTCTCGGGGATCCCCGGGGTGCAGTCCGTCTCCGACCAGCGCAGCCTGCTCGACAGGATCTTCCTGATCCTCGGCGTGGCCAGCTACACGGCGATCGCGATCGCGGGTCTGATGCTCATCGCCGCCATGCTGCTCATCTCGACCACGATCCGGCTCTCGGCGTTCTCGAGACGCCGTGAGATCGGCATCATGCGGCTCGTGGGTGCGTCCAACCGGTTCATCCAGACGCCGTTCGTGCTCGAAGGAGTCATATCGGCCGTGGTGGGGGCCGTGCTCGCGGGCATCGCGTCGGTCGCGATCGTCAAGTTCTTCGTCGAGGGGTTCCTCGTCACGAACGTGCCCTTCACGAGCTACATCACCGTGCAGCAGTCCCTCGTCGTGCCGCCGATCCTGCTCGCGCTCGGCGTCGTGCTCAGCGCCATCGCCGCGAAGATCGCGATCACGAGGTACCTGCGGGTCTGATCCGATCCTGCACCGAGCCTCCGGGTCGCTTCCGCGCGCTCGGGGACCCCTTCGAGTGGCGGCAGAAGGCCCGTATCCCTCCGGATACGGGCCTTCTGCCGCCACTCGGTGCATTTCGCCTCCGCGCGGGGCACGAGCTGTGGCAGACTGAGCAGGTCGGCCGCTGGAGGCCGGCATTTCGCTCACACTACGGATCGTCCGGCACGTGCCTGCCGGTGGAACGAAAGGAAACCTCGATGGCGAGCGTCGTCTACGACAACATCACCCTGCAGTACCCGGGAACCGACCGGCCGGCGGTCTCCGACCTCAATCTCCACATCGAGGACGGCGAGTTCCTCGTCCTCGTCGGCCCCTCCGGCTGCGGCAAGTCCACCGCGCTGCGCATGCTGGCCGGCCTGGAAGAGGTGACCGGCGGTCGCATCATGATCGGCGGCGAGGACATGACCCATGTCTCGCCCAAGGATCGCGACATCGCGATGGTCTTCCAGAACTACGCGCTGTACCCGCACATGACCGTCGCCGAGAACATGGGCTTCGCGCTCAAGATCGCCGGCGTCGACAAGGCCGAGCGTCAGCGCCGCGTCGAAGAGGTCGCCGAGCAGCTCGACCTCACCGAGTATCTCTCCCGCAAGCCGAAGGCGCTCTCCGGTGGTCAGCGCCAGCGTGTCGCCATGGGCCGCGCGATCGTGCGAGAGCCGCGCGTCTTCCTCATGGACGAGCCGCTGTCGAACCTCGACGCGAAGCTGCGCGTGCAGACCCGCACCCGCATCGCCTCGCTGCAGCGCGAGCTCGGCGTCACGACCGTCTACGTCACCCACGACCAGACCGAGGCGCTCACCATGGGCGATCGCATCGCCGTGATGAAGCTCGGCGTGCTCCAGCAGGTCGGTACCCCCGCGAGCTGCTCGATCGCCCCCGCAACACCTTCGTCGCGGGCTTCATCGGCAGTCCCGCCATGAACCTCTTCACGGCAGAGGTGACCGCGGCCGGCCTGGTGCTCGGGTCCGCGACGATCCCGCTCGCTCCCGAGGTTGCCGCGGCCATCACCGCGGGCAGGGTCACCGTCGGCATCCGCCCGGAGGACCTCTCGCAGGGCGAGGCCGGCGCCGCCGGCCTCGAGATCGACGTGAACCTCGTCGAGGAGCTCGGCGCCGACGGCTACCTCTACGGCCGGAGCGAGATCGCCGGTGCGCAGACCGACCTGGTCGTGCGCGTCGACGGCCGCGCGCACGCCAACGCGGGCGAGCGCGTCACCGCCGTGCCCGATGTCGCCCGCGTGCACCTCTTCGACGTGGAGACCGGCGAACGCATCGGGACCCCCGAGTCGCGCGAGAGCTGACCCGGCGGCGCCGAACGCCTCCGGCCACCGAACGCCTCCGATCGCCGAGCGGTCGGAGGCGTTCGCGCTCTCGCGCCCCGGCGAATCACGCGAATCGTGCCCGCTCCCGAGACGGGGAGGGATCCCGCACGCTAAGCTGGAGGTTCGGTCCGCACACGGAATCGCTCGAAGAAGGGGGAGTGCCATGCCGAAGGAAACCGGCGAGAAGCTGATCGCGTCGAACAAGAAGGCTCGGCACGAGTACCTCATCATCGACACCTACGAGGCGGGCATGGTGCTCACCGGCAGCGAGGTCAAGTCGTTGCGCATGGGGCGGGCGTCGCTCGTCGACGGCTACGTCTTCATCGAGCACGGCGAGGCCTGGCTCGACGCCGCCTACATCCCCGAGTACCTCAACGGCTCGTGGACCAACCATGCCCCGCGCCGCAAGCGCAAGCTGCTGCTGCACCGCCAGCAGATCGACAAGCTCTACCAGAAGACGCGCGAGGGCGGCATGACGATCGTGCCCCTGCGCCTCTACTTCCTCGACGGCCGCGCCAAGGTCGAGATCGCGCTCGCCAAGGGCAAACGCGAGTACGACAAGCGGCAGACGCTGCGCGAGCGCCAGGATCGGCGCGAGGCCGATCGGGCGATCGCGGCGCGCAAGCACCTCGGCGAGTAGAGGCGTCTCAGCGATCGGCGGGAGGCGGCGCGCAACTCCGTTCGCGCGCCGATCCATCCGCGGCCGGCGCTTCGCGCTGGCCGCTCCCGCCAAACCCGCCAGGCTTGCGAACGGAGTTGCGCGCCGCCTCCCGCCGATCGCTCCCCGTCAGTCGAGCGCTCGGCTGATGTCGAGCAGGAGCGCGTTCTGCAGCGCATCGAGCTCGTCCGAGAGCGGCTCCGGCCAGCTCGACAGCTTCACGATCACGGAGTCCGTCGGGGGATCGATCCACAGGTTCTGGCCGTGGATCCCGATCCCGCTCACGTTTCCGCGCTCGTTTCCGGTGCACCACCACTGTCGGGTGTAGCTGCCGTTCGGGAATTCGCCCGTGAATCCCGCGTAGGTCATGGCCTCGGTGGAGCCGCCGGCGAGCACGCTGCGGGCCCACTCCTCCGGGACGACGCGCCCGCCGGGCGCCATGCCGCCGTCGAGGATCACGCGTCCGACGCGGGCGAGGTCACGCGCCGTGCATGAGATCGCGGCGTTCGCGAACCCGAAGCCGGTCGAGTCGACCGTGATGGTGGCGTCGCGGTCCGCGTCGATCTTCGACCAGAGGTGCTCGGAGAGCGCCTCGGCATAGCGCGAGCCGGTGACGCGCTCGACGATCCAGGCGAGCACGTCGGTGTTCGCCGAGCAGTACTGGAACTCGCCCACGGACCCGTTGCCGCGCAGGGTGGCGAGGAACGCGTAGTCATCCGCCGGGTCCCCGGGCTTCGCGGGCCGCCAGCCGGCGGCACGGTCGTGGGTCTGCACCTCCGACTCCGGATCGACGTAGTCCTCGCTGTAGTCGATCGCGATCTCCATGTCGAGCGCGTGCTGCACGGTAGGGCCGTCGTAGACGGATCCCGTGAGCTCGGGAACGTACTCGGTGATCGCGGCCGAGGGGTCGATCCGGCCCGCGCCGACGAGCGCGCCGACGACGGTGCTGCAGAGCGACTTCGACACGCTCATGAGGAGGTGGCGCTGGTCGGGCGCGAACCCGGGCCGATAGTACTCCGCGGCGACCTCGGCGCCGCGGAGCACGAGGAGCGCGTCGGTGTGGGTGCGCTCGAGGCGATCCTCGAGCGCGTCGACCCGCCTCGCGATGGCGTCGAGGCACACGGTGGCCTCGGCCGGTGTGGCGGGCCAGCGACGCGAGACGGTCGCGACGGGCAGCATCTCGGCGAGGTTCGCGAACGCCCAGCGATTGTGCGGCGCCTCCTGCCAGGTCTCGAGGGTCGGCTGACCCGCGGGTGCGCCCGGGTAGCGGGCGGGGTGGGGGCCGGTGTCCGTGCTCACGCGGCGACCTCCTTGCGGATCGCGGGGCGGGCGAGCAGGACGTAGAGGCCGGCCGAGACGATGAGCCCGATGGGGACCGAGAGATCGAGTCCGCCGGCGGCCTCGGCGAGCGGGCCCACCCAGATGTCGGTCGAGAGGAACAGCGCGGTCGCGACACCACCGACGACGGCCGAGAGCAGTCCGGCGAGACCGAAGCCATTCGCGAACCAATAGGCACCGCTCTTCGACTCCTCGAACAGCTCGAAGGCGTCGTAGCGGCGCTTGCGCAGGAGGATGTCGGTGACGTAGACCGCCATCGTCGGCACCGAGATGATGAGCAGGAACTGCAGCAGCAGGTTGACCGCGGAGATGAGCGAGGTCGACATGGCGAGCACGATGGTGAAGACGGTGCCGAGGACGCCGATGAGGATCGCCGAGGGGATGCGCTTGATGGGCACGCCGATCGACTGGAAGACCATGCTCGAGGTGTAGGTGGTCATGCCGTTGAGCGCGATGGTGTTGACGACCACGCCGAGTACGAAGACGGGACCGAGCCAGCCGGGGATCATATCGAGCAGGGAGTACTCGATGCCGAGATCGAGCGCGTCCGCGGTGACGGCGGTGCCGAGCAGTGCGCCGAAGCCGGTGAAGAGGAAGCAGGGGATCGCGCCCCCGAGCGCTGTCGCGGCGATGATGCTCGCGGGCTTCGTCTCGGCGGGGAGGTAGCGCGCCAGGTCGGCGCTGTTGGAATACGAGAGTGGGGTGGACGCCAGGATCGCGAAGCCGACGCAGAGCGACACCCAGAGATCGTGTCCACTGAGGGGCTCGGGCTGGGTGAAGGCCCAATCGATGTGGGGGAGCAGGAATCCGGTGACGACGAGGAAGATCACGAGCAGGACGGTCGTGACGACCGTGTAGGCGCGCAGGATCAGCGCGTGTCCGTAGACGGCGACGAGCACGGTGATCGCCGAGACGACGACGGTCACGCCGATGATCGCGAGCGGCTCGTTGTCGAGGCCCATGCGGCGCAGCAGCTCCACGCCCATGAACGTGGAGGCGACCCAGTTGAGGGCGAGGAAGACGCCCGAGATGAACCAGCCGTAGAAGGCGATCACGATCCGGTTGCCCCGGATGCCGTAGATGGCCCGGGTGATGACCGATCCGGAGGTGCCGGCGGCGGGGCCGCTGACGGCGACGATGCCGGGCAGGATCCAGAGCAGGCAGGAGGCGAGGATCACGAGGAGCGCCTGCCAGATCTCGAGACCGAGCACGAGGGTGAGCGTGGCGCCCATGGTGAAGTTGAGCACGCTGACGTTGGGCGCGGCCCAGACGGCGAACAGCTCGCGAGCCTTGCCGTGCCGTTCGGAGGGAGCGATGAGCTCGATCCCTCGTGTCTCGGGCTGGCTGGCGGCGTCGACGAACGTGTCGTCAGGGGCTGGGGCGGACGGCTTCGTCACTCGGGTTCCTCTCGGCAGCAGCCCAGGGCAGCATCGCGTGGTCCAGAACGAGCGGCAGTGCTATTGGTCATGGGGCCAATGGGCTGTTGGTCACTATTCCAATATGATTGCGGGCATGGTGTCAAGTGGAACGCGCGGACGCGTGCGGAAGGAGCCCGCGGAGCGGCGGGCCGAGATCCTCTCCGTCGCGGCCGCGATCGCCCTCGAAGACGGGCTCGAGCGCATCACCCTGCGCGCCGTCGCCGAGCGGCTCGATGTGCGTCCGGGCCTGATCAGTCACTATTTCCCCGCCGCCGAGGACCTCGTGATCGCGGCCTTCGAGCTCGCCATCGCGGGGGAGCGGGACGAGATGTTCGGAACCTCGGGAACCGCGCTGGAGCGGATCGCGGGGATCGTGCACCGCATCGAGAGCCGCAGCGCCGACGACCTGGCCCGGCTCTGGCTCAACGCGCGGCACCTGTCCCGTTTCAGTGAGCCGCTCGCTCGCGCGGTCGACGCGCAGGAAGCGCTCGACCGGGACGACCTCATCGCCCTCATCGATCAGGGCGTCGCGGAGGGTACCTTCGTGGCTCCGGACCCGCTGACCGCGTGCATCCGCATCTTCATGGCGATCGACGGCTTCGGCGGATACGTCAACGATCGGGGCCCGTTCGTCGGCGAGGCCTTCACCGGCTTCGTCAGCGACGTCGTCGCCTGGTCGCTCGGCTTCGAGCGTGCGGAGCTCGACGCGGCGGTGGCGCGCCTGGCGTGACCGCAGCCCGCGGTGCTAGAATCGAGGTTCCGGTTCTGCCGGATCTTGACAATTCCACAGCGCGTGATGTGCCGCCCCGGTGGTCGGAAGACCGCACACGGGGCCGATCGGTTTCGACACGTCGATTTGAGACCGTGAGAAGCGGGCCGAGGACGCGGAGTTATCTCGTAAACGCCCTTCGCAAACCATAGGTGCCAACGCTAAGCGCACCGACTTCGCTCTCGCTGCCTAAGCAGTAAGACCGAGTCCGTCAGGTCGGGTGGGCCTCCGCCCCGGTTTCCTGGCGTCATCTAGGAGGCTCGCCGATGCGTCGCGTCTCAGGGCGCATCGGGACTTTTCCTGAGACTGGGCCTGTCGTCCTAGCTGTTCGTGGCAAAGAACGGGGCCGAGCAGAACGCTTTCACGAACTACGCTCGTAGAAGGCACGGAATCGTCGAAGTGGACCGGGGTTCGATTCCCCGCGGCTCCACAGCGGCATGAGCATCACGCGCGGAATCGTCAGCGCAGAGGCCGCCCGAGAGGGCGGCCTCTGCGTGTGTTCCGGGGCAGGGGCGAACGCGCCCCGGCGGGCGGAAACCTCATGCTCGGGGGCGAGCCCGGTAGACGGTGAGTGCCCGGCGGACGGATCGCACGCGGAGCACATCGGCGAGTTCGCCGACCTCGCCGTCGCGGGCGACGCGCGCGGACCCGTTCGGCAGCGAGATCTCGAGTTCCGGTGCCGAGACCTCGTGGTACTGTTTCACGCGTCCGAGCTGACCCGTGAGCGTGGCGAGCAGCACGACGACTCGCGACCACCGGGTCGACACGTCGAGGATGCGCAGATCCAGCAGGCCGTCCTGGAGGTCCTCCCGCGTGCTCGGCGCGAAGCCCTGAGGCTGGTACTGTCCGTTGCCGAGGAACAGGAGGCTCGAGTCCCGGGTCCGGCCGTCCACCGTCACCGCGACCGATCGGTCCTTCGGGAGCAGGCGCCAGACCGCCACGAGCGCGGCCAGGGGCTTGCCGATGCGCTTTTCCAGTCGCTCCCTGATGCGCACGAAGTCGGTGTAGGCGCCCACGCTCGCGGTATTGAGGAAGATCTCGTCGTTGACGTACGCCACGTCGACCCGGCCGACGTCGCCGCGCTGGATCGCCTGCACCGTGCGGTTCGCCGGGAAGGTGCCGACGGCCCGCGCGAAGTGGTTGAAGGTGCCGGCCGGGAAGACCGCGAGCGGGAGATCGTGATCGATCGCCGCCTGCGCCGCCGCGCGTACGGTCCCGTCGCCGCCGGCGACGGCGAGCACCCGGGCGTTCCCTGCGGCCGCGGCCATGACGGCCTCGACGTCGTCGTCCGCCGCGAGCTCGACGACGCGCATGTGGGGAGCTTCCGCCGCACGCTCCTGGCGAGATCGGCGCCGCGCCCGCTGTGCGAGGCGGGATTGACCACGAGCACGACCCCGTCGCCCGTCGGTCGCGGCTCGACCTGGTCGAGTTCGCGCGGCTGCGACTTCGGGGGAAGGGGAACGGGCGGCACCAGCCGGCGCCCGATCGCCGCGACCGAACTCCCGAGGAGGAAGCCCGCGGCGACGTCGGACGGGTAGTGCGCCCCCGTCGCCACCCGGGAGAAGCCCACGAGCCCGGCGAGCGCCTGCAGCGGAACGCCGAGCGCCGGCATCTCGGCGGAGACTCCGGCGGCGAACGCCGCCGCGCTCGCGGAGTGCCCGCTGGGGAACGACGAGGAGCGCGGGCTGCGCCGGGACAGCCGGCCGAGGGGAATGGCATCGCGCAGGGGGCGCTCACGGTGATGCAGGCGCTTGGCCAGTTGGTTGGCGATCAGGCTCGTGGCTCCGATCGTGACGACGCCGCGCAGCGCCGCGCGCCTCGGGCGGCTGCGGCCGGTCAGCGCGAGCGCCCCCGCGACCGCGAGCCACAGCACGGAGTGGTCTGCCGCGTTCGTGAGTTTCGGCATCCAGCGATCCAGCACGGGACTGGGCGTTGAGGCCACTGCGGAGTACACCGCGCGATCCAGTGCGTGGATCTGCGCGCGCGTCTCGGTGCCCGCGCGCCGCATCCGTCCCCGGGGTTTCTTCCTCACCATCGGACACCTCCGCTTCCTACGCTAGCAACGCGTCGTAGCGGCGATGAAACCGCGACCGCGGTGCGGTGGCGAGCGCCACCGCGGGGCGCAGGTGCTCGCTAGGCTGGACGATCATGAACGATCCCTTCGGCGAGGTTCCGGCGCTGCCGATCGTGGTTCCGCTCGGAGCGCTCGTCTTCGTGCTCCTCTGCTGGCGATTGCATGCGCGGGGCCGGTTCTCGCTGCCGCGAGCGGCGGTGGCGGCCGCACTCGGCGTCTTCGTCGCCGGAATCGCGGCGAACACCGTCTTCCCGGTGTTCCTGCGCGCTCCGGCGCACCCCGCACCCTGGTGGTCGGGGGTCGTCCTCGCGCCGTTCGCGGATTACGAGATGGAGGACGCGCTCACCAACGTCATCGTGTTCGTGCCGCTCGGGATACTGATCCCGCTCCTCCTGCGACGCCCGCGCTGGTGGCGGGTGGTGATCACGGTGGTCGGAACGAGTCTCGCGATCGAGCTGACGCAGCTCGCCGTGCAGGATCTCGCGGGCGGCGGTCACGTCGCCGACGTCAACGATCTGATCTTCAACACCCTGGGCGGGGTCATCGGCTACGGTCTGCTCCTGCTGTTCGGGCTCCTGCCCGGAGGCGAGCGGATCCTCGAGCGGTTCCGCTGGTCGGACGGCGACGGGCGCTCACCGGCGGCGATCTGAATTTTCCTGTTTTTCGGCGACACCTTTCCGGCCAGGGTGACTCTCATATGTAATGGTGAGGAGCTCTCTGGGGGAGCTTCGGTGCATCGGCGCAGTTCGGCGGCTCGTGCGCACCAACTCTGGGGGAGACTGACGATGACCGACGAACGATCGGCGATGCCGGAGCATTCGGCGAGCGACTCCGAGCTGCTGTTGCGATTGCGCGGGGGCGACCGCGACGCGTACGAAGCGCTCTGGTCCCGGCACGTGGGTGCGGCGCTGCGTCTCGGCCGTCGCCTCGATCCCGGACGCGCGGAGGATCTCGTCTCCGAGGCGTTCTTCGCCGTCTACCGGCAGGTCACCACCACCGACAGCGGGCCCACCACCGCCTTCCGTGCGTACCTGTTCACGGTGATGCGCAACACGGCGATGCGCTGGGGGCGCGAGTCCGAGCGCGTCGAGGTCGTGCCGGAGCTCGAGGAGATCGCGGCCGAGGACGGCCTCGTCATCGTGGAGCGCGAAGCCGGAGCGGCGGAGGTGCTCGCGGCGTTCCGGGAGCTGCCCGAACGCTGGCAGCGGGTGCTGTGGCTCTCGGAGGTCGAGGAGGTCGCACGCCCGAAGATCGCGGCGGAGCTGGGAATCACGCCGAACGCGGTGTCCTCGCTGCACCGCCGGGCACGCGCCGACCTCCTGCTGCGGTGGCTGACCCGGCAAGTGCCGGCGCCGCTCCGCGACGACGCGCGGCACGCGGCGCGATTGTTCCCGCACTACCTCGCCGGGAAAGCCGACGGGCCCGAGCTCCGGTTCGTGGAGGCGCACCTCCCGGAGTGCGGTTCGTGCGCGGAACTCCTCGCGGACCTGCGGGGTTCGTCGAGCGCACTGCAGAGGGCGGCGCTCTCGAGCCTCGGATTCGCTGCGCTCGGCGCGACGGTCCCGGCCGCCCTCCCCGTGTCCGGCACTGCCGCGGTCGGCGGAGCCTCACTGCTGCTCGGAGCGGTGTCCGGCATCGGCACGACGGGGATCTTCGTGCTGGGCGGCCTCGGCCTCGCGGCGTCCGGGGTGGTGTTCGCGCTCGCCCTGCTCACGGGGAGCATCGGCGGTGCGGCGGAACCTCGCCCCGAACCGACGTCGCAACCCGGAACCTCGGAGACCACGGCGAGCGCACCCGTGCCCGAGGAGCGCGCGCCCATCGCGACGATACCCGACGAGGTCGAGGTGATCCCGGTCCCCTCGGATGACACGACCCCCGGCCGGCACAACACCAACAGCTCGATCCGCGAGATCGAGTTCGCGCCGAATCCCGTGCCTCCGGTGCTCCCGGTGCCGCCGGAACCGGCGCAGCCGGGCACGGTTCCGGATCCGGAGCCGGAACCGAACGAGCTCTCGCCGGGGATGACGACTCCGGCCGCGTCCTCGGGCTATCTGCCGCCGGTGATCGGCGGCAAGACCGAACCGGGCGCGCAGATCGCGGTCTCGTTCGACGGGCAGACGTACTCGGCGACGACCTCGGACACGGGGGACTGGTCGTTCGACCTGCGCGCGTTCGACCTGCAGAATCCTGCCGCCTACGAGTACCAGGTCTGGGCGTACACCGACGCCCGCCGGTCCGCGGTCCAGCACGGGACATTCACCGTGACGCCCCCTGGGGTGCGCGGGATCGACGGGCAACCCGCGCTCGACCTCGCCGAGGCGAAGACCACGGGACTCGTGGTGACGTTCCAGGGCCCTCCGAACGGGACCATGTTCGTCGTGCTGGCGGCCGGAACCGGTCAGCTGGCCGTGGTGCCGCTCGACGAGAACGGCACCGCGATCCGTCGCCTCCGCCTGCTCGCCGGCGGCACCTACACCTTCCTGTTCCGTCCATCGGTGGACGGCTTCTTCGGCGAGGTCGCTGGATACGCGGTGCCGGTCACCGACCCCGCGGGGCCGGTGCAGGGGCCATGGGGGCCGAGCGACGAGCTCGCCTTCGAGCTCTCGGAGCCCTGAGGTCGCCGGCGGTCGTCGACCTGCTCTCAGCGTTCGGGGAGGATCCTGAACGATTCGAGCCGCCCACCGCGTGCGGTGGCGATGGCGGTGCTGACGCCGGTGAATACGCGGCTCTCCCAGGAGAAGCGCAGTTCGGTGGTGTCGCCATCGGTCGTGGACTCGAGCACGGTCATGCGAGCGCCGGCGCCGATGGCATCGCTCGCGGCCCAGCTGCGGAGGCCGTCGGGGCCGCGGAGCACGCGGCCCCAGTCGTCGACGGTGCCGTCCTCGGTGAAGGCGGCGACGAATGCGTCTGCGTCGGCGGCGTTGATGGCGTCGACGAGCGCCTGGACGGGGGAGGAGGAGTTGCGGTCATGGCGAGATCGTACGCGCGCATCGACGTCCTGCACGATCGGCGAGCGGCACGATGCCGACGAAGTGACCCCCGCTCGGGGGTCAAACGACGATCGGGACCGCCCCGATTCGCTTGAAGGCTATACAAAATTTCACGTGAAAGTTAGATTTCTCGCGTTGCGATGCTCCCGACCCGACCCGCGCCGCCGGCGAGGCCAGGCGAGCAGCGGGCACCGAACAGGAAGGCGGGGACGCTTCATGGCATCTGGAATCTCGAAGGCAGCGGGGCCGCGCGGGCGCTGGTGGGCGGTCGCGCTGCTCGCCGCCGTCGCGCTGATCGCTCCCTCGTTCGCGACCGCGGCGAACGCCGCGACGATCACGAACGGACAGTCGGTCTGGGTAGGGAAGACGGTGCCGGGATCGGGCGGCACCGCGTACCACGGCATCTACCTGCAGACTCCTGCGAACCCGAACAGCCCGGGAACGCCGGACTTCTACGCCTATTGCATCGAGCACGACGTCCGCGCAGTACCGCTGCAGAGCGGGGTCGTCGGCGATCCCTCGAGCTATCTCGGCAGCAACCACTACACGGATCCCGTGATCCAGGGGAAGGTGAACTGGGTGCTGCAGCACAGCTACCCGACGCTGAGCCTGGCCGAGCTCGCCCAGGCCGCCGGGCTGCCGAGCATCTCGCTCTTCGACGCGACCGAGGCCACCCAGTACGCGATCTGGCGCTACACGGACCTCACATTCGACGCATCCTGGAATTGGAACAGCGACGATTCGAAGGCGGCCTACTGGTACCTGGTGAACGGAGCGAACGCGAGTTCCGGTGCGCCCGTCGGCGATCCCATCACCGTGTCCGTGACCCCGGCCTCGGGGACCTTCCCGGCCGGAGGGATCTCGGGTCCCTTCACCGTGCAGACGAACCAGGCCAAGGCGTCGGTCGCGGCGACCGGCGGCGCGGCGATCGTCGACGCGAGCGGCGACGCCATCGACACGAGCAACGTGGTCGACGGGCAGCAGATCTACCTGGACCTGCGGAATGCGACGACCGCCGGGTCGACCACGATCACCGCGACGGTGGCCGGCGCGTCGGGCACGGGGCACATCATCACCTCCCCGAAGACCGCCGGAGGCACGGCGACCGCGGGAAGCCACGGCCAGAGCCTGGTGCTCGTCGTTCCCGGCGGGGCGACCACATCGGCCACGGCGGACGCGAACTGGACCGTCCCTGAGATCAGCACGACGCTGCTGGATCAGGCCGATGGCGATCACAACCTCGTGTTCACGGGCGGCACCGTGGTCGACACGGTCGCGTACAAGAACCTGACGCCGGGGCAGCAGTACACGGTGTCGGGTGAGCTGATGCGCAAGTCGGACGGTTCGGCGTCGGGCATCACCGGGTCGAAGACGTTCACGCCGACGGCGGCGAACGGCAGTGTCGAGGTGACGTTCGTGGTGCCGGCCGGGTTCGACGGGCAGACGCTGGTGGCGTTCGAGAAGCTGTATCGCGGTGAGTCGGCGTCGGGCGCTCCGGTGGCGACGCACGAGGATATCGACGATGCGGCGCAGACGGTCGTCGTCGCACCGAAGCCGGTGGTGTCGGCGCAGCCCGCCATCAGCACGACGCTGCTGGATCAGGCCGATGGCGATCACAACCTCGTGTTCACGGGCGGCACCGTGGTCGACACGGTCGCGTACAAGAACCTGACGCCGGGGCAGCAGTACACGGTGTCGGGTGAGCTGATGCGCAAGTCGGACGGTTCGGCGTCGGGCATCACCGGGTCGAAGACGTTCACGCCGACGGCGGCGAACGGCAGTGTCGAGGTGACGTTCGTGGTGCCGGCCGGGTTCGACGGGCAGACGCTGGTGGCGTTCGAGAAGCTGTATCGCGGTGAGTCGGCGTCGGGCGCTCCGGTGGCGACGCACGAGGATATCGACGATGCGGCGCAGACGGTCGTCGTCGCACCGAAGCCGGTGCAGACGCCGACGACGACCACGCCGGGGACGACGACCGGGCCGGGGGCGACGACCGGGCCGGGAGGGTCGCTCGCGACCACCGGGTCCGCCGCGCAGCCCGCCGTGCTCGCGGGGGTCGCGCTGCTCGGGCTGCTCACGGGGGTGACCGCCCTGGTGCTCGCGCGTCGCCGTCGGGCCGAGCTCGCCGAGACGGAGTAACCCGGGGACGGCCGCGGAACGAGCGCGGTCGCCGAACGAACCGGGCGGGCCCCGATCCAGCGGATCGGGGCCCGCCCGTGTCTGTGTCCGTGGCCTGGACGCGGAGTGACGCCTCGACGCTCACCGCTGCGCGTCGCGGAATGCACCCGGCGCGATGCCGACGCGGTGCCTGAAGTACTTCGAGAAGTTCGCGGGATCGTCGAAGCCGAGGCGCGCCGCGATCGCCGCGACCGGCGCCTGCTCGTGGACCAGCAGGCGCTTCGCCTCGAGCACCACGCGGCGGTCGATGAGTTCCTTGGCGCTCAATCCCGCGTGCGCGCGTGCGAGGCGGTTGAGTGTACGTTCCGAGTATCCGAGGCGCCGGGCGTACCAGGCCGCCGTGCGATGCTCGGCGAAACTGCGCTCGATCTCGTCGAAGAACCAGTGGAATGCCTCCGGCGGCTCGACCTCGACCGCCGATGCACCCGACTCGGCGCTGCCCGCCAGCAGGAGCAGGGCGGCCGCGGCGGCGTGCGTCGCAGCGTGGTCGCGCGCCTGCGCCCGGGGAGTCGCATCGTCGGATCCGGACGCGTTCGCGGTGATCGCGGCGAGGGCGGTCAGCGCGCTGAGGAGCGGTCCGCCCGGTGCGGCGGCGTCGGTCCAGTGGTTCCGTGCGAATGCTCCGAACGTGCGCAGCAGCGCGACGACGTCGGCCGGCAGCGCGTCGGGACTGAACATGACCGCGATGCCCTCCAGCCGACGCACGTCTCCCCACAGCTGGACCTGCCCGGCGTGCACCCAGAGCGCATCGCCCGCGGAGACCTCGTAGCGCATGAAGTCGACCTCGTGGGTCGTGCTGCCGTGCTCGATCGCCAGCAGCAGTTCGAAGTCGGGGCGTTGCGGCGCGGCGAACTCGGCGAGCCCGCCGCGTCGCCGGATCCGGTCGATCGTCGTGGCCTCGATCGGCGCTCGTGCCGTCCCTGCTGGGTTGTACCGCACCCGTCGCACCGCAGGTGTCGGTTTTTCACCATGCGGTGTCCGTGCTGAACCGTGATCTTCGCGCTCCATGAGCATAGTTTTACCTCATGGCCGCCGAATCACCGAGTGACTCGCTGCCGATCACAGCCCGTACATCGATCCACGGAGAGAAGAACATGACCGAGCTCACCATCACCGTCCTGGACGCTCCGGCGTCCTCGCTGCACAAGACGAGCGTGCTCGTCACCGGCGAGACCGAGGCGGTGCTCGTCGACGCCGGCTTCACCCGCGCCGACGGGCACCGGATCGCCGCCGCGATCCTCGACGCCGGCAGGACCCTGACCACCGTCCTCGTGACCGGCGGCGATCCCGACTTCTACTTCGGCGCCGAGGTCATCGCCGACGCGTTCCCCGAGGCCCGATTCATCGCCCCGAGCGATGTGATCGAGCACATCCGCCGCAGCTATGCGGGCAAGCTGGAGGCCTGGGCGCACCTCGGTGCGAACCTGCCGACCCGTCTCGTCGAGCTCACGGCCTTCGACGGCGGCGAGATCGCCGTCGACGACCGCAGCATCGAACTGCGCAGCGCCGGCGAGGATCTCGGCGATCGCCGCTGGTTCGTGTTCGATGCCGAGCAGCGCGCCCTCTTCGGCGGGATCCTGCTGTTCGAGGGCCTGCACGTCTGGACCGCCGACACCGCGACCCCCGAGGCGCGGAGCGCCTGGCTCCGCGCGCTCGACGGCTTCGACGCGCTCGATCCGGCGTTCGTCGTCGCGGGCCACCGCGTCACCGGCGCTCCGACCGATCGCACCGCGATCGCGCATACCCGCACCTACCTGCAGCGTTTCGAAGAGGTCGTCGCCGAGTCCGCCGACGCGGCGACGGCGGAGCAGACGCTGCTCGCCGAGTATCCCGACGCCGGGCTGCAGATCGCCGCGTCGCTCGGCACCAAGGTCGCGAAGGGGGAGATGTCGTGGGGCTGAACGAGTCGAGCGAACCGGCGGACGTCGTCCGCCGGCAGTACCTCGCATCGGCCGCGGGCGATCTCGCGGCGCTGCGCGCCACCCTCGCTCCCGATGTGGAGTGGACGGAGATGGCGGGATTCCCCTCGCCGGCACCTACCGCACACCCGAGGGCGTCACCTCGAACGTGATGGAGGTGCTGGGCCGCGACTGGACGGACTGGACCGCGCACGACGACACCTACGTCGTCGACGGGGAGAACGTCGTCGTGCTGGCACGTTACACTGCTCGCAACAACGCGACCGGCAAGGACCTGGACGTGCGGGTCGCTCACCACTTCGTCGTCCGGGGCGGACTCATCGTGCGGTTCGAGCAGTTCGTCGACACCGCGCTGGTGCGCGAGGCGATGGCCTGAACCGCGGAGGCCTGCCGCGCGGCTATGCGACTCGAGCGAAGCGCGGACCGCGGTACCCGTCGCGATCCACCTGCTCGACGAACATCGCGGCGGGACGCACCCAGAAGCTGTAGTCGTCGTAGAGCTTGCGATAGAAGACGAGCGGCTCCTCGGTCTCCGAGTACCGGCCGGTGCCGATCACCTCGTACCGCCGGCCCTTGAAGTGCTGGTAGATGCCGGGCTCGACGTCGGCGGATGCGGAAGCGGTCATGGCCGCAGCCTATCGGCTGCGGCCATGACGCTGTCGCGCGTCGGCCGAACCCGAGGCTATTTCGGGAACTCGGGTGCCGTCGCCTCGCAGGTGACGGGCTCGCCGGGTTCCGAGGTCGCCGTGGCGATCTCCTGGGTGTCGTCGAGCAGGACCCGGCAGGTGGCCCGCACGCCGGCCGGTGGAGTCGCGGACACCCGGGTCTGCTTGCCGACGACCACGATGGATTCGGCCTTCCACTTCGAGGCGGTGCCTCCGGCCACCGGGGTGGTCTCGACGGTTCCGACGGACTTCGTCTTCGCATCCTCGAGGCGACCGTCCGCGTCGAGGTACGAGACGTCGGTCAGCGTCGCCGACGCGCTCCCGTCCGTGGTCACCTCGTAGCTCAGCCGCCAGGCGTCCTGGGACGACCTGCCGATGGCGTCGATGACGCTGCAGCCCGTCAGCGGGATCAGCAGGGCGGCGGCTCCGAGGGTGAGCGCGAGCGGGCGGATGCGGGATGCGGTGATCTTCATGGCTTCGATCCTCCCGAGGACTCCCGGCGTGCCGCATCGGACCGGAGTCGGACATGACGGTACCGGGGTCCCGATCGGTGGGCGACGACACGGCGCGTTCCGACACGACACGCTCGACAGCGCAGGAAACGACCAAGTGTGTCGTGCGCCTGCGCTGCAGCCGGTCGGCCTGCGAAGCTGCACGGATGGGGATACTGCACTACGGGGGCGCTGACTTCGAGATCGATGATCGTACGCTTGCACACCTGAAAGTGGTCGTGGCAGCCAAGCTGAGGCGCAAGGAGACCGTCCTTATCTCCTGGAATCGTCCGGTACAGGAGGGGAGCGGGCGGGTGGAGCTGCTCATCTTCCCGGAGGCGCCGATCGTGTTCCGCTTCCAAGCGGGCCTGCCCCCGAGGCTGAACCGGGTGTGGTTGCAGGTGTTGCAGCGGCTCGCGGGTGAGCCCGAGGGGATTCGCGTGATCTCGGAGGAGGATGCGGAACTTCTGGGCAAGAGCCGGGACCACTGACGGGGCCGAGGCGACCCGGGCGCACGCTAGGATCGGGGCCTCGGGCAATCTCCGGGTGCGGAGCGGAACGAGGGCCGGTGCAAGAAGAGCAGGGCGTGCTGCGGTTCACCTCCACCGATGTGTCCCGGGTCGCCGAGACCTGGTCGAGATTCGCCCCGTCGTCGCAACTGCTCGGCATCGATCCCGCCCGGTGCGGACTCGACTGGTCGTCCGTCGTGCTCGGTGACCTCTCGGTGATCCGGTATCGGCTGGACGCCGACGTTCGCTCGGCGATCGAGCCGGAAGACCAGCTCTTCACCTGCCGGGTCTCCGCTGAGGACGGGGCGACGGAGAGCGGAGGGCAGACGCTTGCGGGGAGCCGCGCCTGGGCGACCGATGCGCGACGCGTGACTTCCCGGTGGCGGGGCTCGGCCACGGTGCACGCGCTCGTGTTCGAGCGCGACTCCGCGGAGCACCTGGCGCGGCAAATGTGCGGCGACGACTCCCTGATTCTTCGCGTCGCGTCGCCCGCTGCCGAAAGCCGGACGGCGGCGCTCCAGTGGGACCGCACGTTCTCCTATCTGGCGGATTCGCTGTGCGGAGCCGACGGCATCGGTTCGCCTCTCCTCGAGGCCGGACTCCGGCGACACGCGCTGTGGACGATCCTCACCACGTTTCGGACCACCTTCGGCGAAACGCTCGAGCGCTCCCCGCAAACACGCGAAGCGCCGAAGACGGTGCGCAGAGCGCTCTCCTACATCGACGCGCACGCGCAGGAGCCGATCACAGTGGATGACGTCTCTCGGGCGGTCCACATCTCTACGCGGGGGCTGCAGCACGCGTTCCGGCGCTCGCTCGGGTTCACGCCGATCGCGTACGTGCGCCGGGTGCGGCTGGCGCACGCTCGGGCCGAGCTCGCGACGCTGCACCCATCTGAGCCTTGGGCGACGGTCGCCGCACGCTGGGGGTATGCCAGCCCGGCTCGGTTCGCCGAGGCATATGCCGTCGAGTTCGGCGAGCACCCGGCGGACACCGCCCCGGGCGACTAGTCCGTGGAGGGCGTTGCCAGAGCGTGCAGCGCGTGTGCGAGCGGGGCGAGCTCCGGTCTGCCGCCCGCTTCGGCGAGTACCCGTTCGAGGGTCTCGTCGTGCAGCGGGTGGGCCCGCTCGTAGAGCGCTCGGCCCGCCGGGGTGAGTTCGGTGTAGATGCCGCGGCGGTCGTCCGCGCAGAGGATCCGCGTGAGGAGTCCGCGATCCTCGAGTCGAGTGACGAGCCGCGTGGTCGCGCTCGGGCTGAGGGCCGCCGCTCGGGCGAGCTGCTGCATGCGCATGTGCCAGCCGTCCTGGCGGCTCAGTGCGTCGAGCACCGTGTATTCGACGACCGAAAGGTCGACCGCGTCGCCGAGTGCGCGCTCCAGCTCGGTGTCGATGAGGCCGTGCAGGGCTGCGAGCGTGCGCCAGCCCCGCGCGCGGATCTCGACGGCGTCGTCGGCGATGCCCATGGGTCCTCCAAAGTAGTTGCTTGCGCTGGATAGTTGCGTGTGCAATGATTGTGTTCATCGACGCAACATCCCGCGTCTGCAACTACTTTATCAGGGTCCCTCGCGAACCGCGAGGGACCCGGGGAGCGCATCACATGCCACTCGGACTCATCGCCCTCGCCATCGGGGCGTTCGGGATCGGACTCACCGAATTCGTCATCATGGGCCTGCTGCCCGAGGTCGCCCGCGACTTCGGGGTGAGCGAGGCGACCGCGGGCTGGCTCATCTCGGGCTACGCGCTCAGCGTCGTGGTCGGTGCCCTCGGCATCACCGCGGCGACCACCCGGCTGCCGCGCAAGGCGGTGCTGATCGGACTCGTCGTGCTCTTCATCACCGGGAACGCGCTCACCGCGGCGGCACCCGATTACGGCGTCGCCATGCTGGGGCGCATCGTCGCCGCGCTCAACCACGGTGCGTTCTTCGGGATCGGATCCGTGGTCGCGGCCGAGCTGGTCGTCCCCGAGAAGAAGGCCGGAGCGATCGCGATCATGTTCACGGGCCTCACCGCGGCCAATGTGCTGGGCGTACCGTTCGGCACGTTCCTCGGGCAGCAGTTCGGGTGGCGATCCACGTTCTGGGCCATTTCGGCCATCGGGATCGTCGCGCTCATCGGCATCGCAGCCCTCGTCCCGTCTCCGGAGCGCACGGGTGAGCCCGTGCGGCTCCGCTCGGAACTCGCGGCGTTCCGCTCGGCGCAGGTCTGGCTCTCGCTGGCGGTGACCGTGCTCGCGTACGGCGGCATGTTCGGCGCCTTCACCTACATCGCATACACGCTGACGGACGTCGCCGGCTTCGCCAGCGCCTCGGTTCCGTGGCTGCTCGTGCTGTTCGGCGCGGGGCTCGTGATCGGCAACTGGCTCGGCGGACGCCTCGCGGACCGGTCGATCGACGGGACGCTGCTCGGGTTCATCGCGGCCCTCGTCGTCGTGCTCGTGGCATTCGGGCTCCTCGCGTTCTCCCAGCCCGCGACCATCGTCATCCTCTTCCTCATGGGCGGTTTCGGCTTCGGCACCGTCCCCGGGCTCCAGAGCCGCATCATGCAGTACGCGGGCGGCGCCCCGACGCTCGCCTCCGGCGCGAACATCGGCGCGTTCAACGTGGGCAACGCGCTCGGAGCCTGGGCCGGCGGCGTCGGAATCGCCGCGGGGCTCGGCTACACCGCGCCCATCTGGATCGGCGCCGGGATCACTGCGGTCGCACTCCTCGTCATGGCGTTCGCGGCGTTCGCGGCAGCGCATCCTCGCCCCGAAGCGGCGTCCGGGAATCCGGAGCCGCAGCGGGAAGCCGTTCCCGCCCGTACCGCGCAGTGATCCGCGAATTCCTCCCAATCCACCACCCGAATCACACAGGAGACCTCATGACCGCACCCACCATCCCCACCATCACCCTCAACAACGGCCTCGAGATGCCCCAGCTCGGCTTCGGCGTCTTCCAGGTGCCGGACGCCGAGACCACGGCGGCGGTCTCGGCCGCGCTCGACGTCGGCTACCGCAGTATCGACACCGCCGCGATCTACGGCAACGAGGCGGGCGTCGGGCGCGCCATCGCGGAATCGGAGGTACCGCGCGATGAGCTCTTCGTGACCTCGAAGCTCTGGATCGACTCGCTCGACTACGACTCCGCGATGCGCGGCTACGAGGCCTCGCTCGAACGGCTCGGGCTCGAGAAGCTCGACCTGTTCCTCATCCACTGGCCGGCGCCGGCGAGCGACGGCTATCTCGAGGCGTGGCGTGCGCTCTCGCGGCTCGCCTCCGAAGGCCGGGTCGGCGCGGTGGGCGTGTCGAACTTCCTGCCGCAGCACCTCGAACGACTCGCGGACGCGAGCGATCTGGTGCCGGCCGTGAACCAGGTCGAACTGCACCCGGCCCTGCAGAACCGCGGGACGGTCGAGGCGAACCGGCGTCTCGGGATCGCGACCGAAGCCTGGAGCCCGCTGGCGCAGGGCGCGGTGCTCGGCGAGGAGCCGGTGCTCGAGATCGCCGAGCGCCACGGCAAGACTCCCGCACAGGTGGTGCTGCGCTGGCACCTGCAGCAGGGGCGCATCGTGATCCCGAAGTCCGTCACGCCCGCTCGGATCGCCGCGAACCTCGATGTGTTCGACTTCGCACTCGCGGAGTCCGAGCTGACCGCGATCGATGGGCTCGAGCGCGATGGTCGCACCGGCCCGCACCCGGCCGAGTTCAACGGCTGAGCGGGGGCGCTGGGAGCGCTGGATCCGCGAATCGCCGCGGATCCAGCGGTCGCTCAGCATTGGCTTCGCGCGGGTATCCGCCTGGAGAATGAGCCCAGGGCGGGGCATCTCGGAGCGAATCGGTACTTCGGGATGACGCGCAGTATTCCGGTATCAGGGATCATGGAATCATGCAGCTGAGAACGATGACCGTGGTCCGCGTGCTCGGAGCAACCGTCGCGGCGGCGCTGATCGCTCCCGCCCTGAGCGGTTGCGCCGTGCTGCGCGGCACCCTGGGTGAGCTCGACGCCCAGTTGCGACGCGTCACCTACGAGGTTTCGATCACCGGCAAGAATGCTGGTCCGGGACCCCTCGGCGTCAGCAATCTCTCCTACCTCGACGCGCCCACGCGCGGGCGCGACAGCAAACACGTCTCGAGTATCACGACTCGCAGTGCGCAGAACCGTCTGGACTGGTCAGCGGACGCGCTCGTGCGTGCGGGACGCACCGCCAGGATCGCCGCCACTCCCGTGCCGGGTGCGACGGCGAAGTGCCGGATCCTGGTCGACGGCGGTCGCGAGATCGCTTCGAGCACCGCGGCCACCGGAAAGCCCGTGGTGTGCGAAGCCCGCCTGCCGAAGGACCTCACACGCTGAGCGGCGTGAGCCGATTGCCGGAGCGCATATGCCGAGGGTGATCCCGGGAACGCCTATCCTCGGGGCATGAGCAGCGAAGCCCATGCCGGGACCGGCACGAGACCGCCACGCAGCGTCCCCGCGGGACGCGACCTCACTCTCGACCTGACCCGGGTCGCCTGTGTCGTGCTGGTGGTGTTCGTGCATATCCTCTTCACCGGGGTCGGGCGCAGCTCCGACGGATCCCTGCTCATCGAGCGCACGGTCGAGGGGGAGCCCTGGTTCAACCCCGCGTCCTGGGTCGCGGACATCATGCCGTTGTTCTTCGTCGTGGGCGGCTTCGCCGCCCGAGCCGGATGGGCCTCGGCGGAGCGGCGGGGCGAGACGGCGGACGGATTCGTCCGGCTGCGCCTTGCACGCCTCGCCCGGCCGGCGCTCGCCGTCTTCGTGTTCTTCACGGCTGTGCTGGGCGCTGCGGCCATGCTCGACATCGACCCGGTGCTCGTCGACACCGTCGCCATCGGAGTGGGCTCCCCGCTCTGGTTCCTCGCCGCGTATCTCCTGGCGCAGGCACTGGCGCCACGCATGATCGATCTGCACGGTCGATTCGGTTGGGGCGTTCCCGTCGCGCTGCTCGCCGGAGCGCTCGCGACGGACGCGCTGCGATTCCTCGTCGCGGGGGAGCTGCTCGATCTTCCTCACGTCGACCCGCAGGGGTTCGTGATCGGTCAGGAGCTCTTCGGGCTGCCGAACGTGCTCTTCGTCTGGCTGTTCGCTCAGCAGATCGGCTTCTTCCTGTTCGACGGGTGGTTCGCGAGCCGGAGCGCTCGGCAGCTGATCGGTCTGATCGGCGCCGGATACCTCGCGATCTGGGGACTCGTCTCGCTCGGCGGATACTCCTGGAACATGCTCGCGAACCAGTGGCCACCGACCGTGCCCCTGGCGCTGCTGGCCGTCGTGCAGGCCGCCACGCTGACCCTGCTCAAGCGTCCGCTCACCGCCCTGATGCGGACACGCGCAGCGCAGGCCGCCGTGCTCCTCATCGGTTCCCGGCTCATGACGGTCTATCTCTGGCATCTTCCGGTCATCATGATCCTGGTCGGCATCGAGCTTGCGCTGCCGCTCCCGATGCCCGCGCCCGGTGGTGCGGCCTGGTGGTGGACCCGTGCGCCCTTCCTCATCCTCGTGCTCGCCGCGGTCTGGGTCCTCTCGCTCTGGCTCGTCCGGTTCGAGCGGACGCCGCCGTTGGGCCGACGGGCCTTCCCTGCGGCCACGCCGGTCGCAGTCGTGCTCTTCGCACTCCCCGTGCTGGCGATCACGGCCTACGGGATCGACGCGGCGCTCGCGATGATCGCCCTGCTGACCACCGCGCTCGCCCTCGGGCTCACCGGAGGCTTCGGGGTGCGGCGCGGAACCGGATCCGGCGACTAGGCGCGGCCCGCTCGGCGCGATCGGATCGCGGCGACGCCGCGGCCGATGCCGCGCCAGCCGACGAGCAGGATGCCGAGGGCGACGGTGGCGACGATCACGAACGCGAGGGCCGTACCGCCCCCGGTCGCCCAGCGCACCAGCATGCCCAGAGCGACGGTGCCCACCCAGATCGGGACGCCGCTGCGGAGCGGGCGGAGCGGTGCCCGCCAGGCGAGCGCGGCGATCCACGCGACCGCGAGGCTCACCAGGAACGGCCACGCGGTGATGAACACGCCGGCGGGGCCCACGTCCTCACCGTGGCTCGAGCGTCCGATGGCGGCGAAGAGGACGACGCAGCAGATATCGGCGACGATGGCGGGGAATACGGTACGCGACGTCTGCTCGGAGCTCATATCTCGAAAGCTTATCGGCTGCGCGGGCCGCTTCCGTGCGGCAGGCGTGCATAATAGAGAGGTGAACTGGCGGGGGGCGGTTCCGAGATGTTGGACTCCGTCCAATTTTCGTCTCGGAGTGTCTTTGGCCCACCGTTCCATACGGAAGGACAGCGGGACCACACGTGCGCGATCAGCTCTGGCTCGACGATGAGGAGCGGGATCTCTGGCTCCGGTTGGTGAGCCTCACCATGCTGCTGCCGAGCGCCGTCGAGGCGCAGCTCAAGCGCGACGCGAGCGTCTCCTTCTTCGACTATCACGTGCTCGCCATGCTGTCCGAGGCGCCCGACCGCACTCGGCTGATGAGCGACCTGGCGTTCCACACCAACGCCTCGCTCTCGCGCCTGTCGCACGTGGTCACCCGACTCGAGAAGCAGGGCTGGGTCCGCCGCGAGGCCTACCCGAACGACGGCCGGGCCACCAACGTGGTGCTGACGGACCACGGCTACGCGCATCTCTCCGAGCACGCGCCCGGTCACGTGCGCGAAGTGCGGCGCCTGGTGTTCGCCTCGCTGGAGCGCGAGGACATCGCGTCGCTCTCGGCTCAGCTCGGCCGGATCCTCGACGCGGTCGATCCCGACCGCCGTCAGATGCGCGGCTGATCCGCCTCAGCCGCGCTTCGCCGCGGCGATCACGTCGCGCACCGCATCGTGCAGCGCACCGTTCGTCGCGAGCGAGCTGCCGTTCCAGGCCGATTCCGCGCCGTCGATGTCGGTGAAGCGTCCGCCTGCCTCGCGCACGATCGGCACGAGCGCGGCCAGGTCGTAGGGCTTGACGTCGAACTCGGCGACCACGTCGACGAGCCCCTCGGCGAGCAGCATGTAGGACCACATGTCGCCGTACGCGCGGTCGCGCCAGACCGCCCGGCTCAGCGCGATCAGCGGTTCGAGATAGCCCGCAAGATCCCACTGCTCGATGCTCTGGAAGCTGAGCGAGGCGTGCTCCAGGTCGCGCACGCCGGACACGCGGAGCTCGCGGGGTGCCGCAGCCCCGTCGTCGAGCCGCCAGGCGCCCGAGCCGGTCTCGGCCCACCAGCGCGCACCGAACGCCGGTGCCGACACGACCCCGACCCGAACCTCGCCGGCGACCTCGAGGCCGATCAGCGTCGCCCAGTTGGGGACGCCGCGCAGGAAGTTCGAGGTGCCGTCGATCGGGTCGAGGATCCAGCGGCGGTCGCCGCGTTCGGCACGGCCGGACTCCTCGCCGAAGAAGCTGTCGTCGGGGCGTTCGGCCTCGATGCGGGCGCGCAGCGCGTCCTCCACGGCGCGATCGGCATCGGTGACGAAGGTGCGATCGGGTTTCGTCTCGATCGTCAGATCGGCGGCTCGGAATCGGGGAAGGGAGATCGAGTCCGCGAGCTCTGCGAGCTCCAGTGCGAAGGCGAGATCCTCTGACGGGATGGGGGGCTGCTGGGGCATCGACGGCTCCGATCGCGTGGGCGGGAACGAAAAAGGCCCGGAACCGTGAGGTTCCGGGCCTGTCCGTGCGCCCTCACGGGCTCGAACCGTGGACCCGCTGATTAAGAGTCAGCTGCTCTACCAACTGAGCTAAAGGCGCATGTCGCTCTGGCGAGGTTTTCCCTCGCCGGGCAACGGAGAAAACAATAACACGGTTCTGCGGGTCAGGTGAAATCGAGGTGGCCTTCGTGTGGATTCCGGGAGTGTTGCGGCGGAATCACGCGGATTTTTGCGTCGCCCCGGGCGCACGAGGAAGCCGGCGGCGACGACCGGTGCCAGCAGCGACGCCGCCATCACCGCGAGCCGGGCCAGATCGGCCGTCTCGGGGTGATCGAAACTGAGCTCGGTGACGAGGAGCGAGACCGTGAAGCCGATGCCGGCGAGCGCCGCGACCCCGATGAGCTCGCGCCAGCGGATCGCGGCATCGAGCTCCGCGCGGGTCCAGCGGGTCAGGGCCCACGTGGTCAGCGCGATCCCGAGCGGCTTGCCGACGACGAGGCCGACGATGATGCCGAGAGCGACCGGGCTGAACGGGAAGCCGTTCGTGCCGCTGACCGCGACGCCTGCGGCGAAGAACGCGAATACGGGGACCGCGAAACCGCTCGAGAGCGGGCGGAACCGGTGCTCGAAGGTCTCGGCGAGCGCGGTGCCGCCGCGTCCCTCGACCGGGATCGCGAACGCGAGGGCGACGCCCGCGATCGTGGCGTGGATCCCCGAGGCGTGCACGAGCGCCCAGACCACGATGCCGAGGGGGAGCAGGATCAGCCAGGGAGCCCACCCGGAGGACGCGAACCGCGCGGGGAACCGGTGGGCGAGGAGCGCGAACGCCGCGAAGGGGATCGCGGCCAGACCGAGCATGAGGAAGTCGATGCCGCTCGAGTAGAAGACGGCGATGACGGAGATCGCGATCAGGTCGTCGACCACGGCGAGCGTGAGGAGGAACATGCGGAGCGCGGGCGGGACGCCCGGCGCGATGAGTCCGAGCACCGTGACGGCGAAGGCGATGTCGGTCGCCGTGGGGATCGCCCAGCCGTGCATCTCGGGCGACCCCGCAGTGAACGCGACGAACAGCAGCGCCGGGACGATCGCCCCGCCGAACGCGGCTGCGACGGGCACGATCGCCGTGCGGAACCGGCTCAGCTCGCCCGAGACGAATTCGCGTTTCAGCTCGAGGCCGGTGAGGAAGAAGAAGATCGCGAGCAGACCGTCCGCTGCCCAGGTGCCGAGGGAGAGGTCGAGGTGGAGGGCCTCGGGGCCGATCTTGAACTCCCGCAGCGCCTCGTAAGCGGGGGAGAGCGGGCTGTTCGCGGCGGCGAAGCCGATGGCCGCGGCGATGATCAGCAGCACGCCGCCGACGAGCTCGGCGCGCAGGATCCGCGCGACGCGGGTGGTCTCGCGCCTGCTGGTCAGCGAGAGGACGCGGCGTCGCCGGGAGCGGGTGCTCGGGGCGCCGGGGGCATGGGAGTGGGGATCGAACGGCACGGGGCCTCCTGACGGTTCACTGACGAACGCGTCGACCAGACTTCCCGACTCACCGCAGGCCAGTCTACCCGAAACGGTGCCGGATCAGCCGTCGAGGTGCTTCTGGTCCTCGGCGAACTGCGCGTCCTCGTCCTGCTTCGCGACGCCGGCGATCGCGAGGGCGAGGCTCGCCGCCCAGACGCCCCAGACGACGAGCCTGCGCCAATCCGCCGGCATGGACCGGGTCTGCCGCACGACGCCGGCGATGCCGGCAGCCGCGCCGAGCACGCTGAGGCTGGTCAGGTACTTGCCGATGGACATCGGACCTCCCGGGTGCGGCGGGCGGGCGCCGCCGTTCTGCGCTCCACCATACCGTCGTGCGGGGAATGAGCGGGGCGGTATGCTGAGGGCGTTCCCACGACGGGGTCGTCGCGACTCCGACGAACACCACGAAGCGCAACTAAGGAGCCGAAGGTCATGGCACAGCAGCAGTCCGCCGCACTGTTCGAGGAGAGCTCGCAGGGAGCGGTGAGTGCCGTCACGGCGTTCGTCTTCGTGCTGTCGATCGTGCTCGCCTTCGGGGGCATCGTCCTCGCCAGCTTCGGCTTCACCGCGTTCGGCGACGAGCCGGGCCACCCGAGCCTCTTCCTCTTCGCGTCCGGCCTCGCGCTCAGCGTCATCGGCTTCATCGTGCCGTTCACGCTGCTGCCCGCGACCGGCAAGTAGGCCGTCCGTCGCCGCGAGCGCCGGACCGCAGATCGGAGGCAATCCGCATGTCTGAGATCGACATCAAGCCCCGCAGCCGTGCCGTCACCGACGGCATCGAGGCGACGGCGTCCCGCGGCATGCTCCGCGCCGTCGGCATGGGCGACGAGGACTGGGACAAGCCCCAGATCGGGATCGCCAGCTCCTGGAACGAGATCACGCCCTGCAATCTGAGCCTCGACCGGCTCGCGCAGGGCGCGAAGGAGGGCGTGCACGGCGGCGGCGGGTACCCGCTGCAGTTCGGCACGGTCTCCGTCTCGGACGGCATCTCGATGGGCCACGAGGGGATGCACTTCTCGCTCGTCTCCCGCGAGGTCATCGCCGACTCGGTCGAGACGGTGATGATGGCCGAGCGGCTCGACGGCTCGGTGCTGCTCGCGGGGTGCGACAAGTCGCTTCCCGGCATGCTCATGGCCGCGGCCCGCCTCGACCTCGCGTCGGTGTTCCTCTACGCGGGATCCATCGCACCGGGCTGGGTCAAGCTCTCCGATGGCACGGAGAAGCAGGTCACGATCATCGACGCCTTCGAAGCGGTCGGGGCCTGCGTCGCCGGCACGCTCAGCGAGGCCGATCTCAAGCGTGTCGAGTGCGCCATCGCGCCGGGCGAGGGCGCGTGCGGCGGCATGTACACGGCGAACACCATGGCCTGCGTCGCCGAGGCGCTCGGCATGAGCCTGCCCGGATCCGCCGCCCCGCCCAGCGCGGATCGCCGCCGGGACTACTACGCGCATCGTTCCGGCGAGGCCGTGGTGAACCTGCTGCGCAAGGGGATCACCTCCCGCGACATCCTCACCCGCAAGGCGTTCGAGAACGCGATCACCGTCGCGATGGTGCTCGGCGGCTCGACCAATGCGGTGCTCCACCTGCTGGCGATCGCCCGTGAGGCCGAGGTCGAGCTCACGCTCGACGACTTCACGCGGATCGGCCAGCGCACGCCGCACCTCGCCGACATGAAGCCGTTCGGCCAGTACGTGGCGCAGGACTTCGATCGGGTCGGCGGCATGCCGGTCATCATGAAGGCGCTGCTCGACGCCGGTCTGCTGCACGGGGACGCCCTCACGGTCACCGGCAAGACGGTGGCCGAGAACCTCGCGGAGCTCGACCCTGCCCCGCTCGACGGAGCCGTGGTGCGCACGCTCGACAATCCGCTGCACGCGAACGGCGGCCTCACGATCCTCTCGGGCTCACTCGCTCCCGACGGCGCCGTCGTCAAGACCGCGGGCTTCGACCTCGACAGCTTCGAGGGTCCTGCCCGCGTGTTCGAACGGGAGCGCGCGGCGATGGACGCCCTCGAGGCCGGTCGGATCTCGGCGGGCGACATCGTCGTGATCCGCTACGAGGGCCCGAAGGGCGGCCCCGGCATGCGCGAGATGCTCGCGATCACCGCGGCCATCAAGGGCGCGGGACTCGGAAAAGATGTACTACTATTGACGGACGGACGATTCTCAGGCGGCACAACCGGCCTGTGCATCGGCCACATTGCACCGGAGGCATCGGACGGGGGTCCGATCGCCCTGGTTCGCGACGGTGACCTGATTCGGGTCGATATCGCCGCACGTACGCTCGATCTGCTGGTGGATCCCACCGAGCTTGCGGCCCGCCGAGAAAGCTGGGCCCCGCTTCCCCCGCGGTACACCCGCGGAGTCCTCGCGAAGTATGCGAAGCTCGTGCACTCGGCGTCCGAAGGCGCCATCACCGGCTGAATCGCTGTTCGCTCCCGCACCGGGAGCCGACGTCTCTCGAGCGGCCCGCGCGACCGCTCCCACCACCGTCAAGAGAAAGTGTGCAATGAACTCGGAATCGAGCTCTCAACCCACCCAGCGGCCGAACGGCGCGCGCGGCGAGCGCATGACCGGCGCCCAGGCGATCGTCCGGAGCCTCGAGCTGCTCGGCGTCTCCGATGTCTTCGGGCTGCCCGGTGGGGCCGTGCTGCCGCTCTACGACGCGTTGATGGACGCGCCGAAGCTCCGTCACATCCTCGTGCGGCACGAGCAGGGCGCGGGCCACGCGGCCGAGGGCTACGCGGCGGCGAGCGGCAAGGTCGGCGTCTGCATCGCCACCTCAGGACCCGGTGCCACCAACCTGGTGACGGCGATCGCCGATGCCTACATGGACTCAGTGCCGATGCTCGCGATCACGGGCCAGGTCTTCTCGACCCTCATGGGAACCGACGCGTTCCAGGAGGTCGACATCCACGGCATCACCCTGCCGATCACCAAGCACTCCTTCCTCGTGAAGCGGGCGGAGGAGATCCCCGGCGCGATCGCCGCCGCGTACCAGCTGGCCTCCACCGGCCGGCCGGGTCCGGTGCTCGTCGACATCACGAAGGACGCGCAGGAGGGGCTGTTCGACTTCGTCTGGGAGCCGCGCGTCGAACTGCCCGGCTACCGGCCCATCACCAAGGCCAACAGCAAGCAGATCCAGGCGGCGGCCGAGCTCATCGCGGCGGCCGAGCGTCCCGTGTTCTACGTCGGCGGCGGCGTGGTCCGCGCCGGTGCTGCCGAGGAGCTGCGCCAGCTCGTCGAGCTGGTCGGCGCGCCCGTCGTGACGACGCTCATGGCGCGCGGCGTGTTCCCCGACTCGCACCGTCAGAGCCTCGGCATGCCGGGCATGCACGGCACGGTGCCCGCGGTGCTCGCGCTGCAGGAGTCCGACCTGATCATCGCGCTCGGAGCACGATTCGATGATCGCGTGACCGGCAAGGCCGCGCTGTTCGCCCCCGAGGCGAAGGTCATCCACGCCGATATCGATCCCGCCGAGATCGGCAAGATCCGCGCGGCGGACGTGCCGATCGTGGGCGACGCCGGCGAAGTCATCTCCGACCTCATCGCGGCCATGACCTCGGCACAGCGCACCCTCGCCTGCGCCGACATCGGCGCCTGGTGGACCCGCCTCAACGAGCTGCGCGAGCGCTACCCGCTCGGCTACCAGTCGACGAGCGACGGCCTGCTCTCTCCCCAGCACGTGATCCAGCGCATCGGCGAGCTCTCGGGCCCCGAGGCCGTGTACGTCGCGGGCGTGGGCCAGCACCAGATGTGGTCGGCGCAGTTCATCGGCTACGAGCGCCCCAACGCGTGGGTCAACTCGGGCGGCGCGGGCACCATGGGCTACGCCGTTCCCGCGGCCATGGGCGCGAAGGTGTCCCAGCCCGATCGCACCGTGTGGGCGATCGACGGCGACGGCTGCTTCCAGATGACCAATCAGGAGCTCGCCACCTGCCTCGTGAACGAGATCCCGATCAAGGTCGCCGTGATCAACAACTCGGTCCTCGGCATGATCCGCCAGTGGCAGACGCTGATCTACGACGGCCGCTACTCCAACTCGCAGCTCGAAACCGGGCACGGCAGTCGCCGGATCCCCGATTTCGTGAAGCTGGGCGAGGCGTACGGCTGCCTCTCGATCCGCGTCGAGCGCGAGGACCAGGTCGACGATGCGATCAAGCTCGCGCTCGAGACCAACGACCGGCCCGTGCTGCTCGAGTTCGTCGTGAGCTCCGACGCCATGGTCTGGCCGATGGTGCGGCAGGGCACCTCCAACAGCGACATCCAGTACGCCCTCGAGCACAGCCCCGAGTGGGGGAGGAGTAAATCATGACCCGCCACGTTCTGAGCCTCCTCGTCGAGGACAAGCCGGGTCTGCTGACCCGCGTCGCCGGACTGTTCGCCCGCCGCGGCTTCAACATCGAGTCCCTCGCGGTGGGCCCGACCGAGGTGCCGGGGCTCTCCCGCATCACGGTCGTCGTCGATCAGGAGGATCTGCCGCTCGAGCAGGTCACGAAGCAGCTCAACAAGCTGGTCAACGTGATCAAGATCGTCGAGCTCGAGCCCGCGCAGTCGGTGCAGCGCGAGCACGTGCTCATCAAGGTCCGGGTCGACCATCAGACCCGTTCGCACGTGCTCGAAGCCGTGAACCTGTTCCGGGCCCGCGTCGTCGACGTCGTCACCGACGCCCTCGTGATCGAGGTCACGGGCGACACGGGCAAGATCGAGGCCTTCCTCAAGGTCCTGGAGCCGTACGGGATCAAGGAGATCGCGCAGTCGGGCCTCATCGCCATCGGGCGCGGCTCGAAGTCGATCACCGAGCGCGTCTTCAAGAATTGACGGCGCCCCGCGCCGTCATCCTGCGCGAGCGTGCGAGTCGCAGGATCCACAACCGAATACCGAGATTCTGCGGCTTCGCGCAGAATGACGTTTGAACCACACAACACAAGGAGAATCCACGTGGCTGAGATGTACTACGACGACGATGCGGATCTGTCGATCATCCAGGGCAAGAAGGTCGCCGTTGTGGGCTACGGCTCGCAGGGCCACGCCCACGCGATGAACCTGCGCGACTCGGGCGTCGAGGTCGTCATCGCGCTCAAGGACGGCTCGAAGTCGATCGAGAAGGCCCAGGAGGCCGGGTTCGAGGTCAAGAGCGTCGCCGACGCCGCCGAGTGGGCCGACCTCATCATGATCCTCGCTCCCGATCAGCACCAGCGTGCGATCTACAACGAGCAGATCAAGGACAAGCTGACCGAGGGCAAGACGCTCGCGTTCGCGCACGGCTTCAACATCCGCTTCGGCTACATCGAGGCGCCCGAGGGCGTCGACGTGATCCTGATCGCCCCGAAGGCCCCGGGCCACACGGTGCGTCGCGAGTTCGTCGCGGGCCGCGGTATCCCCGACATCATCGCCGTCGAGAAGGACGCTTCGGGCAACGCCTGGGCGACCGCCATCTCGTACGCGAAGGCGATCGGCGGCACCCGTGCGGGCGTCATCAAGACCACCTTCACGGAAGAGACCGAGACCGATCTCTTCGGCGAGCAGGCCGTGCTCTGCGGCGGCGTCTCGCAGCTCGTCCAGTACGGCTTCGAGACCCTGACCGAGGCCGGCTACCAGCCCGAGATCGCCTACTTCGAGGTGCTGCACGAGCTGAAGCTCATCGTCGACCTCATGTGGGAGGGCGGCATCGCCAAGCAGCGCTGGTCGGTCTCCGACACCGCCGAGTACGGCGACTACGTGTCGGGTCCCCGCGTCGTGGATCCCCGCGTCAAGGAGAACATGCAGGGCGTGCTCGCCGACATCCAGTCGGGTGCGTTCGCGAAGCGCTTCATCGACGACCAGGACGCCGGCGCTCCCGAGTTCCTCGCCCTCCGCGCCAAGGCCGAGCAGCACCCGATCGAGACCACCGGTCGCGAGCTGCGCAAGCTCTTCGCATGGAAGCAGACCGACTCGGACTACGTCGACGGCTCCGCCGCTCGCTGATCCGGCGTGACTCGGCCGTGATCCGGCCGTGAACATCGAAGCCCCCGGGAGGAATCCCGGGGGCTTCGTCGTGCGTCCCTCACCCGCCGGAGCGGAGCTGCTTGGCGTGTGCCTTCGCCGCCTCCTTGGCGCGGTCGCGCGTTCGGCGCAGTTCGGCTTCGGCGCGCTCAGCCTCTCGTACGCGGCGCTGGGCCTGCTTGCGCAGTTCGATCCCGGCCCGCAGTTCGGCCTCGGCCCGCTCCAGCGCCTCGGGCGGAGAAAGGTCGACCGCCGGCGCGGGCGGCGGGGTCTGCGCTCCCGAGAACGTCGATTCGAGCCCGTCGAGCAGCACGCCGAGGGCGAACTCGAAGATCAGCGCGGTGTCGTCCTCGGCGAATGCTCCTGCGTCGGCGTCCCCGAAGTAGGTGCCGCTGCGCACGAGCAGCGCGACGTCCGGGAATCGGCCGGGGGTCACGGCCTCCTCGACCAGCGCCCGGGTTTCGGGCGAGATCTCGCCGCCCGCCAGGACCTCCCGCTCGACGGCGGCGTGGCCGCGGGCGAACGCGGCGAACAGCATGAGCACGGAGAGTTTCGCGGGTTCCGTAGCGGGAAGGGTGCGCATCGCCCGGAGGGCGCGGTCGGCGACGCGCATCTGCCCGGGCATGAAGTGGATGTCGGACGACAGCGGGATGTCGAGCGCCCAGGGGTGGCGCCGATACCCGTCGAGCAGCTCGCTCAGGAACTCCCGCAGCCCGGTGCGCCAGTGCTCGGCGTCGATGACGCCCTCGGCGCTGCTGAGGGAGGCGTCGAGCATGAGCCGATGCAGCTCGTCCTTGGTGGCCACGTATCGGTAGAGCGCCATGGTGCTGAACTCGAAGGTCTGCGCGACTCGCTGCATCGTGACCGCGGCGAGACCTTCGGCGTCCGCGATCGCCACCGCGGCCTCCACGATCCGCTCCGGGGTGAGTTCCCGCTTCGGTCCGCGCTGAGGCGCGGCGGCGAGACCCCAGGCCAGCGCGAGGGTGCGCGATACGGCTTCGTTCTCGTTCGTCATGCGTTCCTCCCGGGCTCAACCGTATTCCATCTTAACTGCGTGACACATCTACTGTTTATGGTGCATACTGTGTGTGCTGCATACAGAAAGGATGGATCATGAATCCGACCATCGAGATCACCGATCTCCGGCAGAGCTACGGCCGTCGAGCCGTGCTCGACGGGATCACCCTCGGGATCGAGGGCGGCGTCTTCGCGCTGCTCGGCCCGAACGGAGCCGGCAAGACCACGCTGGTCTCCGTCCTGAGCACGCTGCTGCGGCCCGACTCGGGCTCCGCCCGGATCCTGGGGCACGACGTGGTGCGCGAAGCCTCGACCGTGCGACGCCTCATCGGTGCGACGGGTCAGTACGCCTCGATCGACGAGGCGCTGACCGGTCGGGAGAACCTCGTGATGATCGGCCGCCTGCTCGGCCTCGGCGCCCGCCGGGCCAAGCTGCGCGCCGAAGAGCTGCTGGGGTCCTTCGAACTCGAGGACGCGGCGGACCGCCGCGTCGGCGGCTACTCGGGCGGCATGCGCCGCCGCGTCGATCTCGCCGCGTCCCTCGTGCTCCCGCCCGCCGTGCTGTTCCTCGACGAACCGACGACCGGTCTCGACCCGGCCAGTCGCTCCCGGCTCTGGTCGGACGTGGCTCAGCTCGCCGCGGACGGCTGCTGCGTGTTCATGACCACGCAGATGCTCGACGAGGCGGAAGCGCTGGCGGATCGCGTCGCGATCCTGCAGGACGGCACGATCGTCGCCGACGGCACGGTCGCGGAACTCACCAGGCTCGTCGGCGAGGAGACCGCGGTGCTCGTCGACCGCGATGGCGGCACCGTCCGCACCCTCGACGTTCCGGGCAGCGCGGCCGGCCTCGCCGCAGCGCTGGCGGGCCTCGAACCGGCGGAGCGAGAGCTCCGCGTGGAACTGCGCCGACCGACCCTGGACGACGCGTTCATCGCGCTCACCCGGCGGGAATCCGGGACCGAACGTGTCGAGGTCGCCGCATGAGCGCCATCGCCCTGCACCCCGGAACCGGGCCGATCGCGGCGAGCCGGATCTTCGTCGGACGCAGCCTCCGGCACAGCTTGCGCGACGGCGAGGGGCTCTCGCTCGCGATCGTCCTGCCGGTCATGCTCATGCTGCTGTTCACGTTCGTGTTCGGCGGCGCCATCGACGCCGGCGGCGGCTACGTCGATTTCGTCGTCCCCGGCATCATCGTGCTGTGCTCGGGGTTCGGTGCCGCATCCGTCGCCGTCTCGGTCAACCGCGACCTGACGGGCGGCGCGATGCAGCGCTTCCGCAGCCTGCCGATGCCGGCCGCGACCTGCCTCGTCGGCCATGTCGTCGCGAGCGTCCTGCGGAATCTGCTCGCGACCGCGGTGGTCGTCGGGGTCGCGCTCCTCCTCGGGTTCCGTCCCGTGGCCGGCGTCGCGGAATGGTGCGCGGCGATCGGGCTGGTGCTCGGCTGGATCCTGGCGGTCACGGTCGTATTCGCGGCGATCGGGTTGCTCGCATCCAGTCCTGAGGCGGCGAACGGCTACGGCTTCGTGCTGCTGTTCCTGCCCTATCTGTCGAGCGCGTTCGTGCCGCTCGAGAGCCTGCCATCCTGGCTCGAACCGATCGCTTCGGCTCAGCCGGTGACGCCGCTCGTGGAATCGATCCGGGCGCTGCTGCTCGGGCAGGATCCCGGCATGCAACCGCTCTTCGCCGCGATCTGGTGCGCGGGGATCGTACTGGCGGGGGCCGCGGTCGCCGTCTGGCGCTTCCCCAAGCGGTGATCCGTCGCGCGGGAGGCACGAGTCGGCCGTCATCCCGCGACTCCGCCGTCGCGCGGGATGACGGCCGTGCATCTCAGGCGACGCGGTGCTCGTGCAGCTCGCTGCTCAGATGGGTACCGTTGAGCTCGACGTAGAGCTGCCCCTCGGTGCGCGACACGGAGAGGTCGCTGCGACGCTCGATCGCGGCGACCGCCGCGTCGATGAAGCCGGGATCGAAACTGCGCAGGACGAGGTCCCCGGAACGGTGGATCTGCTTGCCGTCCCAGGAGGCCAGCACTTTCGCGGGGTCGCGGTGCGTGTAGACCGCCGCGTGCTCCGCGAGCTTGCTGGCGCTGTGCATGCGGGCGGCGTCGGGGGAGCCGACCTCGATCCAGCCGGTGATCCGCCCGGTCAGGTCCTTCACGAGCACGGCCGGCTCGTCGGTGGTCGAGACGCCGCCGCCGAACTCGATGCCCTCGCGGTACTCGAGGCAGTAGGCCAGGATCCGGGTCATCATGTACGCGTCCGTCTCGGACGGATGCCGGGCGACGCGGATCGTGAAGTCGTCGTAGACCCCGCGATCGACGTCGGCCAGCTGCACGCTGAAGGTGTGAATCGTCGATCCGATGGCCATAGCGTTCGAGCCTACCGGTTGCGCGTGCGAGCGGTCGCCGGAGCGCTCCAGGGGTCCTCGGGCCAGGGGTGCTTCGGGTAGCGGCCGCGCATCTCGCGGCGCACCTCCTGGTAGGGGCCGTTCCAGAACGATCGCAGATCGGAGGTGACGGCGAGCGGGCGACGTGCGGGGGAGAGCAGGTGGAACCGCACCGGGACGCGGCCGCCCGCCAGTCGGGGGTCTCGGCGAGACCGAAGACCTCCTGCAGCTTGGCGGCCACGACGGGCTGCTCGGGAACGTCCACCGCATCGGCGTCGCCCGGCTGCGGATACTCGACCCGGGCGGTGGAGCCGGAGGGGAGCGGGAGCCGTTCGGGAGCGAGCTCCTCGAACCGCGCCGCTTCTGGCCAGGGAAGCAGTCGACGCAGTGCCTGCGCCAGGTCGATCCCGTGCAGCGAGCCGCCAGGACGCATGCGTTCGAGGTCGGGTCCGAGCCACGCGTCGATCCGACCGAGCAGCGCGGCGTCGCTCACCTCGGGCCAGGGGTCGCCCAGTTCGCGGTGCAGGAGGGCGAGGCGCCCGCGCAGGGAGCGTGCGGAATCGGACCAGTCGAGGGCCTCGAGCCCGAGCTCGCGCAGGTGCGCAGCGAAAGCCGGGCCGGCGTCCTCCGGACGCGCCGCGGCGGGCGTCGACGCGAGCGGGATCGCGCCGAGGCGCCGGACCAGGCGCACCCGGATCCGCCCCTCCACGACGGCCGTGGTCCGCTCCTCGACGAGATCGTGCGCGCCGAGGCGCAGCGCATCGTCCTCGGTCAGCGCGGCCGCGAGACGGATCACGGCACCGGTCCCGTCGGCGGCCCGGCCCGCGGCGCGCTGCACCTCGCGCACCGCGATCCACTCGTTGCCCAGCAGGGCGCTGCCCTCGGGCAGCGCCGCGCGAGTGCCGCTCGCGAGCAGATAGGAACGCGAGTGCTCGCCGGTCCGACGGGCGATCCACTCGGGCCTGGCGAGCGCGGTGACGATACCCGCGTCCGTCCCTGCCGAGCGGCGCGACGGCGCCTCTCCGGGTGCCGAGCGCGACGCAGGAGCCGTGCCGTCGTCCTCCTCGGCGAGCCGTGCGAGCCGCTCGGTCTCGCGCTTCCAGCGGTCGGAACCGGGAGCGCGGCCGCCGCGCAGATCGCGGAGCAGGCGCGCGAGGTCGGCATCGCTCGCGCGGTGGTCGTCGGAGACCGCGGCGACGACTTCGGCGCTGCGTCGGGAGTCGCCGAGCTCCGCGGCGCCGGCGAGCAGCGCTCGCGCCTCGCGCACGCCGATCGGGAGATGCGCCACGCGTGTTCCGAGCGCGGTGAGGCGCCCGCCCGCGTCGACCAGGTCGAGCGCTTCGAGCACGGCGACCGCGCGATCCATGGCGGCCGTCGGAGGCGGAGTGAGCAGCGCCAGGCCGCGGCCCGCGGGGGCACCCCATGCGGCCAGCAGCAGGGCGGTGTCGCTGAGGTCCGCGGTCGCGATCTCCGGCGTGAGTTCGGCAGGCATGCGGGCGAACTCGGCCTCGGAGAACGCGCGTACGACAGTGCCCGGCCCCTGGCGCGCGGCACGGCCGGCCCGCTGCTCGGCGCTGGCGCGGGAAGCGCTCACGGTGACGAGCCCCGTCATGTCGCGAGCCTGGTCGCGGCGCACCTCGCGAGACAGCCCGGAGTCCACCACGAGACGCACGCCCGGTACCGTCAGCGCGCTCTCCGCCAGCGCGGTCGAGACGACGATGCGGTGCGGATCCGTGTCGCGCAGTCGGCCGCGCACCGCGCGATCCTGCTCGCGCGGTGCGAGACGACCGTGCAGGGGCAGCACGTCGACGTCGGCGCCGTCCCGTGCGATGCGACCGCGCAGCCGATCGACGACCTCGTCGACCTCGCGAGCGCCCGGCACGAACACGAGTGCATCGGTGCCCGCTGCGGCCTGGGCGTCGGCGGCGACGTCGGCGAGGTGGGCGAGGTAGTCGCGGGTCACCCCGCGCTCGTCGAGCCGCGCGCCGTCGAAGGGGGCGTGCTCGACGCGCAGCGGGTGCAGCGCCGAGGGCACCCGCACGATGGGAGCCGGACCGTCGCCGGCGGCCGCGCCCAGCAGCTCGGCCGTACGATCCGCGTCGAGCGTGGCCGACATCGCGATGACGACGAGATCGTCGCGCAACGCCCGGACCTCCGAGACGAGGCCGAGCAGCAGATCGCCGTCGAGCGATCGCTCGTGCACCTCGTCGAGGATCACGGCGTCCACGTCGTCGAGCGCCGGGTCCGCGATGAGCCGCCGCAGCAGCACGCCCGGGGTGACGACCTCGATCCGGGTATCGCGGCCCGCACGGCGTTCGCCGCGGACGGTGAAGCCGACGTGCTCGCCGATGGCGCTGCGATCGAGTTCGGCGAGGCGGGCAGCTGAGGCTCGCGCGGCCACACGGCGCGGCTGAGTGAGGATCGTGCGGCCGGTCCGGCGCGCGGAACCTGATCCGCCCTGCGCGAGCAGGTTCGCGACGAGCGGCGGCACGAAGGTGGTCTTGCCGGTTCCGGGAGGGGCGGTGACCACCAGCGCGCCGTGCGCGAGCGCTCGGCGGAGCTCGTCGCCGGCTCGGCTGACGACGAGGCCCGCGCCGATGGCGTCGAGGTCGAAGCGGTGGATCGGCACGCCACTCATCTTAGGGAGCGGCGAGTGCTCCACCTCAGGATGCGGGGGCGGCGTCCGGGATCGAGATGGGCGCCTTGCCGTCGGCCCACACGGGGGCGGGCAGCACGGTACCGGCGCTGCCGTCCTGGATCTGCTTGAGCGCCGCGGCGATCTCGTCGGCGTTCTGCGGCACCTCGAGGCCGCAGGTGCGCATCTCGCTGGCGAACTTCAGGGTCAGACGGTTCTTGCCCGCCTCGACCGCCTGGGCGGTCGTGCCGGTGCGCTTGTCGCTGCCCGTCTGGATGTCGGAGACCTGATCGCACACGTGATAGACCTTGCCGCCGTCGACCCAGACGACCTGATCCTTGCCGAGCAGCTGGATGACGGTCGACTGGTCCGCCGTGTACTTCTCGACCGACGGCGGGTTGTAGTCGATGCCGAGCGCCACGGCCGCGAGGGCGACCACGATGCCGATCGCGCCCGCGATACCCTTCTGCTTCCCGTTCATGTCCTTGTTCAGGAAGATGAGGATGATGAGCGGCAGGAACGCGACGATCGCGATGATGGCGCCGAGCTGGTTCTGGACGAAGAACCGGACGGTGTCCGAGCGCCGGGCGGGGTCCAGACGGTTCGCGCGCTTCCAGAGCATCGAGCCGGTGATCGAGAGCGCGCCGATCACGACGATCGCGATGATCAGCGAGACGAAGGCCCACTGCGGGAAGGTGCTCGTCGAGGCCGAGGACTCGAGGATGCCCGTCTGCGGATTGCGCACCAGCTCGCCGTCGGTGCCGGTCACCTCGCGCTGTCGGAGCAGCCAGAAGATCGAGACGGCCTCGAGCACGATGGCGACGGCCCACAGGATCGCGGCGATCCAGCGGAACCGGGTCGCCTTCGCCTTGGCCTCGGGGGTGGGGGTCCAGCCCGCGGGCGGCTCGGTGCCCTCGGCGGGCGTCGGCGCCTGCTTGCGGCGCGGGGTGCGTGCGTCGGACACGGTGGGCCTCTTCTCGAGCTGGATCGTCGATACTGTGCACAGCCTACTGGTCGGCAGTGACGGAGCGAAGGGGTCGCGACGACGGAGTCGCGCGCGATCGCTCAGGCGGGAGCGGATAGGCTGGAATCCATGCGAAAGAAGTCGAACGCCGAGGCGCGCGAGAGCACCCTGGCCAGCGGCTGGGTGGTCGAGGGCGAAGAGCCGTCGGCGCCCGTTGGTGCGTCCGCCGGCACCCCTGCGGAGCCGCGGCCCGACGGCGCGACCGATGCCGGTGGTCGCGCGGCGGGCGACGGGAGTGCGCCGGATTCGGATCCCGTGGCCGGCCCCGAACAGGCGAGCAACGCGGTGCTGGTGCTGCTCGGCGTCTTCGGCGGGCTCTATGCGCTCTACACCTGGGGCTGGTTCGTCGTGGCCAAGGCCTACGCCGACTTCAACACCACGGTGGCCGCGGGCAGCGGCTCCTTCGGGCAGGTGCTGCAGCAGGTCCTGTTCTGGGCCGCACCGTTCGCCACCGTGCTGTGGTTCCTCTCGGCGGTCCTGTTCCTGCGCCGCCGCACGGTCTGGCTCGGCATCGCGCTCGTGCTCGGCGCCGTGGTCCTCCTTCCGCTCCCGATGCTGGTGGTGAGTGCTCAGTGAACCGTTTCTCCGTGATCGCCGCGTGGATCGCGGGCCTGCTCGTCACCGGGCTCTACGCCTATGCCGTGTTCGTGCAGTTCGGCAACCTGCTGGGCATGCAGGAGCTGGGTTCGCGCCTCGGCCTCGGCTTCAGCCCGCTCGGCTGGTTCTGGCTGCTCTTCGGGATCGTGCTGCCCTTCCTGGTGCTCTTCGCCGCTCTGCTGCTGGGGCGCAGGCTGCGCGCCTGGGGGCGCGTGCTGCTGCTCGCGGCGGGCCTCGCGGTCGTCGCCGTCGCGCAGCTCGACGTCATGCACGTCGTGCCGCAGGCCGGTTTCTTCGCGTGACGCCGTGTCGCGGACGCTTCCGCGGCACGGCTAAGCTGGAATTCGGGCGCCCGTAACGGGCGTGACGTCTCCGACCCCGAAGGAACCGCTCCTTGGCTACTCCTGTCGTCCTCATCGCTGAACAACTCTCGCCGGCCACCATCGCCGCGCTCGGTCCGGATTTCGACGTGGTCAACGTCGACGGCACCGATCGTGCGGCGCTGAAGGAAGCGCTGGCCACCGCGGATGCGGTGCTCATCCGATCCGCCACCCAGATCGACGCGGAGGCGCTCTCCTGGGCGCCGCAGCTCAAGGTCGTCGCCCGCGCGGGCGTGGGCCTCGACAACGTCGACATCAAGGCCGCCACGCAGGCCGGCGTCATGGTCGTCAACGCGCCGACCTCCAACATCATCAGCGCGGCGGAGCTCACCGTCGCGCACATCCTGGGCCTCGCCCGCAACCTGCAGCGCGCGCACGCGTCGCTGTCTGCAGGGGAGTGGAAGCGCTCCTCGTTCACCGGAACCGAGCTGTTCGAGAAGACCATCGGTATCATCGGCCTCGGACGCATCGGTGCACTCGTGGCCGAGCGGCTGCGCGGCTTCGGCGTCGAGCTCATCGCGTACGACCCCTACATCACGGCGGCGCGCGCCCAGCAGCTGGGAGTCGAGCTGGTCGAGCTCGACGACCTCGTCGCCCGGGCCGACTTCCTCACCATCCACATGCCCCGCACGCCCGAGACCACCGGCATGATCGGCGAAGCGCAGCTCAAGGCCATGAAGCCGACCGCGTTCGTGGTGAACGTGGCCCGTGGTGGCCTCATCGACGAGGCGGCGCTCGCCGCTGCGCTCGCCGATGGCGAGATCGCCGGCGCAGCGCTCGACGTGTTCGTGCAGGAACCCCCGGCCGACGCCTCGCTGACCGGCCTGCCGAACACCAACGTGACCCCGCACCTGGGCGCCTCGACCGAGGAGGCCCAGGAGAAGGCGGGCGTCTCGGTCGCCAAGTCGGTGCGTCTGGCGCTCGCGGGCGAACTCGTGCCCGACGCGGTCAACGTCGCCGGCGGCGTGATCAACGAGTACGTGAAGCCGGGCCTGCCGCTCACCGAGAAGCTGGGCCAGGTCTTCGCCGGCCTCGCCAACGGTCCGGTCACCGCGCTCGATATCGAGGTGCACGGCGAGCTGGCCGAGCACCGCGTCGAGGTCCTGCGTCTCGCCGCGCTCAAGGGCCTCTTCTCGAAGATCGTCAGCGATCCCGTCTCGTACGTCAACGCCCCGCTGCTCGCGGAGCAGCGCGACCTCGAGGTGCGGTTCAGCGTCGACGCGGTCTCCGAGAGCTACCGCAACGTGATCACGCTCCGCGGCACCCTCGCGGACGGCACGCCGATCTCGGTCTCGGGCACGCTCACCGGGCCGAAGCAGGTCGAGAAGATCGTCGAGATCAACGGCTACGACCTCGAACTGCCGCTGTCGGAGCACCTCGTGGTGTTCACCTACACCGACCGCCCGGGCATCGTCGCGGCGTACGGCGGTCTGCTCGGCGAAGCCGGCGTCAACATCGCGGGCCTGCAGATCGCCCGTGACGAGAAGGCCGGTACGGCGCTCTCGGTGCTGTCGGTCGACGCCCCCGTCTCCGAGGAACTGCTGGCGCAGCTCGGCACGGCCATCGAGGCTGATTCGCTCCACGCGATCGACATCGTCGAGGACTGATCCCGCGACCGTTCGAACGGCGCTCCGACCACGCGGTCGGGGCGCCGTTCGTGCGTTCCCGCCGATACAAAACTATTGTGAAATGCACGAGCGTTTATCGGGTGATATGTTCGATGCATGAGTGATCGAACCGAAGAGGCGGCAATGCCCACCGAGCGGCGCGAGACCGTGCTCGCGCTCACCGCGAGCGACAAGGTGTTCGTCTGGGGCGTCGGCGGCGGCGCCGGTGTGGCGCTCGGGCTCCTGCTGCCGTGGCTGCTGGAGCACGTCTCGAAATGGCCGATCCCGTACATCGACGTCCTCAAGTTCATCGGCTCGTTCGACGCGCCCATCATGGTCGTGGGGCGGCCGGTGGTGCTCGGGGCGATCGGCCTCGTCATCGCGTTCTTCATCACGCACGAGAGCGCGGTCCTGCGCATCACCGATGCCGAGATCGTCGTCGAAGAGGGGGAGGATCGCCGCGTGATCCCCCGGGAGCTCGTCGCCGGCGTGTACCGGCGTGGCGGCAAGGTGCGCATCGACGCCGCCGCAGGGCGCGTGCTCTACGACGGCGACGTCGAGGGCAAGCGGGCAGCGGTCTCGGCGGCGTTCATCGAGCACGGGTACCCCTGGGAGAACGTCGAGCCGCCCGGAGACTCTCGGTGACCGGTCCCGCAGCGGGCGCCGGCGGGGCGGTGCCCGGGGCCGGATCCGCGACTCGGGTGTCGCCCCGCACGCTGATCGAGGCCTGCATCTCGGCCGAGGGACGCGCCGAACTCGACGTCGTCTACGATCTCGGCCTCGCGCTGGGACTGCCCGAGCAGACGGTGCGGCTCGCGCTGCGGCGCATGCAGGGCGAGGGGATCCTGGAGCAGCGCGGCCGCGGGCGTTCGGGCCACCTGGTGCTGACGGCGCAGGGCGAGCTCCGCGCCGAACGGGAGCGTGCGCTCGTGGAGTTCGCGTTCGCACAGGATCGCGGCGACATCTCCTGGGACGGCTGCTGGCGCCTGTACGGCTTCTCGGTGCCGGAGCATCATCGCGCGGAGCGCGACGGGCTGCGCCGGCTGCTGACGCTGCTCGGTGCCGCGCAGCTGCTGCCCGGCGTGTATGCGACGCCGCACGACCTCGGCTCCGAGCTGCGCCGATCGGTGGCTCCCGCGACCCTCGACCGGTACCTGATCGTCTCGGTCAGCACCGATCTGCGGATGCCCGGATGCGAGACACCGCGCGACGTCGCCGAGCGGCTCTGGCCCGCGACCGAGATCGATGCGGCGTACGAGCGCCTGGCCGCCGAGGTGCATCGTCGCCCCGCGGCAGCGCCGACGGGACCGGTCGCGGTGGCGGCTCGCGCGCTCGAACTGGTGGACGCGCTCGACGCCGCCCTGCTCGCGGATCCGCTGCTGCCGCCGGAACTGCTGCCCGAAGGGTGGCGGCCGCGTCGCCTGCGCGCGGAGTTCGAAGCCGAATGGACGGCGCTCCGCGAGGCAGAGCCCGAACTGCCCGTCTTCGCCTGGGCCGAATAGCGGACGGGTGACGTCCGCGCGATGCTGGCGTAGGGTCGGGGCATGAGCGCTGAGACCGACCTGACCGAACTGGAGTTCACGGTGAACGGCTTCGTGTCGCGCACCCCGTCCGAGACCTACGAAGCGGTGGCCGATCCTGCCTTGCTCAGCCGCTATTTCACGACGGCGGGTGCGGTCGGTCGGCTCGAGGCCGGTGCGACGGTGCACTGGGACTTCGCCGACTTCCCGGGAGCGTTCCCGGTCGAGGTGCTGGAGGCCGTACCGGGGGAGCGGATCGTGATCTCGTGGGGCGGCGAGGCCGGCGTGGTCTCGGAGGGCGACGCGACCCGGGTCTCGTTCGAGTTCCGCTCGGTCGACGGCGGCGCGCGGACCGAGGTTCGGATCACCGAGCGGTCCTGGGTGCTGACCCGGGCGGGTGCGCAGGCCGCGTTCGGCAACTGCATGGGCTGGACGGGATTCCTCGCCGCGCTGAAGGTGTGGCTGGAGCACGGGATCGTGCTCAGGGACGGGTTCTACAAATAGGGATCCGGCTCTCCGCGCCGGTCGCTCAGGCCGTCGCGCCTCGGGACGAGGCATCGATCTTGCGGATCGCGATGAGCTGGCTCGTGGCGAAGAGTGCGACGTCGAGGGCGACGGCGAGCACCGCGATGGCCGCGAGAGCGCCCGCCGCGGTGAGCGCGGCGGCGGCGACGAGTGAAGCGGCGAGGACGTTGACGCCCATGACGAGGCGCAGGGCGAGTCGGAGCTCGAGGCGAGCGACCATCCAGAGCACGCCGCCGGCCCAGGCCGCGACGGTGAGTCCGGCTGCGGCGAGCAGCGGGCCGGGGAGCGCGACGGCGGTGGCGATCTGGGGCGAACCTGCAGCGACGAAGACCCCGAGGACCAGGCAGTAGGCGGCGTCGAGCCGCAGGCTCCAGGTGCCGAGGGAACGGCCGGTGAGGCGTCGCATGCCGCCAGTATGCCAGCTCGGCTCCTCCGGGGTTGTGGTGCGGCTCAGCCTCGTCCGCCGCGAAAAGCGGGCCGAAACGGTCGCGCGATGCTAGCCTGGGTGAGCAGGCGTCTGTCTGCATCAACGATGAATCGAGCACGTCGGCAGCGTGCTGGTCTTCGGTGGTGGATCCCTCAGCCCGACCCCGGCCCGTTCGGGGCGGTGAAACGGCAGGGTGGTCTTCGACTGTCGATCAGCGCCTCGTCCACACGAATCCGCGTTCGAGGCAGCTCGCCGCGTGCTCAAAGCACGTAAGGAGAACCCGTGGAGGGTCCTGAAATCAAGTTCGCCGAGGCCGTTCTCGACAACGGCAAGTTCGGCAAGCGCACCATCCGTTTCGAGGCCGGCCGCCTCGCGCAGCAGGCGCAGGGCGCGGTCGCCGCGTACCTCGACGAGGAGACCATGCTCCTCTCGGCCACCAGCGCCTCCAAGCAGCCGAAGGATCACTTCGACTTCTTCCCGCTGACCGTCGACGTCGAGGAGCGCTCGTACGCCGCCGGCAAGATCCCCGGCTCGTTCTTCCGCCGCGAGGGCCGCCCCTCGACCGAGGCGATCCTCGTCTGCCGCCTGATCGACCGTCCGCTGCGCCCGTCGTTCGTCGACGGACTCCGCAACGAGGTCCAGATCGTCATCACCGTCCTGAGCATCGCCCCCGGCGAGTTCTACGACGCGCTCGCGATCAATGCGGCATCGGCCTCGACCCAGATCTCGGGCCTGCCCTTCTCGGGTCCCATCGCCGGCGTGCGCCTCGCGCTCATCGGCGACCAGTGGGTCGCGTTCCCCAACGTGGAGCAGCTGAAGGACGCCGTCTTCGACCTGACGGTCGCGGGCCGCATCGTCACCAAGGCCGACGGCACCGAGGACGTCGCGATCATGATGGTCGAGGCCGAGGCCACCGAGGGGTCCTGGAACCTCATCAAGGCCGGCGCGACCAAGCCCGACGAGGCCGTCGTCGCCCAGGGCCTCGAAGCCGCGAAGCCCTTCCTCTCGCAGCTCGTCAAGGCTCAGGAGCAGCTCGCGGCCCAGTCCGCGAAGGAGGTGCAGGAGTACCCCGTGTTCCTGCCCTACACCGACGAGGCCTACGCCGCCGTCGCGGCCCTCGCCGAGACCGAGCTCGCCGGCATCTACCAGATCGCCGACAAGCAGGAGCGCCAGGACGCCGACGACGCCCTCAAGGCTCGCGTCAAGGAGGCCATCGCGGCCAAGGTCGAGGCCGGCGAACTGCCCGCCGAGGTCGAGGGCCAGGTGTCCGCCGCCTACAAGTCCGTCACCAAGAAGATCGTGCGCGGTCGCATCCTCTCCGAGGGCGCGCGCATCGATGGCCGCGGCCCCCGCGACATCCGCGATCTCGACGCCGAGGTGCAGGTCATTCCCCGCGTCCACGGCTCGGCGATCTTCCAGCGCGGCGAGACCCAGATCATGGGCGTCACCACGCTGAACATGCTCAAGATGGAGCAGCAGATCGACTCACTGTCGCCCGTCACCAGCAAGCGCTACATGCACCACTACAACTTCCCGCCCTACTCGACCGGTGAGACCGGCCGCGTGGGTTCGCCGAAGCGTCGCGAGATCGGGCACGGCTTCCTCGCCGAGCGCGCCCTCGTGCCGGTGCTGCCCGCTCGCGACGAGTTCCCCTACGCCATCCGCCAGGTCTCCGAGGCGCTCGGCTCCAACGGCTCCACCTCGATGGGCTCCGTCTGCGCTTCGACGCTGTCGCTGCTCAACGCCGGTGTGCCGCTGCGCGCGCCCGTCGCAGGCATCGCCATGGGCCTCGTCTCCGACGAGGTCGACGGCGAGACCCGCTACGCGACCCTCACCGACATCCTCGGTGCCGAGGACGCGCTCGGCGATATGGACTTCAAGGTCGCTGGCACCTCGGAGTTCGTGACCGCGCTGCAGCTCGACACCAAGCTCGACGGCATCCCCTCCGACGTGCTCGCCGGCGCCCTGTCGCAGGCGAAGGAGGCTCGCACCACGATCCTCAGCGTCCTGAACCAGGCGATCGACGCCCCCGACGAGATGGCGCCCACCGCGCCCCGCGTCATCACGGTCAACATCCCGGTCGACAAGATCGGCGAGCTGATCGGCCCCAAGGGCAAGACGATCAACGGCATCCAGGACGAGACCGGCGCCGACATCTCGATCGACGACGACGGCACCGTCTACATCGGTGCGGTCGATGGTCCCTCGGCCGAGGCCGCTCGCGCCCAGGTCAACGCCATCGCCAACCCGCAGAACCCCGAGGTCGGCGAGCAGTACCTCGGCACCGTCGTGAAGAACGCCACCTTCGGCGCCTTCGTGTCGCTGCTCCCCGGCAAGGACGGCCTGCTGCACATCTCGGAGGTGCGCAAGCTCGTCGGTGGCAAGCGCATCGAGTCCGTCGACGAGGTGCTCTCCATCGGGCAGAAGATCCTCGTGCAGATCACCAAGGTCGACGACCGCGGCAAGCTGTCGCTCGCCCCGGTCCTCGAAGAGGAGGCTGCTGAGGCCGAGGCCCCCGCGGCCGACGCCGCGACCGAAGAGGCCGCGGCCGAGTAGTCAGGTGAATCGGATTCCGATCCGGCACTGATCGAGCCCCGGGCGCTTCGGCGCCCGGGGCTTCGTCGTGCCCGAGCACCGCCAGCGCCGCCTGGAACCTGGCACAGTCGAAGCCGTGACCGGCGCACCCTTCCCGCCGCCCGAACTCGAATCCGTGCTCGAAGCGATCCGGGTCGATGCCGCTGCCGGTCGCTTCGCGCACCGGGGGTATCCACCCTCGTCGACGAGCACATCGCTGTGCTGCACGTGCGCGTCTCCGAGTTCTCGATCTATCTGTCGAGAGCGTGGTCTGTCGTCGAGAGCGTGCCTGAAGCGCGTTACTTCGGCCCCGGTCTCGACAGATGGCCCGGGCCCGGGGCCGTGGGTCAGGCACAGGTCCGAGGTCCAGGCTCGGGGGCGGGGTCCGGCGAGCGTCTCGGGGCGTCACACTCGCTTCAGCCGGACATTCGTATGCATAATGGGAGACATTATGGAATCGAATGCAATGGTCGTGGTCCTCGCGCTCGCGGGGCTCGTCGTCGGGGCGACGCTGCTCGGGCTGCTGCTGCGCGCCAAGCAGACGCGCGTGCGGCCCGCTTCGGCGGACGATGCGGCGGAGCGGATCCGCCCGGCGGATCTCGCGCCCCCGATCGGCGAGACGCCTGGCGCGACCTTCGCGGCACCGGAATTCGGCGAACGGCTGACGCTCGTGCAGTTCAGCACCGAGACCTGCGCGCGGTGCCCCGCGAGCGCGCGCAGCCTGGCGGGGGCGGCCGACGCGATCGACGGCGTGCGTCACGTCGAGATCGACGTGACGCGCCGCGACGACCTGATCCGGCGCTTCTCGGTGCTGCGCACCCCGACGGTGCTCGTGCTCGACGCGCAGCACCGCCTCCGTGCCCGGGTGTCGGGTCCGGTCAGCGCGCAGCACGCCCGCGAACTCGTCGAAGCGCACGCGAGTGCCGGGCGCCCGACCGAAAGGAACCTCGCATGAGCTCGTCCACCGCACCGGGGAGCGCGGCACCGGGATCCGCCGCATCCTCGACCCCCGGAGTCTCGGGGGTGGATCCGCGCGGACCGAGGTTCGCAGCCGGGATCACGGCCGCCCTGCTGCTCGTCGACGTCGCGCTGGCGCTGCTGACCGGGAGCGCCACCGACGGCGCGGCGCTCGCCGCGCGCTCGCCCCTCGAACGCCTGGCCGAGCCCGCATCGCTGCTCCTGCTGGTGCTCTTCGCCCTCTTTGTCTGGGGCGCGACCGCGGGGGTGCGCCGGCATCCCTTCGGGCTGCTGTTCGCGCGCGTCGTCCGCCCTCGCCTCGGGCCGCCCGAAGAGCTGGAACCGGTGGAACCGCCCACCTTCGCGCAGGGCGTCGGCGCGTTCGTGGTGGGCGCCGGGCTCGTGCTGCACGCGTTCGGGGTGCCCTGGGCACTGCCGGTCGCGGCCGCCGCGGCGTTCATCGCCGCGTTCCTCAACGCGGTGTTCGCCTTCTGCCTCGGGTGCGAGCTGTATCTCGTCCTCCGCAGAGCGCGTGTGATCCGCTGAGCGCGGAGACGCCTGTGGAGACTCGGCACGGGAACGACCGACGCAATAGGCTGGGGCAATGCCAGAACCCCTCTACCTGCCACTCGACCTGCCCGAGCTCGAGGCCGACCTCGGCGGCGGTCTCGTGCGCCGCACCGTTCACCCGAGCGGCCTGCGCATTCTCACCGAGCGCATGCCCGGCGCACGCAGCGCGACCATCGGGTTCTGGGTCGGCGTCGGTTCGCGCGACGAACAGGCGGAGCGCGACGACGCTCCGGGCAGCCTCGGCTCAACCCACTTCCTCGAACACCTGCTGTTCAAGGGAACTCCGCAGCGCGACGCCTACCAGATTGCGACGAGCTTCGACCGCATCGGTGCCGAGCACAACGCGCTGACGGCGAAGGAATACACCTGCTACTACGCCAAGGTGCGCGATGTCGACCTCGACGACTCGGTCGCGGTGCTCGCCGACATGGTCACCAGTTCGGTGCTCGACGCCGACGAGTTCGAGAACGAGCGCGAAGTCATCCTCGAAGAGCTCGGCATGGCCGCGGACGACCTGGCCGACGTGGCCAACGAACGCTTCTTCGAACAGGTCATGGGTGAGCACGCACTCGGTCGCCCCATCGGCGGTCTGCCCGAGACCATCCGAGCCGCACGCCGCGACGACGTCGAACGGCACTACCGCAACACCTACCGTCCCTCGACGCTCGTGGTCACCGTCGCCGGAGCAGTCGACCACGACCGCCTGGTCGAGCAGGTCGTCGCCGCGCTCGCCGCATCCCCCGAATCCCGGTGGGACCCGTCGGTTCCGGCCGCGCCCGCAGCTCGGCGCGACAGCGACGAGGTGGCGCTTCCCGGGGCGGGGGAGGCCCGCACCACCGTGAGCGAGCGGCCGAGCGAGCAGGTCAACCTGATGATCGGCACCCGGGGGCTGCGCGCATCCGACCCCCGTCGCTTCGCCTTCGGCATCATGAACTCGGTGCTCGGCGGCGGCATGTCCAGCCGCCTCTTCCAGGAGATCCGCGAGAAGCGAGGCATGGCCTACTCGACCTATTCGTTCGGCGCGAGCTACTCCGACGCCGGGCTCTTCGGCATGTACGTGGGGTCGGCGCCGCAGAAGGCCCGCGAGGTCGTTCGACTCGCGCAGGCCGAGCTGCAGCGCGTCGCCGAGCGCGGCATCACGGCAGACGAGCACGAGCGGTCGCTGGGACAGATCGCCGGGTCCTCGGCGCTCGCCCTCGAAGACTCCGACACCCGCATGGGGCGCCTCGCGAGGGCCGAACTGGGGTCCGGCGAACTCTTCGGCCTCGACGCTTCGCTGGAACGGTTCACCGCGGTCACCGGCGACGAGATCCGCGAGGTCGCCGCGCTCATCGCAGAACGACCCATGTCGGTCGTCGCCGTCGGCGAGGTCTCGCGCTCGGGACTCGAAAGCTCATGAGCGGGCACGGGTCGAGCGGCCCCCTGGTGCAGTCCGCAGGGGCCGCGGTCATCGGGTCGGGGCCAAACGGACTCGCAGCGGCGGTCACGCTCGCCCGCGCGGGCGTACCGGTCACGGTGTTCGAAACCCGCGGTACGCCGGGCGGCGGCACGCGCACCGAAGACCGAGTCCTGCCCGGGGTGCTGCACGACACCTGCTCGGCCGTGCACCCCATGGCGCTCGCCTCCGAGTTCTTCCAGCGCTTCGAACTCACGCGGCGCATGGACTTCGCCGTGCCAGAGGCGTCCTACGGCCATCCCCTCGACCCCGCGGACGGCCGGGGCGGCATGGCCTACCGGTCGCTCGACCGCACCGCCGAAGAACTCGGCCGCGACGGAGCCGCCTTCCGGCGCCTCCTCCGTCCGATCGTGCGCAACATCGATGCCGTGCAGTCCTTCGCCATGGGCGGGGCGCTGCTCTCCATGCCGCGGCCGTTCGTGCCGGCGATCCCCGGCATGATCGCGCTCGGTCTCCGCGTCGCCGAACAGGGCACCCCGGCCTGGAACCTCCGGTTCTCGGAGGCCGCCGCTCCCGCACTGCTCACCGGAGTGCTGGCGCACGGCATCGGGCGCTTGCCGTCGTTCGCCACCGGTGGCGTCGGCATGGTGCTCGCCGCGCACGGCCACGCGCGCGGCTGGCCGGTCCCCATCGGCGGATCACGATCCATCGCCGATGCCCTCATCGCCGACCTCGAAGCCCACGGCGGCCGCGTGGTGACCGGGCAGCGCGTCGGATCCCTCCGGGAACTCCGCGAGCACGGCGAATTCGGGGCGGTGCTCGCCGACACCTCGGCGCGCGGGCTCGCCCGCATCGCGGGGGACGCGCTCCCGGCCGGCTACCGACGCACCCTCGAACGCCAGAAGTTCGGACCGGGCGCCTGCAAGGTCGACTTCGTGCTCGACGGTCCCGTGCCCTGGGCCGACCAGCGCATGGCCGAGACCCCCACCGTGCACCTCGGCGGCACCCGCGCCGAGATCGCCGCCGCCGAACGCGATGTGCTGCGCGGCAGGCACCCCGATTCACCGTTCGTGCTCCTGGTCCAGCCCGATCGCTTCGACCCCGCGCGCAACCCCGCCGACCGGCACGCGATCTGGAGCTACACCCACGTTCCGAACGGGTCCACCCTCGACGTCTCCGAGCGGGTCATCTCCCAGATCGAGCGCTTCGCACCCGGCTTCCGCGACCGCATCATCGCGACCGAGGTCATCACCGCAGACGACTTCTCCCGGTACAACGAGAACTCCGTCGGCGGCGACTTCAGCGCCGGCGCCGTGACCATGCGCCAGCTCCTGTCGCGACCCACCCCGGACCTCGCACCGTGGCGCACCCCGACCCCTGGCCTCTACCTCACGTCCGGCGCCGTCGCCCCCGGTCCCGGTGTGCACGGACTCGGCGGCTACTACGCCGCGCGCGACGCGCTGCAGCGCGTCTACGGTCTGCAGGAGCCCGAGCTCGGACTGCGCAACGGCCCCGCTCCCGCCCGGTAGCCTGGACCCATGAGCACCACCGTCGCCGTCTCCGGGGCCACCGGGCGCCTGGGCGCCCTCGTCTGCGAGATCATCGAGTCCGACCCCGACTTCGATTTGAGCGCCCGCCTCACGAGCGCCAGCGCCCCGGGCGACGGAGCCGACGCGACGATCCTCGTCGACGTCAGTACCCCGGATGCCTCACCCGCCATCGTCGAGCGCGCTCTCAGACGGGGCCAGCGGGTCATCGTCGGCACGAGCGGGTGGTCGGCCGAACGGCTCGCCGAACTGCAGCGCATCGTCGACGCCCTTCCCGGCGCCGCCGTGCTCGTCGTGCCCAACTTCTCGCTCGGCTCCGTGCTCGGCACCGCTCTCGCCCGCATCGCAGCCCCGTTCTTCGATTCCGTCGAGATCATCGAAGCGCACCACCCCGGCAAAGTCGACTCGCCCTCGGGAACCGCTGTGCGCACGGCCGAGCTCATCGCCGACGCGCGCGGCGGACGGGCGATCGACTCGCCGTTCGCCGAGCAGCCCGCTCGCGGCGAGCTCATCGCGGGCGTTCCCGTGCACAGCCTCCGCCTCGCGGGGGTCGTCGCCAAGCAGGAGGTCAGGTTCGGCGGTGCGGGCGAGGTGCTCTCCATCACCCACGACACCCACTCGAACGCGGCCTACGGTCCCGGAATCCGCGCGGCCCTGCGCGCGGCGGGCGAGCTCGACGGCCTCGTCGTGGGCCTCGACCGCGTACTCGGCATCGGATCCGCCGCGCAGACCGACGCGGCCGCGGAGCCGGACGCCTCCGAAGGCGCCGCGTGAACGCACGAATCCGATCCATCATCGGCGTCGTGATCATGAGCGTCCTGCTCGTGCTCTACTTCGGCTTCGCCGGCGTCCGCGCTTTCGCGCTGCTCGCGACCGGCACGCCACTCGCCGTCGCCATGGGCGTCGCTCTGCTGGTGCTCCCGCTCATCGGCGTCTGGGCGCTCGTGCGCGAACTCATGTTCGGGGCGCGCGCCACCCGGCTCGTCGATCGGCTCGCAGCCGAGGGGCGCCTGCCCGAGGAGGACGTCGACGTCTCGCCCAGCGGCCGCCCCGACCGCGATCAGGCCGATGCGGCGTTCCCCAAGTACCGGGCCGAGGTCGAAGCCGATCCGGAGTCCTGGCAGGCCTGGATGCGCCTCGGCCTCGTCTACGACGCCTGCGGCGATCGGCGCCGCGCACGCGGCGCGATCCGATCCGCCATCGCCAAGTCGCGGAGCTGACGCAGAAACATTCGGTAACTTGCCGATTGAGCAGAGTTTCGACGAATATCCTTCGCGCGATTAGGGGAACGTTCGGCGAACGACCTAAACTCGTTCGGGATCGCACCGACCGAGGGCGTCACTGACGCGCCCTCGCTCTCGCCAGCCGGTGCAAGTACGACCGGGCGCGGCGAAGCGCCCAGAGGGACGATTTCGGCATGCCACGAAAAGCTCAGCTCGCTGAACCGCCTACCCGAGCGCTCGACTCGGTGACGGGCATCAGCCGCAAGGGACTGCCCAGCGGAACGGTGGGAGTGCTCGGCGCACTCGTCATCGGCCTGTCCACGTGCGCCCCGGCGTACACCCTGACCTCCGCAGTCGGCCCCGCCGCCAGCGAAGTGGGCTACCAGACCCCGGCGATCTTCCTCATGGGCTTCATCCCCATGCTGCTCGTCGCCATCGGCTACCGCGCGCTCAACTCCGCCATGCCCGACTCCGGCACCTCCTTCACCTGGGCCACGCGCGCCTTCGGACCCTGGATCGGCTGGATGGCGGGCTGGGGGCTCATCGCCGCCACCGTGCTGGTCCTCTCGAACCTCGCGGGCGTCGCCGTCGAATTCCTCTTCCAGTCGATCAGCATCCTCGTCGGCGATCCCTCCATCGCCGACCTCGCGCAGAACAAGCTGATCAACATCGCGGTCTGCCTCGGATTCATGGCTCTGGCCACGTTCATCTCGTATCGGGGCATGACCTCGACCAAGATCTTCCAGTACCTCACCGTCATCTTCCAGATGGCGGTCATGGTCTGGTTCGTCGTCGCCATGTTCATCGGCGCGGCCGACCCGGCGAACGCCGAGGGCAAGATGCCCGAGCTCTCCTGGTTCAACCCCTTCGAGGTGTCGAGCTTCAGCGCCTTCGCGGCGGGCATCGCCGTCTCGATCTTCGTCTACTGGGGCTGGGACACCGTGCTGACCATGGGCGAGGAGACCAAGCCGTCCAAGGGGCGCATGTCGACCGAGAGCAAGGCCGCGATGATCCTCGTCGGCATCCTCGTCGTCATGTACGTCGGCACCGCGGCAGCGACCGTCGCCTTCGCCGGAGTCGGCGACGGCCCGACCGGCCTCGGCAACTCCGCGATCGCCGAGAACGTGTTCGCCGCCCTCGCGCACCCCGTAATGGGCCCTGCAGCGCTGCTGCTCTCGCTGGCGATCCTCGTCTCGGCGATGGCGTCCATCAACTCCACCGCGATCTCGCCCGCGCGCACCCTGCTCGCCATGTCGCACTACGGCGCCCTGCCCAAGTCGATCAAGAAGATCCACCCGAAGTACAAGTCGCCGTACGTCGCGCTCATGCTGTCGTCGCTCGTCGCCTCCGGCTTCTACGCGATCATGCGCTTCATCAGCAACGACGTGCTGTGGGACACCATCACCGCGCTCGGCATCATGGTCTGCTTCTACTACGGCATCACCGCCCTCGCGAGCCCGTGGTACTTCCGGAAGACCGCGTTCCGCGAGGGCTTCGGTTCGGTCCTCTCCAAGGTCGTGCTGCCCGCCATCGGCGGCATCCTGCTGCTCATCGTGTTCGTGCAGACGACGATCGACAGCATGGATCCCTCCGCAGGGTCCGGGAACAACATCGGAGGTGTCGGACTCGTCGGCATCATCGGCGTGACCGTCCTCGGTATCGGCGTCGTGCTCATGTTCCTGCAGTCGCGCGTCTCCAAGCCGTTCTTCACGGGGCAGGTGCTGCGCCGGGTCGATGCGAGCCAGGCCACCGGGGCGGTCGAGGTCTTCGACGACGGGCTCGGCTCGTAGCGGCCCGGGCCCATCGACCGGAAGCGCAGCGCCCGCCGGGCGCTGCGCTTCCGCGTCTCCGGGCTCCCGTGGAAGGATCGGGGTATGACGAGACCCGAGCCGAAGGATCCGACGTGGGGGATCCTGCGGAGCTGGGGCGTCGTCCTGCTGGTCGGGATCGCGATCTCCGGGATCTGGTGGGTCCCGCCGCTCGTCCAGTCGTGGCGGACGCCGCCGATCTCTGACGGCTTCGGGATCGGTGACGCGGTGGTCGCGCTGCGGCTCGACGCGGGCGGGACCTCGTACCTGGTGCTCGTCGACGCCGAGGGGCGCACCCGATCCGCGCAGCTCGCGGAGCGGGGCTCCGGCGAGTCGCGGGTGGTGTGGACGGAGGCGGGCCTGAGCACCGGTGATCCCGGACACGAATACCTGCTGCGCTCCGACGGGCTCACCCGGCTCGCGCTGCCCGGTCCGGGGAGTTCTCGGGCGAGCGGCAACGGCTCCCGGTCGACGGCGGCTTCGCGGTGTGGTCTGGCTCCGCCGAGGGGCAGCAGCTGGCCTTCGTCGACGCGCGCGCCGGGCGGGTGACGGCCGTCGGCGCCGGATCCTCGAGCCCGGCGCTCGCGAGCTGCGGCGGCGAGCTCGTGGAGGCGGGCGAGTACGGGGTGCGGGCCGTGACGCGCGCCTCGCGCGAGCTCGACGGCTTCGGCATACTCGACGACGTGCTCGGCCTCGCCTGCGACGCGGAGCACGTGTACGGCCTGGGGGAGATCTCGCGCGACGCGAACTCGTCCCAGACCGTGCGCGTCTGGGACCGGGCGACGGGGGAGCGGCGCGAGATCCGGGTCCGCTATCCGGAGCACGTGCTGGATTCGAGCGTCGGCACCCCGTTCGTGCGAGACGGCCGGCTGTACTGGGCCGCGGACTGGCGGCTGTGGTCGATCCGGCTGCCGAGCGGGGAGGCCGCGGCTCCGGCTCCGGTGGCGGAGGCGACGGTGGCCGCGGATCTCGGCGGGTTCATCGGCGACTACGATCCCGTCGTCGGCGGGGACGACCTCGTGCTCGCACGAGCGGGCGGCCGCGTGTACGGCGTCGCGTCGAAGGAGGAGTTCGTCAACCCGAAGCGGGGCGCGGTCCACGACCGGCTCGACGGGCTCGCGATCTTCGGCGCCGACGTGCGGACCGGGGAGCGTCGGATCGTGCTCGAGATCCACGACATCGACTTCCCGCGGCGCGACCTCAGCGTCACCTCGATCGCGGTGGATCCGAAGTGGGCGGACCGCGCCGCAGCCCGCTGATCCGCCGCTCGGCATAGACTCCTCTGGTGCCCCCGCGTTCCCCGCTGCCGCAGCGCCTCGGACTGGACTCCGCCTGGATGCGCTCGCCCGAACGCGATCCGGCGAACCCGCGCCCTTGGCCGACCATGCGCGACTGGCTGCACCATCGGCTCTCGGAGCACATCGACGTCGACGCGTTCATCGCCGACGAACGCTTCGTGCTCGACTCGGGCGAACCGCTGCGGGCGGATGCCGGCTACCGCCCGCACACCTTCGTCTGGTTCTACCGCGACCTGCCGGAGGAGACGCCGGTGCCGGGCCGCGTACGCGTCGTGCACCGCGACGAGCGGATCGTCGTGGTCGACAAGCCGCCGTTCCTCTCGTCGATCCCGCGCGGCAAGCACATCGCCGAGAGCGTCGTGGTGCGCATGCGGCACGAGCTCGGACTGCCGGAGCTGACCCCCATGCATCGGCTGGACCGGGTGACGTCCGGGCTGCTGATCCTCGCGACCGAGCGTCGCTGGCGCGGCGCCTACCAGAGCATGTTCATGCGCGGCGAGGTATCGAAGACCTACCGGGCAGTCGCCGGGATCCGCGACGGGCTCGAGCTGCCCGTCGTCGTGCGCAATCACCTGCGGAAGCGGCACGGGACCTGGCAGGGTGAGGAAGTGCCGGGTCTTGCGCCGAACGCGGAATCGCTCGTGGAACTGGAGCACGAGCTACCGGCCGCGAGCGGCGGCGAGCGCCGCGGCGTGTACCGCCTCACCCCGCGCACGGGCAAGACCCACCAGCTGCGCCTGCACATGCTGGGGCTCGGGATCCCGATCGAGGGCGATCCGCTCTATCCGGTGGTGCGGGAGGTCGCGGTCGACGACTTCGGCACGCCGTTGCAGCTCCTCGCGAGCGAGCTCCGCTTCCCGGATCCGATCGACGGCACCGAGCGCCGCTTCGCGAGCGTGCGGGAGTTCCCACTGCGTTCCTCCGGCGGCTGAGCGAGCCCGGGCGTCGACACCCGAACGCTCCGAGCGAACGCGGGGCGGCTCGGATCCCGATGTCGGCCCCCGCCGGTAGACTTTCGCACGTGAGCACGAACGAGATCCCGACCCCCTACGAGGACCTGCTGCGCGAGGTGTTCGAGCACGGAACGCCGAAGGGCGATCGCACCGGAACCGGCACGCGCAGTCTGTTCGGGCGGCAGATCCGCTTCGATCTGTCCGAGTCGTTCCCGCTGCTCACCACCAAGCGCGTGCACTTCAAATCGGTCGCGATCGAGCTGCTCTGGTTCCTGCGCGGCGAGAGCAACACCAAGTTCCTCACCGACAACGGCGTGACCATCTGGGACGAATGGGCCGACGCGAGCGGCGATCTGGGCCCCGTCTACGGGGTGCAGTGGCGCTCGTGGCCGACGCCGTCGGGCGAGCACATCGATCAGATCTCGCAGGTGATCGAGCAGATCCGCTCCAATCCGGACTCGCGCCGCCTCATCGTCTCCGCGTGGAACGTGGCCGAGCTCGATCAGATGGCGCTCGCGCCGTGCCACGCCTTCTTCCAGTTCTACGTGGCCGACGGCAAGCTCTCCTGCCAGCTCTACCAGCGCTCGGCCGACATGTTCCTCGGGGTGCCGTTCAACATCGCCTCCTACGCACTGCTCACCCTCATGGTGGCCCAGCAGACGGGCCTCGAACCAGGCGAGTTCGTCTGGACGGGCGGCGACTGCCACGTCTACGACAACCACGTCGAGCAGGTCGAGAAGCAGCTCGCACGCGAGCCCTTCCCGTACCCGAAGATCAGCATCCGCAAGCGGGACTCGATCTTTGACTACGAACTCGACGACTTCGACGTGCTCGATTACCAGCACCACCCGGGCATCAAGGCCCCGGTCGCGGTCTAGGGAGCCGCATGGGCGACAGTGAACGCATCGAGGCGCGGCCGGGGCTCGGTCTGCGTCTCGGCATGATCTGGGCCGAGGCGCGGGGCGGCGCGATCGGCCGAGGCGGCGACATGCCATGGCATCTGCCCGAGGACCTGGCGCACTTCAAGCGCACCACGCTCGGTGATCCGGTGATCATGGGGCGGCGTACGTGGGAGTCCCTGCCCGGGCGATTCCGCCCCTTGCCCGGTCGCACGAACATCGTGGTGACCCGGGACCCGGGGTTCCTGGCCGAGGGCGCGCACGTCGTGGCTTCGATCGACGCGGCGCTGGAGACGGCCGCCGGGGCAGGCCCTGTGGCAGAAGACGGGGCGACGCTCGCGTGGATCATGGGCGGCGGGCAGATGTACCGTGCGGCGATGCCGCTCGCGACGGAGCTCGTGGTGACCCGGATCGAGCTCGACGTCCCCGACGCCGACACGTTCGCGCCCGAGATCGGCCCCGAATGGCGGCTCGTCGACCCCGGCGCGCCCGCGACTTCGAAGACGGGTCTTGAGTACCGCTTCGAACGCTACCTGCGCGCCTGAGGCTCCTGAGCCGTGGGTCCTGCGGTTTTGCGGCCCTCGGGAGCTCGCGCGTCCGCGCGTTCGCGCCCCTCGCGCGTTCGCGCTCCTCGCGCGTTCGCGCTCCTCGCGCGTTCGCGCCTTCGCGCCTTCGCGCCTTCGCGCCTTCGCGCCTTCGCGCCTTCGCGCCTTCGCGCCTTCGCGCCCTCGCGCCTTCGCCGAGATGACCCTTTTGCGGGTTTTGAGTGCCCATAACCCGCCAAAGGGTCATCTCGAGGGGCATCCCGGCAGGGTGGGCACCGAGAGGGGGCGAGAATGCAGCCCGAGCCCCGAGCCCCGAGCCCCGAGCCCCAAGCCCCTGGCCCCGAACACCGACCTCCGGGCCCCGACGGCCGAATCCCGAACCCGACGCCGAAATCCAAACCCCGACCTCCCCAACCCGACCCGGGGCCCAAACACTCAACGCTCGGCGAGGAGCCGAGCCAGCCCGGCTGCGACGGGGCGGGGCTCCCGGCCGAGGAACCGGCAGAGCCTCGCGCGGGTCTCGGCGATTCTGCTCCAGTGCAGGTCCTCGTGGTGCACGCGCAGCAGCCGGTACCCCTCTTCGCGGGCGGCCTCGATCCGCGCCAGATCCCTCAGATACTGGGCCCGGTCGGTGCGGTGCTGCTCGCCGTCGTACTCGATGATGCATCTTCTCGCCCGGTCGACCAGGTCGAAGCGGCCGATGAACGTCCCGTCGGCCCGCCGCAGCTCGACCTGGAGATCGAGGTCGTCGAACCCCAGCGCGGCGAGCTCGAGCCGGACTTCCGTCTCCATGCGGGATTCCGCTCCGATCCGGGTGAGGCTCAACGCGACGCGGAGCTTGCGGATCCCTCGGCCCGACATCCGGGCGACTTCGGCGTGCAGCGCCTCGAACGACACGATCGGCGAGGTTCGGTGCATATGACCCCGGGGGAGCACCAGGTGGTCCATCGCCACGACGAGCTCGCGCACGGGGAGCAGTGCCGCACTCTGGGCGAGCGCCGCGACCGGACGCACGCAGGGAAGCCCCGCGGGCGATCGGACGATCTCGAACTCCGAACCGATGCCGTGCCCGACGACCGTGCGGCCCCGCGCGGCTCGCAGCGGGAGGGGAGCTGCGAGATGCACAGCCTCGGGAGATCGGACCGGCGCGCCGAAGGCGAGGAGGGCCGTCGTGTGGCTGAAGGCCTCCCCTCGACGGAGTCTCGGGACGTAGGCGTGCGCGAGATCGAGGACGCGCTGCTCGGAGAACCTCGGCTCCCGCTGCTCCGAGCGCAACCGGTGCACGCCGCGGTGGGGCGACTCGAACCGGGGGTGCGCGAGCATGTCCCGAGTGATTCCCGCGCGTGCGGTCTCCGCAGTGCCGAGGGCAGCGCCGATGGCAGAACCGCGCGCCGAGCCGCGCGCCGAGCCGGGCGAAGGCCAGGGCCAAGGCAGTGGCGTCGGGGTCCGGGGCATGGAGCCAGGATGCCGCGGCCGTCGGCCCGATCCGGCTCTGTCCACAGCGAGAGCGCGCCAACGCGTCAGCGCCGACACCGACATGACCCGTTCGCGGGTATTGGGCGCCCATAACCCGCGGAAGGGTCATCTCGAAGGGGCGACTCGATCCACCCCGGATGCATGCTCCGCGCACGCGCACGCGCGAATTCAGAACGGCAGAAGCAGCCGAATCGGCGATGCCGCAGCCAATTCTCCGCCCCGGGTCCGGTAGCCTAGGCGTGTGACACAGCGCGAGAATCCCTTCGGCCAGGTACTGGTCGCTCTGGTGACCCCGTTCCAGGCCGACGGCGAAGTCGACTGGGCGGCCACCGAGGCCCACATCGACCACTGCATCTCCAGCGGCGCCGACGGCATCGTCGTCACCGGCACCACCGGAGAGACGAGCACCCTCACCGACCCCGAGAAGATCCGGCTCGTCGAGGTCGCGAAGTCGGTCTCGGGCGGGCGCGCGAAGATCATCACGGGCGGTGGCTCCAACGAGACCGCGCACGCCATCGAGCTCTACAGGGCCAGCGAGAAGGCCGGCGCGGACGGCGTCATGATCGTCACGCCCTACTACAACAAGCCGACCCAGGCGGGCCTGCTGACCCACTTCCGCATGGTCGCGGACTCCACCGACCTGCCCGTCATCCTGTACGACATCCCCGGCCGCACCGGCGTCCCGATCAAGTACGAGACGATCCTGCGCCTCGCGAAGCACCCCAACGTGCTCGCGGTGAAGGACGCCAAGGGCGACTTCAGCGAGGTCAGCCGGGTGCTGAATCAGACCGACCTCATGTACTTCTCGGGCGACGACGCAAACGTGCTCCCGCACCTCTCGATCGGCGCCACCGGCCTCATCGGCGTCACGGCCAACATCACCGCCGCCCCCTATCGCACCATCATCGATGCGGTGAACGCGGGCGATCTCCACACGGCGCGCGAGCAGCACCAGCGGCTCGAGCCCCTCGTGCGCGCCATCATGACCCACGTGCCCGGCACCGTCGCGGCCAAGTACGTGCTGCACGGTCTCGGCCGCATCTCGAGCCCGCGCGTGCGCCTGCCGCTCGTCGGTCCCGAGGAGTGGGAGGCCGCAATGATCGAGGACGAGCTCGCCCTCGTGCACGACGTCGCCGGCGTCGACTTCCAGAACTTCCGGCCGGACCGCAACGCGGCTGCCGGCGGCGCCCTGCCGAAGATCGCAGGGACCACCCGCTAACCGAACGGCCCCGAAGGATCGGGGCCCTGACCAGGAGGCTGTGTGCCCGTCACCACCCCGTATGCTCCGCCGAAGCTCAAGAACGGCACTCTTCGCATCACCCCGCTGGGCGGCCTCGGCGAGGTCGGCCGCAACATGACGGTCTACGAGATCAACGGCAAGCTGCTGATCGTGGACTGCGGCGTGCTCTTCCCCGAGGAGCACCAGCCGGGCGTCGACCTGATCCTGCCCGACATCTCGCAGATCGAGAACCGCCTGAACGACATCGTCGCGGTCGTGCTCACGCACGGGCACGAGGATCACATCGGCGGGGTGCCGTACCTGCTGAAGCGGCGCCCGAACATCCCGCTGGTCGGGTCGAAGCTCACGCTCGCGTTCGTCGCGGCGAAGCTCAAGGAACACCGCATCACGCCCGAGCTGCGCCAGGTCGCCGAGGGCGACCGCGTGAAGTTCGGGCCGTTCGACCTCGAGTTCATCGCGGTGAACCACTCGATCCCCGACGCGCTCGCGGTCGCGATCCGCACCGAGGCCGGCCTCGTGATCGGCACGGGCGACTTCAAGATGGATCAGCTGCCGCTCGACGGCCGCATCACCGATCTGCGCGCCTTCGCCCGGCTGGGCGAGGAGGGCGTCGATCTGTTCATGACCGACTCGACCAACGCCGAGGTTCCGGGCTTCACCCCCTCGAGAAGGACATCGGGCCCGTGCTCGAGCGCGTCATCGAGAAGGCGCGCGGCAAGGTCGTGGTGGCGAGCTTCTCGAGCCACGTGCACCGCGTGCAGCAGGTGCTCGACGCCGCGCAGAAGGCCGGCCGTCGCGTCGTGCTGCTCGGCCGGTCGATGGTCCGCAACATGAAGATCGCATCGGATCTCGGTTACCTCGAGGTTCCGGAGGGCGTGCTCGTCGACCTCAAGAAGAGCGGCGACATCCCCGACCACCGCATCGTCTACATGTCGACCGGTTCGCAGGGGAGCCCATGGCGGTCCTGAGCCGTATGGCGAACCAGGAGCACCAGGTCGAGATCGGCCAAGGCGACACCGTGATCCTCGCGTCGAGCCTGATCCCGGGCAACGAGAACTCGGTCTACCGCGTGATCAACGGCCTCATGAAGCTCGGCGCGCACGTCGTGCACAAGGGCAACGCCAAGGTGCACGTCTCGGGCCACGCCGCGGCCGGCGAGCTCATGTACTGCTACAACATCGTCCGCCCGAAGAACGTCATGCCGATCCACGGCGAGTACCGCCACCTCGTGGCGAACGCCGGGGTCGCGATCGAGACGGGCGTGCCGCAGAACCGCACCATCATCGGCGAGAACGGCACCGTGGTCGACCTGGTCGACGGCGTCGCGCGCGCGGTCGGGCAGCTCGAGATCGACTTCATCTACGTCGACGGCAAGAGCGTCGGGCGGGTCACCGACGACGATCTGCGCGACCGGCGCACCCTTGCCGAAGAGGGCTTCATCTCGGTCATCACCGTGGTCGAGACCAGCCTCGGCCAGATCGTGTCGGGTCCCGAGATCCACGCCAAGGGGGTGGCCGAGGACGACAAGGTGTTCGACGCCATCAAACCGAAGATCGCGGACGCCCTCGAAGAGGCCATGAAGGGCGGAACGACCGACCAGCACGCGCTGCAGCAGGTCGTCCGCCGCACCATCGGCCGCTGGGTCGGCACGAAGCTGCGCCGCAAGTCGATGATCGTCCCCGTCGTGGTGGTGGTCTGACCGGTGTCGGTCGAAGCCCGGCCCGTCGCCGCCGTGCGGTTCGCGACGGACGATGAGCGCGTCCGCTGGGACGCGCTCATCGCGGCGAACCCCGGTGGTGGAGAGGTCTGGCAGGGCGACGCCTACCTGGAGCAGAAGCGCGAGGCCGGGCGCTACCGCGTGCACCGGCTGATCGTCGAGCTCGGCGACGAGGATCGCACCGCGATCGCCGTCGGCGTGCTCGCGAAGCGCGCGCCGCTGCTCGGCGAGTGGTGGCACGTGCCGGCCGGGCCCGCCGCACTCGACGCCGCTGGGCAGGACCCCGAGGCGTTCGTGCGCGCGACCCGCGCCGTCGCCGAATTCGCGCGTGCGAACGGCGCGTTCCTGCTCAAGATCGAGCCGCGCGTCGTCGCGAGCGCCGACGCCGAGCGCGCCATCCGCGCGCTCGGCGCGGTGCCGACGGCCCGCATCATCCCGAATCCCTCCACGGTGATCGTCGACGTCCGGGGAGCGGTGCCGAGCCGCGCACCGAGGACGAGCTCTTCGCCAGCCTCGGCAAGAAGGCTCGCTACGCCATCAAGAAGGCGGCGCGCGACGGGATCACCGTCGAGCGCGTGCCCGCGAGCGATGCGAACTGCGCGGCGTTCTTCCGCCTGCTCGAAGAGACGGCCGAGGGGCGCTTCGTGCTGCGCCGCGCCGACTACTACCGCACGTTCTGGCAGCGGTTCGAGCGCGCCGGCGAGGGCCAGTTGTTCTTCGCCTATCGCGACGGCGAGCTCGTCGCGGGCGCGTTCGCCATGGGCCTCGGCTCCAAGACCACCTACAAGGACGGCGCATCGGTGCGCGCGAAGACCGCCTACGGCGCGTCGCACGCGCTGCAGTGGGAGGTGCTGCGCTGGGCGCTCGAGCGCGGCGCGGTCACCCACGACCTGTGCGGTGCCCCGCCCTCCGGCCAGGCCTCCGACACCTCGCATCCCCTGCACGGCGTCGGGCAGTTCAAGACCAGTTTCGCGCCGCAGATCGTCGACTACGCGGGAGCGTGGGATCTGCCGCTGAGCGCGAGCAAGTTCTCCGTCTGGGCGAAGATCGGCGACCGCATCGCGCGCCGCCTCTCGCTCACCGTGCAGAAGGACCCGTACTACTGATGGCCGGCTCTCTGGCGCGCGCGAGCGCGGTGATGGCCTCGGGGACCATGGTCTCCCGGGTGCTGGGTTTCGTGAAGGTGAGCCTCCTCGCCTTCGCGATCGGCGGCTCGGTGACTCGATCCGGCGACGCGTTCGCGATCGGCAATCTGCTGCCCAACACCATGTACATGATCCTGCTCGGCGGCATGCTCAACGCGGTACTCGTGCCGCAGATCGTGAAGGCCGCAAAGGATCCTGATGGCGGAGCCGGATACATCAACCGCGTGCTCACGCTCGTCGTCAGCGCGCTCGCGGTCGGCACGGCGCTCCTGCTGCTGATCGCGCCCTGGATCGTCTGGCTCCTCACCGCGGAATGGGGTGATTCGCAGCGCGCCCTCGCGACCGCCTTCGCATACTGGTGCCTGCCGCAGATCATCTTCTACGGGCTCTACACCGTCCTCGGTGAAGTGTTGAACGCTCGCAGCGTGTTCGGTCCCTTCACCTGGGCGCCTGTCGCCAACAATGTCATCGCCATCGCGGGCATCATCGTCTACATCGCGATGTACGGCGCCGACCCCAAGGGCGGGCAGGACCCCGGCGCGTGGACGTCAGCCGGCATCGCGGTGCTGGCGGGCAGCGCGACACTCGGTGTCATCGTCCAGTCGCTCATCCTCTTCATCTCCTGGCGACGCGCGGGGATCCGATTCCGCCCCGATTTTCGGTGGAAGGGAATGGGGCTCGGCCAGACCGGCCGCATCGCGGGCTGGAGCCTCGCGGCGATCATCGTCATGCAGCTCGGCGGTTTCATCACGCAGGCCGTAATCAACACCTCCTCGGGGCACGGACCCTCGGCCACGGCGATGCAGAATGCCTGGTTGCTGTTCATGACCCCGCACTCCGTGATCGCGGTGTCCCTCGGAACCGCATACTTCACTCGTCTTGCCGGATGGGGGCAGACCGGGCGGATGCCGGAGTTCGTGGCGGACTTCTCCGCATCGGCGCGCCAGATATCCCTCGTCATGGTGCTCGCCTCGGTCGCGATCTTTACGGCCGCACCGTTCCTCGCCAGGATCCTGAATCCGGGAACGGGGACGGCGCAGGTCGGTGGGTTCACTATCGTGCTCCAGTGCTACATCGTCGGTCTGGCTGCGTACAGTTTCCTGTTCGTGGTGCAGCGCTCGTTCTATGCGCTGTCGGATACGAAGACGCCGTTCATCTTCACCACGATTCAGATCACTCTGCTCGTGCTGCTGTCGCTAGGCCTGCTCGTGCTGCCGAAAGAGATGCTCGGGGCGGCATATGCGCTGGTGTTCGCGTTCACCACGGTGGTCGAAGCGCTCATCGCGGTCTGGATGCTGCGACGTCGGATCGGCTCGATCGACGGCTCACGTATCCTCGCGAGTTTGCTGCTCTACGGCATCGCCTCCGTTCCGGCGCTCGTGATCGGTCTCGTGCTCTACTTCCTGTCGATCCTGGTCCTGCCAGATCCCGGCATGGTCCTGTCGATCCTGTTCGCAGGAGTGATGGCGATCGTGGTCTCGGCCGTCTACCTCGTGACGCTCAAGCTGATCCGTTCGCCCGACCTCGCCGAACTCACCGCATTCGTCTCCCGCAAGCTCGGAAGGAACCGTTCGTGACCCTCACCGTCACCCCCTGCACCGATCCGGAGCTCTGGGACCGGACCGTCATCGACCTCGGCGGGCACCCGCTCCAGCTCTGGGGCTGGGGCGAGCTGAAGTCCGCGCACCGCTGGTCGGCGGAGCGCGTCCTCGTGACCCGCGACGGCGAAACGGTCGGAGCCTGCCAGCTGCTCACCCGGAAGCTGCCCTGGCCGCTGGGCGGCTTCGTGTACGCCCCGCGCGGCCCGGTGCTCGCGCGCGGCCCGAAGGTCGCCGAGATCGAGGGGCGGCCCCCGGGTCCGCAGGAGCTCCGGCGCAGGATCCTGCACCGGGCGCGGTCGCCGACGCCGTCGCCGACTACGTGCGCCGCACGCGCCGCGCGGTGGCGGTCTCGATCGAGCCCGACGAGGACGACGGCCGGTTCCCGCTGTCCGACGCCTGGCGTCGTGCCGAGACCACGGTGCTGCCGGCACGCACGCTGATCCTCGACCTCACGCGCAGCGAGGACGAGCTCATGAGCGACATGTCGAAGAAGCACCGCCAGTACGTGCGCAAGTCGGAGCGCGAGGAATCGATCGAGATCCGCCGTGTCGAGACCGCCGAGCAGCTCGAGGAGTGCCTCGAGGTCTACCGTGCGACCAGCGCGCGCGCCGACTTCGGCCTGCACGAGGACTCCTACTACCACGACGCCCGCACCATGCTCGGCGAGCACGCGCCGATCTGGGCGAGCTACGTCGACGGCAAGCCCGTCGCGTTCCTGTTCCTCGCGGTCAGCGGACGCACCTCGTTCGAGCTCTACGGCGGCATGGACGAGACCGGCCAGCGGCTCCGCGCCAACTACGCGCTCAAGTGGAACGCGATCCGCGAGATGAAGGCCCGGGGCGTCGAACGCTACGACTTCGGCGGCCTCATCAACGACGGCGTGACCACGTTCAAGACCGGCTTCTCCTCGCACGAGAACCTGCTCGCGGGCACCTGGGACCGCCCGATGTCCGGCTACGGCATCTGGACCCGCGGTCTGCCGCTCGCGAAGTCGGTCGTGCGCAAGCTCCGACGACGCTGATCGCGGGGATGGGACACAGCAGGGCGGAGGCCGCGTACCAGCGAGCGATCGGGGCGTTCAAGAACCCGACGCTCGATCTGCTGCACGGTCGATACGCGCCGTTCGTGATCGCCGCACTCTCGCTCGTCTTCACGGCGGACCGGCCGACGGTCGCCGTCTCGGACGCGCACGTCGAGGTCGGCGAGATCGTCGACGAACTGCGCGCTGTCGATCACGACGGCCAGGAGCGCGGCCTGCCCGCGGGTTCGGGCCGTGAGATCTGCCGCTATTGGGTGCGGGTCGGCTGGCTCGTGCCGCAGATCGTGGACGACGCCGAGGTGTACCGCCTGTCGGCGCAGGCCGTCGGCGCGCTCGAGATCGCGGGGCGGGCGGGCGGCGGGCGTTCCCGGGTCTCGCGCTCGCGCGTGCGCACTCTGCTCGAGACGATCGAGCAGCTCGCGCAGGACGCCGAGCCGGACCCCGCGGAGCGGCGCGCTCGGCTCCTGGCCGATCGCGCGGCGATCGACGCCGAGCTCGCGCGTCTCGACGAGCACGGGGCGCCCGAACCCGTCGACGATGAGCTGCTGCTCGAGGAGGCGGAGAACGTGCTCCACCTCGCGCGCGAGCTGCCGGCCGACTTCTCCCGCGTGGCCGAGTCGATCAACGCGATGCAGCGCGACGTCGTCGCGGATCTGCGACGCGACGTGCGGCCCGCCGGAGAGGTGCTGCGCGAGTACCTGCAGCGCGGCCAGCACGTCATGCAGGCCACTCCGGAAGGTCGCGCCTTCGCGGGCGCGCTGCGGCTCATCGGCGATCCCGAACGCATCGACCACCTGACGGACCAGCTGCGCACCCTGCTCGCGCAGCCCTTCTCGCGGCTCATGGACGCCGAGCAGCGCAGCGACCTCGACGCGATCGCGAAACGGGTCGAACAGGGGGTGCAGGAGGTGCTCACCGCGCAGCGGCGCGCGTCCCACGTGATTACCGCGCAGGTACGTACGCACGATCCGGCGCGCGACCGCGAGGTCGACGAGCTGCTGCGCAGCGTGATGTCCGGGCTGCAGAACTGGACCCGGGATTCGAAGGCGGGCGACCGAGTCGATCCGCTGCGCGGATTCCCCGTCGCGAACGTCGGCCACCTGCGGCAGACGCTCAGCGGCATCCGGCCGCCCGCGGCACCCGCGCCGCTGCGGGAGACCGAGGGCGAGGCGGAGTTCGAGGACGTCGACACCCGGGCCTGGGGCGGTCCTCGGTACACCGAGCTGGAAGCCTACGTCGCCGGGCTCGGCGAGCGCTTCGATCTCGCCGACGCGTTCGCGGGCGCTCCCGATGCCGATCGCCGACCGGTCGATCTGCTCGGCCTGCTCGAGATCGCGCACCGCACCGGCATGAGCGAGGGCGACGAGGTCTCCGTCGTCGAAGCGCTCCGACCGGACGGGACGAGCCGCAGGTTCGCCTTCGGCTCCGTCACCGCCGGAATCCGCAGAGACCCGGACGCACCCGAAGAAGGCGAAGATGACTGAAACCGTCGAACCGTTCGTCGCCCCCGTTCCCATGGAGGCGGATCCCGGCGAGTACTTCCCCGGCGACCGCGGAGTCCTCGATCCCGAGGTGCGCCGCGTGCTGGTGCGCTTGCTCCAGCGCCGATTCCTGCTCGAGTCCCGCAATCGCGACGATTGGCGGGTGCTGCTCGAGAACCAGTCGGTGATCGAGTCGCGCCTGCACGACCTGTTCGTCGATCTCGTGGTCGATGCGGGCCGCGGCGTCGCCTACAAGCAGCAGATCCGCTCCGACGAACTCGAAGTGCCGATCCTGCTCCGCGACGAGGCCTACACGCGAGCCGAGACGCTCGTGCTCGTCTACCTGCGCACCGTCTACCAGCGTGAATCGACCGCGGGCGAGGCGTCGGCGCGCGTCGACATCGAGGAAGTCGAGCAGACCGTGCTGAGCTACTTCGCGGAGGTCGACGGGGATCAGGCGCGGCGCCAGAAGGCCGTGCGTGCAGCGCTCGCCCGCCTCCGGCAGGAGGGCATCGTCGAGGAGGAATCCGAGGGCCGCTACCGCATCAGCTCGCTCGTCGAGATCGTGCTCGGCGCCGAGCAGCTCCGCGAGCTCAGCGACTGGCTGCGCGAGCGAGCCGGCCGTTCGGATGCGCCCGGCGTCGATCCGGATCCCGCTCCCGACCCAGAGCCCGCCGACAGCATCGACCGAGAGGAGCAGGCGCTGTGACCATGCTCGACACCCTCTTCGGGTTGATCCCCGCAGCATCCCGAGGCCAGCAGTGGATCGCCGACGAGCTCCAGCTCGTGAACTGGGGCGGATACGACGGCGCGCACCGCGTCCGCTTCTCGCCGACCGCAACGCTCCTGTGCGGCGGTTCCGGATCCGGCAAGTCGACCCTCATGGACGCCTACATCGCGCTCATGATGCCGCACACCACGCCGTTCAACGGAGCCTCCAACGGCGGCGTCACGGGGCGGCCGCGCGGCGAGGAGCAGCGCAACATCCTGTCGTACGGTCGCGGAAAGATCGACGAGTCGCGGACCGAAGAGGGCACCAGGGTGCGCGTGCTCCGCGGCGACGGGACCGACACCTGGACCGCGATCGCCGCGACCTGGCTCGACCACGACGGGTCGCGTTTCACGGCCGTCCGCGCCTGGTACATCTCCGCGACCGCGCGGACCCTCGACGACACCGTGCGCGTGCGCGCGACCGTCGACGGCCCGTTCGACCTGAGCGCACTCGAATCCGCAGCGGGGCAGCGGCTCTCGGACGCTTCGGTCCGCGCCGCGGGGCTCGAGACCGTGGCGACGGATCGCGAGTTCTCGGCACGGCTCCATGCGGTGCTCGGCATCGGTGCCGCGGGAGCCGGCTCGAAGGCGATGAGCCTGCTCGCCCGCATCCAGGCCGGGCAGCAGATCACCACCGTCGACGAGCTCTACAAGCGCATGGTGCTCGAGGAGCCCGAGACGCTGACCATCGCGGACGCGGTGGTCAGCCACTTCGACGAGCTCGAGAGCACGCGCGCCCGCATGGTGACCGCGCAGAAGCAGGTGCGCGCGCTCCGGCCGATCCGAGATATGCGCGCCCGCATCGAGGAATCGGCGGAGCGCCTGCGCTTGATCGATGCCGTCGGCAGGTTCTCGGATCCCGCGTCGCTGGCCTCGCTCTGGCGCGCGGAGCGCCGACTCGGGCTGCTGCGCTCGGTCGAGGCCGAGCTGCAGGCGCAGAAGCGTGCGGCCGACGACGCGGTGCGCGTCCAGCAGACGCTCGCCGACGCGGCGGAATCGGAGCGCGACGGCCTCCTCGAAGTGCTGCGCAATGCCGGTGGCGATCGACTCGAGACCGCTGAGCGCGAGCTGCGGGGGATCGAGCAGCGCCTGGCTGCGGTGCGCCAGGAGCGCGAGCGGTTCGACGAGGTCCTCGCGGTCCTCGGCGTCGAGGTCGGCACGGAGGCGGAGTTCGCCGCGCTCGCCGAGACCGCTCGCGCCGCGCTCGGCGATCCGAACGCCAAGGCGATGGTTCGCGAGGCCTATGCCGATGCGCGGGGGAGGGTCTCCCGGATCGAGCGCGAGCTGCTCGCAGTGCGAGGGGAGCGGAGTGCAGCGGAGGGGCGCAGCGACAGCATCCCGATCGCCCTGCACGAGGCGCGAGAGGCGCTCGCCGACGCCGCGGGCCTCTCGGCCGAAGACCTCCCCTTCGTCGGCGAGCTGATCGAGCTCCGCACCGAGTTCGAGCCGTGGCGCGGAGCATTCAACCTCGCGCTCGGAGGCTTCGCGACGACGCTGCTGATCGACACCGAACACCTCGCTCGCTTCCGCATCGCCATCGACGCGGTGCGGTCCCGCGTGCGCGTGCGCTACGAGGGCGCGCACACCGGGCAGCCGCTCGCCGCGGGGCTGGATCCGCGAACCCTGCCTGGCCGGCTCGATTATCGCGACACGGCGTTCACCGGATGGCTGCAGGATCGGCTCGCGCAGCGATTCGACTTCGTCTGCGTGGACTCGGCCGCTGAACTCGCCCGCCATGCCAACGCGCTCACCGTCTCAGGACAGATGTCGCAGGGCTCCCGCGGCGCGCACGGCGGTCACGGCACCGCGAACGTCCTCGGATTCTCGAGCACGGGGCGGCTCTCCGAATTGGACGACCGGATCGCCGGGCTCTCGCGGGAACTGGAGACGGCGGAGGCGGAAGCGGCCCGCGCGGCGGCGGCGCTCGACGCGCTCGACGCGCGGCACGAGGCCTACGGCAAGGTGCGCGATACCGACTGGTCCCGGGTCGACATCGCCTCGGTCGAACGGGAGCACGAGCGGTGGACCCGGATCATCGACGAGGTGACCGAGGGCAGCCCCGAGATCGCGGGGCTGCAGAAGCAGATCGCGGAGGCCCGGAAGAAGGTCGCCCGCCTCCAGCAGGAGACCGGTCGCGCGAAGGGATCCCAGGAGCGGATCGCCGAACGATGGGCGGACATCACCGACGAGGTCGATGCCGCGCAGATCGCTCTGGAGCGGGCCGAGGACGCCGGATCCGAGCTCTCGGCAGCGGAGGCGGCCTACCTCGACGAACGCTTCGCGGGTCCCGAGGCGGAGGCGGAGGACGGGGGCAGCCGCGCCGATGCGCTGCTGCGCTTCGACGCGGCGCTCGATGCCGCGGGCAAGCGTCTGATCGACGACCAGCGCGCCGCGCAGGACATGCTCGTGGACCAGCGGGATGCGCTGCGACGGACGCTCGAGGGATTCCTCGAGAGCTGGCCGAACCCCTCCCTCCGCGCGGATCCCGATACCTCGATCGGCGACTTCGAGCACCTGCTCGCCGAGCTCGAGGCGAGCGGGTTGCACGAACTGGAGGCGGAGTGGCGCGACAGCCTCGTGAACCTCTCGGGCAACGACCTCACCAACCTCGACTCCGCGCTGGGGCGCGCCCTGCGCGAGATCCGGGATCGGATCGAGCCGGTGAACCGGATCATGCAGGATCTCCCGTTCTACGACGACGACCACCGCCTGCAGATCATCGCCCGCGAGAACCAGTCCGAAGCCCGCAGACGGTTCCGGCGCGAACTGCGCGAGGTGCGGAGCCTGATCGACGCAGCCTCGAGCGATGCCGAACGCGCGCAGTCGTACGAGCGCATGGCACGGCTCATCGGCCGGATCCGCCGTTCCGCTCCGGACTTCGCCGAACTGATCGACGTGCGCAACCACGTGCGGATCAGCGCCGAGAAGATCCATGCGGAGACCGGCGAGCATGCGGCGCTCTACGACCACATCGGAGAGAAGTCGGGCGGCGAGTCGCAGGAGCTCATCGCCTTCATCGTCGGCGCGGCGCTGCGCTACCAGCTGGGCGACGCCGGTTCGGAGCGCCCGCGGTACGCGCCCGTGTTCCTCGACGAGGCGCTCATCAAAGCGGACGCGCACTTCACTCGCCGGGCGATCGGCGCCTGGCGCGGGCTCGGCTTCCAGCTGGTGATCGGCGCGCCGAACGACAAATACAGCGCGATCGAGCCCCACGTGGACGTCGAATACGACATCCTGAAGGACACGAAGGGCCGCTCCTGGGCAAAACCGAAGGTGGGGCTGCCGCACGGGGCGTAATCGCCGGCCTCGGGCATCGACACACCGCGAACGGCCGGGATTTCCGCCGGTTTCGGAGCGTCATCACAGAAAAGTCGGTGGTCGAACGTACCCTCGAAACATGGCCAGCAAGACTTCGACGCGCGGAAAGGCGGGGTCCTCCAGCACAGGATCCCGCTCGCGCGCAACCGCGAAGACCACGGTGCTGGAACCCGTCGAGACCGAGGGTGTCGTCGTGCGCGCCTGGCGCGGCCTCGGGCACGTCGTCGGAGGCGCCGCAAGGGCCTTCCGCATCGAGCCCATCGCTCCGGAGGACCGGCGCGACGGCATTCCGCTGCTGCTCGTGCTCCTCGCGATCGCCGGCGCCGTGGTCGAGTGGTTCCTCATCGGCAATCCCGTCGCCGTCCAGCTCGATGCGTGGACGTTCGGGCTTTTGTTCGGCCGGGTCGCCTTCGGGCTGCCCATCGTCATGATCGGCTTCGCCTTCTGGCTGTTCAACAAGCCGTCGAGCGTGCACGACAATCGCCGCATCGCCATCGGCATCAGCCTCGCGGTGCTCAGCATCGCCGCGCTCTGCCACGTGCTCGGCGGCCAGCCGCAGCCGAAGAACGGCATGGTCGCGCTCGCGAGCGCCGGCGGTCTCCTCGGCTGGATGCTCGGGGCTCCGTTGTCCTACCTCACGCTGTGGGTCGCGGTGCCCGTGCTGTCCCTGCTCGCTGCGCTCTCGCTGCTCATCATCACGAAGACCCCGCCGGCCCGCATCGGTGCCCGCATGGGGGAGGCCTACCGCTACCTCTTCGGCGCACCCGAGAAGGAGCCCGCCGCGGACACCGCGGTCGATGCCGCTCCCAAGCGCTCCCGCAAGAGCAAGGCGCGCGACGACGACACGCTCTTCGACATCGAAGAGGAGATCCCGGCGGGAGGCGAGCTGCCCTGGTGGCGGCGCAACTCGTCGGGTCGCGAAGAGGACCCGGACTACGCGGGCGACGCGAAGGCCATCGACGAGGTGCTCGACGGCACCCCGAGCAGCGACGACCGCACGCACGCCTTCGACACGGCCTTCGCGGGCGGCGAGACGACCGAGATTCCCGCGACGAACCCGAACGACGGATTCCCGACCGGCCTGTTCGACGAACTCGACCAGGCCGAGGCGGCGGTCGCCGCGTCGGGAGCCGCCGCGGCCTCCGGACTCGGCGACGACTCGCCGACCGATTTCGTCGCCGACTGGCAGCCGGACGACGCCCCGGAGCCGGGGCCCGCGCCCACGACGCCGTTCGCCGTCGCGCCTCCGCACGTGCCGACGGCCGCACCCAGCTACCTGCTGCCCGACCAGGGCACGCTGAGCGCGGGCGACGCTCCTCGCACGCACACCGAGGCCAACGACCAGATCATGGCTGCGATCGCCCGGGTGTTCGAAGAATTCAAGGTCGACGCCCGCGTCTCCGGATTCTCGCGCGGCCCGACGGTGACGCAGTACGAGGTCGAGCTCGGCCCCGGCGTCAAGGTCGAGAAGGTGACGGCTCTCTCCAAGAACCTGTCCTACGCGGTGGCCTCCAACGAGGTCCGCATCCTCTCGCCGATCCCGGGCAAGAGCGCGATCGGCATCGAGATCCCCAACAAGGATCGCGAGAACGTGGCTCTCGGCGACGTACTGCGTTCGGCGAAGGCCCAGCGCAGCACCCACCCGATGACCATCGGCGTGGGCAAGGACGTGAAGGGCGGCTTCGTCGTTGCCAACCTCGCCAAGATGCCCCACCTGCTCGTCGCCGGTGCGACCGGCTCGGGCAAATCGAGCTTCATCAACTCGATGATCACGAGCGTCCTCATGCGCGCGACGCCGGCCGAGGTACGCATGGTGCTCGTCGACCCCAAGCGCGTGGAGCTCACGGTCTACCAGGGCGTTCCGCACCTCATCACCCCCATCATCACGAACCCCAAGAAGGCGGCCGAGGCGCTGCAGTGGGTCGTGAAAGAGATGGACATGCGCTATGACGACCTGGCGAGCTTCGGTTTCCGCCACATCGACGACTTCAACGAGGCCGTCCGATCCGGTTCCATCGTGCTGCCCGAGGGCAGCCAGCGCGTGCTCAAGCCCTACCCGTACCTGCTGGTCGTGGTCGACGAGCTCGCGGACCTCATGCTCATCGCTCCGCGCGATGTCGAGGACTCGATCCAGCGCATTACCCAGCTCGCTCGTGCGGCGGGCATCCACCTGGTGCTCGCGACCCAGCGCCCCTCGGTCAACGTGGTCACGGGCGTCATCAAGTCGAACGTGCCCAGCCGGTACGCCTTCGCCGTGGCCTCGGGCACGGACTCCCGCGTCATCCTCGACGAGGTCGGCGCCGAACGGCTGATCGGCCAGGGTGACGGCTTGCTGCTGCTCAACGGCGAATCCACGCCGATGCGCGTGCAGGGCGCCTGGGTCAACGAGTCCGAGATCGCCAAGGTGGTCGCCCACGTCAAAGCGCAGGCGCAGCCCGAGTACCGGGCCGACGTGGCTCAGGCGGTCGAGAAGAAGGAGATCGACGAGGACATCGGCGACGATCTCGAGGTCCTGCTCGCGGCCGTCGAACTCGTGGTCTCGTCGCAGTTCGGATCCACCTCGATGCTGCAGCGCAAGCTCCGCGTGGGCTTCGCGAAGGCCGGCCGGCTCATGGACCTCATGGAGTCCCGAGACATCGTGGGCCCCTCCGAAGGCTCGAAGGCCCGCGACGTGCTCGTCTCGCCCGAACAGCTGCCCGAGGTGCTCGCGCGGCTCCGCGGGGACGCACCTCCCGCGGGTGCGGTCCAGGCCGCTCCGGCCGCCCCCGCGTCGATGCCGCAGGCGGTCGAACCCGACCCCTACGACGATCCGATCGGTCGCCATCAGGCCGGTCTCGAAGAGGTCGAAGCCGAGGAAGACGAGGACGCCTGGAGCCTGACGGGCCGCGACTGAACACTTCCTCCGCGCGAACGAAGGCGATGCCCCGAGCGCTGCTCGGGGCATCGTCCTGTCGCAAGAGATCCTCGCGCGGTGCCCGAAAGCACCTGCGTCCTGCTAGCGTCGAAACGACGATCCCACCCGAGAGCGAGAAGCACCGTGAGCGACACAAACCAGCCCGAGCAGCCCGGCGGCGGCGCCCCCGAATCGCAGACGGGCTCGCCGAGTCCGCGCGCGGAGCAGCCGGGTGCTCAGGCACCCGCTCCGGCTGCGCCCGAGCAGTCGGCCCCACCCGCGCCGGGCGAGCCGGATCCGATCCACCAGTGGGCTGCGCCGGGCACGGCCCCGGAGTCTGCGCCCGCCCCTCCCGCAGCCGAAGCCGCGCAGCAGTGGGGTCCGCCCGTGCCTCCGGCGGCACCGCAGACGCACGCACCGCAGGTCCAGATGCCCGCGCCGCCCGTGCCCGTACCCGAGATGCACGCGCCTGCGGCCCCGACCGGCGAGCCGGCGCAGCAGTGGGCTCCGCAGCCCGGCGCGCCGTACTCGGCGGCGGGCGCACCTCCGGCGAAGCGCGGCCTGCCGAAGTGGGCGCTCTGGCTGATCATCGGCGGGAGCGCGGCGATCCTCGCGATCATCGCCGTGGTGGTCGTGCTCGTGGTCGTCATCTCCTCCGGGGGTCCGAAGGGCACGGCGAGCGACTACCTCGCTTCGCTGTCGAGCGGCAAGGTCGCCGAGGCGAACAAGATCGCCCGAGTCGACGGGGACAAGCGTCTCGCCGTCCTGGCGTCCGACGCCTACGCCAAGGCGGAGCGCGCGACCGACTACGAACTCACCGCCATCAGCCAGCGCGATGACCAGGCGATCGCGTCGGCCACCTACAAGGTCGATGGCTCGACCGCGCGCGGCACCTTCGAGCTGCGCAAGGACGACAAGGGCTGGTACGTCTCGCGCGGGCTGACCGCTCCGCTGCCGCGGGTCTACGGGAGCAGCGGTGCCGACGCCTACCGCCTGCCCGGCTACGACGGGCTGATCACGAACGACCTCCGGCTGGAAGCCTACCCCGGCGTCTACACGGCCCAGGCCCCCAACAAGTACTTCGAGTTCAGCGAGCCCTTCGTCTTCGAGATCGGAAGCGACGTGCTGTCTGCGACGGACACCCCGAAGCTCGTCCCCTCGCAGGCGATGGCCGACGAGATCGATGCGCAGTTGAAAGCCCACATCGACGAGTGCATCAAGTCGGTGACCGACCTGTCCTCCGTCAGGGAGTGCGGCATCTCCGGCTACCCCTCGAAGGTCTACGACGTGCAGAAGATCGGAGTGTCGGTGAAGTCCTACCCGAAGGTCGAGCTCCAGCAGTACTCGTTCGAGCTCAAGGAGAAGGGGGCGGCGACCGTCACCTACACCGGCAAGCAGTCCGGAGGCGGAGAAGGCTCCGAAGCGCTCGAGGCCGACTTCTCGAGGCTGATCTTCCGCCCGGTGTTCGAGGACGGCAAGCTGACCATCACCTACTACTGAGACCTCCGACAGGTCGTACGGCGAGCGGAGCCCCAGAATGAGCGGTATCAGCACCCCCGAGCACATTTCGAACTGGAATGCGCCCAACGTGATCACGGGGGCGCGGATCCTCGCGACCCCGTTCTTCATCTGGATGCTCCTCGCCGATGACGGCGAGATGGGGCCCTGGCGGTGGGCTGCCGGAGCGTTCTTCGTGCTCGCGATCGCGACGGACGCCTGGGACGGCTATCTCGCCCGCTCCCGTGGGCTCGTCACCGACCTCGGTAAGCTGCTGGACCCGATCGCCGACAAGTTCCTCACCGGCGGTGCCTTCGTGTGCCTGTCGATTCTCGGCGAGCTTCCCTGGTGGATCACCGCGCTCGTGCTGATCCGCGAGGTCGGGATCACCGCTCACCGCCTGTTCGAAGCGCGCGAGGTCGTGGTGGCCGCAGCGTGGATGGGCAAGCTCAAGACGATCGCCCAGTCTGTCGCGATCCCGCTCGCGATCTTCCCGTTCCCCGAACTCCTCGGATCGTGGATGCACGTGGTGAACGCCATCGCGATGACGATCGCCGTGCTGCTGACCGTCGCGAGCGGCATCGACTACGTCGTCAACTTCGCGCGTCTGCGTCGCGGAGCCGGCGGAGGCACGGGGCGATGACCGACGCCGAAGCGGTGATCGCGGCGGCCCGGCGGTCCGGCCAGCGGATCGCCGTCGCCGAATCGCTCACCGGCGGGTGGCTGTGCTCCGCGTTGGTCGCCGTCCCGGGAGCGTCGACCGTGGTGCTCGGCGGTGTGGTGGCCTATGCCACGCCGCTGAAGGCGGCCCTGCTCGCGGTCGATCCGGAGTTGCTCGCACAACGCGGTCCCGTGGATCCCGAGGTCGCGAAGCAGATGGCGCGGGGAGTGCGGGAGGCCTGCGCGGTCGACGGTCGCGAGGCCGAGATCGGCATCGCGACCACCGGAGTCGCGGGACCCGACCCGGATCCGCAGACGGGGCAGCCGGCCGGCACCGTGTGGCTGGGACTGAGCTCCGCGGCCGGGGAGCGCGCGGTGCGATTGCGCCTGCACGGGGATCGCCACGCGATCCGGGAGGCTGCGGTTCGCGCCGGTGTCGAAGCACTCGGAGAGCTGCTGAGGCGAGATCCCGGCTCGGAGCGGACTCCGTCCGCCTGACTTGAGCCGACTCGGCTCATATTCAGGTGATGTTCAGGAATAGTCGGGGAGTCGCGCCGGTTGTTCACAGTGACGCTCGGCAGACTTGAAGCGTCACCCACTCGGGGAAGTCGATTCCGGGCGGGTAGTGTGGAGACGTGATCTTCGGATCGCGGACGCAAGAAGGAGGACGCCATGGTGCTGGTTCGTCAAGAGATCGGTGACGTGCTGCGAGACTTCCGCCTGCAGAAGGGCCGGACCCTGCGACAGGTCGCCGGCGAGGCGAGCGTTGCGCTGGGCTATCTCAGCGAGGTGGAGCGCGGGCAGAAGGAAGCCTCGAGCGAGATTCTCGCGGCGGTCGCCGACGCGCTCGATACGCCGCTCTCGGTCATCTACGGCGAGGTGAGCGATCGCCTCGCGGTGGTCGAGGGGCTCAGTGTCCCTCTCGCGTCGCGCGTACCGGACACGGTGCCCGCCGACCTGGTCTCGGGCTATGCGTCCGAGCTGATGGCTCGCTAGTCCGATCCGATCTTTCGAGGGCGTCCGGCCGTTCGCGGCCGGACGCCCTCATCCGTCCCGAGGGGGAGCGATGCGACTGAGCGAGTTCCAGCGTGCGATGCGCGAGGAGTTCGGCGACGCCTACGCGGGGGTGCTCATGCGCGATCACTGGCTCGTCGCCCTCGACGGCACGGCGGACTCGGCGCTCGCGCGAGGGGTGCCGGCGCGCGAGGTGTGGGCCGCGGTCTGCGAGGACCTCGACGTGCCGCCCGCCCGCCGCTACGGCAGGGGTCTCCGCGATCCGCAGGGCTGAACCCGTGGATGCGGCCTGCGACACGCCGCCGCGCTATCGAATGTGTGTTCGAATGTTGCTATCGTCGTCCCCAGATGGATTCGGTGCCTTTCTGGCTCCGGGAGCTGTGGTCTCAGGCGTGAATGTCGGTGGCTGCTTCTAGTGTCTGAACACGAAGCCATCACGCCTTGTCGAGGAGCAGCCGCCGGTTGCTTCGCACGACAGCCGATAGGCGGCAGAGCAGGCGGTTTCCGCCCGAGCAGAAGGAGCACACCATGGCAGCAAACGATCGCGAAAAGGCCCTCGACGCGGCACTCGCGCAGATCGATCGGCAGTTCGGCAAGGGCGCGATCATGCGCATGGGAAGCCAGGAGCGCGCTCCGGTCGAAGTGATCCCGACCGGCTCGATCGCACTGGACGTCGCCCTCGGCATCGGCGGTCTTCCGCGCGGCCGCATCATCGAGATCTACGGTCCCGAGTCCTCGGGAAAGACCACGCTCACACTGCACGCCATCGCGAACGCGCAGCGTGCCGGCGGTATCGCGGCGTTCATCGACGCGGAGCACGCGCTCGACCCCGAGTACGCGCAGAAGCTCGGCGTCGACATCGACTCGCTGCTCGTCTCGCAGCCCGACACCGGCGAGCAGGCGCTCGAGATCGCCGACATGCTGATCCGCTCCGGCTCGGTCGACCTGATCGTCATCGACTCGGTCGCGGCGCTCGTGCCGAAGGCCGAGATCGAAGGCGAGATGGGCGACAGCCACGTGGGCCTGCAGGCCAGGCTCATGTCCCAGGCGCTCCGCAAGATGACGGGCGGTCTCAACCAGACCAAGACCACCGCGATCTTCATCAACCAGCTCCGCGAGAAGGTCGGCGTCTTCTTCGGCAGCCCCGAAACGACCTCGGGCGGCAAGGCGCTCAAGTTCTACGCCTCGGTTCGTCTCGACATCCGCCGTATCCAGACGCTGAAGGACGGTCAGGACGCCGTGGGCAACCGTACCCGCGTCAAGGTCGTCAAGAACAAGATGGCACCGCCCTTCAAGCAGGCCGAGTTCGACATTCTCTACGGTGTCGGTATCTCTCGCGAGGGCTCGCTCATCGACTTCGGTGTCGAGCACGGCCTCGTCAAGAAGAGCGGCTCCTGGTACACGTACGACGGCGACCAGCTGGGCCAGGGCATGGAGAACGCCCGTCGTTTCTTGATCGAGCACGCGGACGTCGCTGCCGAGATCGAAGAGAAGATCCTGGTGAAGCTCGGCGTCAATGGCCGCACCGAGGCTGACGCAGCCGCCGTCGACGGCGGCGAGGCCGCGGGCGACGTGCGCATCGGAGCCTAAGAACCATGGCGGTCCGCTTTCTGCCGCCTCCCGAGGACCGGTCGGCGGCCACCACCGCCGACCGGGGCGACCTCGCCGAGGTGATCGAGTTCCGCTCGCGCCTCGGCGGCGCTTCCCCGGCCGATAGGTCGGGCGAAGCGAGCGAGGCCGAGGCTGAACCCGCCGATGTCGGGTCGTCGCGAGAAGCGGCTGCCGGCGCTCCGAGTCGTCGGAGCAATGTCGTCGAGGCAGTCTTCGGGGGAACCCCGCTCACTCGCAGCGGCGCGGTGGAGCCGGTCGTGCCGACGACTCCGAAGCGACGGACATCGAGGCGTCCGACGGGTCCGGAGAGCCCGACGGCCCGACCCGCACGGCGAACGAAGACGCGGTGCGCCTCCTCGCTCGCCGAGCCCGGTCCAGCGGTGAGCTGCGCGCAGAGCTGGTCGCCCTCGGACACGACCCGCACGAGGTCGACGACGTGATCGACGAGTTCGTGCGGAGCCTCTACCTCGACGATCTGGGCCTGGCACGGGTCGTCACGGAGAAGCTGCGTGAGGGCAAGCGGGCGAGTCGCGCTCAGATTCGGCAGAAGCTCCGCGAGCGGAAGTTCGAAGACGAGGCGATCGAGACCGCGCTGGGCGAGCTCGATGACGATGAGGAGTTCGCGCTGCTGCGTCGCACCGCGCTCGAACGCGCTCAGCGACTCGGCGGTGTCGACCGGCAGACCGCCGAACGAAGACTGCTCGGATTCCTCGCCCGGCGCGGGTGGTCCGGTGAGCCCGCGGTCCGGGCCGTCCGCGACGCGCTCGACGGAACCGGTGCCCGCTCCGCAGGCTCCCGGCCATCCGGCGGTCGGGGATCGAGCGTGCGATTCGAGTAGCCGGGAGCACGACGTCCCCTCCTCCCGCGATGTTTCCGCCTGTGGGCCGGTCCTGGTGAGCGCGACGGTCTCGGTAGAATCGGATCATGTCAACCGTCGTCTCCGAACCCACTGAGATCGCACCGTCGCCCGCCGCAGTTCGTGCCGACGGGACGCCGCGCAGCTACGCAGTGCGCACCTTCGGGTGCCAGATGAACGTGCACGACTCGGAACGCCTCTCCGGTTCGCTCGAGTCCGCGGGGTACGTGCGCAGCGACGGCGAGGACGCCGACGTGATCGTCATCAACACCTGCGCGGTGCGCGAGAACGCCGACAAGAAGCTCTATGGGACGCTCGGCGCCCTGGCCGGGGTCAAGCGCGAACGTGACGGCGGCATGCAGATCGCCGTGGGCGGCTGTCTCGCGCAGAAGGACCAGCACGCCATCGTCGAGAAGGCGCCCTGGGTCGACGTCGTGTTCGGCACCCACAACATGGGATCCCTGCCCGCCCTCCTCGAACGCGCACGCCACAACGACGAGGCGCAGGTCGAGATCCTCGAGGCGCTCGAGACGTTCCCCTCCACGCTGCCGACCAAGCGCGACTCCGCGTCGAGCGGCTGGGTGTCCATCTCCGTCGGGTGCAACAACACCTGCACCTTCTGCATCGTGCCCACGCTGCGCGGAAAGAGAAGGACCGGCGGCCCGGCGACATCCTCGCCGAGGTGCAGGCGCTCGTCGACGACGGGGCGATCGAGGTCACGCTGCTGGGGCAGAACGTCAACACCTACGGCGTCGAATTCGGCGACCGGCAGGCGTTCGGCAAGCTGCTCCGCGCCATGGGCGAGATCGACGGGCTCGAACGGGTCCGCTTCACGAGCCCGCATCCCGCCGCATTCACCGACGACGTCATCGCCGCGATGGCCGAGACGCCGAACGTGATGCCGTCGCTGCACATGCCGCTCCAGTCCGGCAGCGACCGCGTGCTCAAGGCCATGCGCCGCTCCTACCGCAGCGCCAAGTTCCTCGGGATCCTCGACCGGGTCCGCGAGCAGATCCCCGACGCGGCGATCACCACCGACATCATCGTCGGCTTCCCCGGCGAGACCGAGGAGGACTTCGCCGAGACGCTGCGCGTCGTCGAAGCTTCACGGTTCTCCAGCGCCTTCACCTTCCAGTACTCGATCCGCCCCGGCACGCCCGCGGCGACCATGGAGGACCAGATCCCCAAGGCGGTCGTGCAAGAGCGGTATGAGCGCCTCGTCGCGCTCCAGGAACGCCTCTCCCTCGAAGAGAACCGGGCGCAGGTCGGACGACGCATCGACGTCCTGGTCTCCGTCGGCGAGGGCAAGAAGGACTCGGCGACGCGGCGGCTCTCCGGGCGCGGCGAAGACAACCGCCTCGTGCACTTCGCCCTGCCCGAAGGCGCCGAAGAGCCCCGTCCGGGCGACGTCGTCACCGTCGGAGTGACCGCGGCTGCTCCCCACTTCCTCATCGCCGACGACACCTCCGCCTACGCCGTGCGCCGCACTCGCGCGGGTGACGCCTGGGACCGACGCCAGGCCGAGAGCTGCGGGGTGCCCGCTCCGGCATCCGCCGGGGGTGCGCGTCAGGTCGGTCTGGGCATTCCGACCATCCGGACCGCGTGATCGGCTCGGGCGCGTCGGTGCTCCCGGGCATCTGGGCCGTCGTCGGGGCCACCGGCACCGGCAAGACCGCGCTGTCGCTCGCGCTCGCCGAACGCCTGCGCGCCGACGGCACGGCCGCCGAGATCGTGAACGCCGACGCCATGCAGCTCTACCGAGGCATGGACATCGGCACCGCGAAGCTGCCCGAGGCGGAACGTCGGGGGATCCCGCACCACCTGTTCGACGCGGTCGAACCCCGAGACGAGGCCACCGTCGCCTGGTATCAGCCGACGGCGCGAAGCGCGATCGAAGCGGTGCTCGCGCGAGGGAACCATGCGATTCTCGTCGGCGGTTCCGGGCTCTACGTGTCGAGCGCGATCTTCGACTTCCGCTTCCCGCCCAGGGACGAAACGCTCCGCGTCGAGCTCGAAGCCCGGCTCGACCGGGACGGGGTCGAGCCGCTGCTCCAAGAGCTGCGGAACCTCGCCCCCGCGGTGGCCGAAGCCGTCGACCGGCGGAACCCCAGACGGGTCGTGCGCGCCCTCGAGGTCGCGCGTCTCGGCGGCGATGCGCAGGTGGTGCTTCCGGAGGCACCGGCGCGGTGGCATCCCGAGGGAGCGCCGGCACTCGGATCATCGGGGTCCACTGTGAACGCGCCGAGCTCGTCGACCGTCTCGACCGTCGGGTGGAGCGGATGTGGGCCGACGGCCTGCTCGACGAGGTGCGTGCGCTGGTTCCGCTGGGGATCGAACAGGGCAAGACCGCCAGCCGCGCGATCGGGTATGCACAAGCGCTGGCGCAGCTCGCGGGACGCATGAGCGAGACGGAGGCGGTCGCCGAGACCCAGGCGCTGACCCGACGCTACGCGCGGCGCCAGGTCAGCTGGTTCAAGCGGTACCCGGGCATCGAGTGGATCGATGCGCCGGAGGTCGGGCGGATCACGGGGCTCGCGGACTGAACTCGGCACCTTCCGCCGGATGAGCCCACCCGGGGACGACGGTGACCGGGATCCCCTCGCGGCGCCAGAGCGCGATGACGACGAGGACGGCGCGTCCGAGCGCGTGTTCGCGCTCGACCCAGGCGAGGGTCCCGGGTATCGCCGGGCACAGCGCCGAAGCGCGGTGGAAGAGATCGAAGTTCCGGTTCCGAGGATCGGCCGCCACATAGTGGCGGATGCCGGAGACGTCGCACAGCGTCCCGTCGACATCGACGATCACCGCGGGTTGCCGCTGATCCATGGGCCACGGACCGCCTTTCTCCTCCGCCAGGGGAGGGAACGATCCTAGCCGATCCGGCCCGGCGCGTCCTCTCCCGCGGATGCGCTGCTATCGTTCCCGCATGAACGCCCGCATACGAGCCTTCGCCGCCTCCGACACCGAAGCCGTCGTCGCGCTCTGGGAGGCCTGCGAACTGACCCGGCCCTGGAACGATCCGCGCGCAGACATCGCACGGAAGGCCGCGGTGCAGCCGGAACTGTTCCTCGTCGGCGTGCAGCACGGATCGGAGCGCGTCGTCGGCTCGGTCATGGCGGGCTACGACGGGCATCGCGGATGGCTCTACTATCTCGCGACGGATCCGGCGCATCGTGGACGCGGGATCGCCCGCGCGCTCGTGGCGGAGGCGGAGCGGCGCCTCGAAGCCATGGGCTGCCCCAAGGTGCAGCTCATGGTGCGCGGCGAGAACGCCGGCGTGGTCGGCCTCTACGACGCGCTCGGCTACGGAACCGACGACGTGCTGGTGCGGAGCCGCAGGCTGATCGCGGACTCCTGAGCCCGAGGGCCACCAGCCGGAGCCCTGCGGGCCCGTCAGAGTTCGATCCCGAACCGCCGGGCGTGCAGCGCGCGCACGTCGTCGGCGAGTTCGGGGGCCGGGCCGGCGACTGGCACCCCCGGGGCCACCGCTCGGATCGGCAGCGGAGCGACGGGTGCCGGAAAGATCCCCCACTCGGTCGTCCAAGCGGCGTACTGCTCGGTGCTCGTCGCGTACACGATCCGGCCGAGGCCGACCCAGGCGTGCGCGGCCGAGCACATGGCGCAGTGCTCGCCCGACGTGTAGGTCACGCTCGAGGCCCGTTCCTCGGGCGTGAGGTGCGCGGCAGCCCACCGGGCGATCGCGAACTCGGGGTGCCGGGTGGCGTCACCGTGCCTCACCCGATTCCGATCTTCGAAGCGCACCATGCCGGTGGGATCGACGAGCAAGGAGCCGAATGGTTCGTCCCCGTCCTCGAGCGCCTCGCGCGCGAGGTCGACGCAGCGCCGCAGGCGCGCAAGATCTTCGGACGTCAGAGCGCCCGGGCCGGAGTCGATCATGCCGTCACGCTAGCATCCGACTCGGGCGATCGAGTCGGCGCGCAGACGCCAGCCCTAGACTGGGACCATGACGACCCTCGCGTTCACCAAGGGCCACGGCACGGGCAACGACTTCGTGCTCTTCACCGACCCCGAGGGGAGACCGACCTCGCTCCTGAGCAGATCGCGGCGATCTGCGACCGGCGTTTCGGCATCGGCGCCGACGGAGTGATCCGCGCCGTGCGCTCCCGCGCGCTCCCCGAGGGCGCCGCGGCTCTGGCGGAGGAGCCCGAAGCGGAGTGGTTCATGGACTACTGGAACGCCGACGGGACGCCCGCGGAGATGTGCGGCAACGGGATCCGCGTCTACGCCCACTACCTCATCGCCGAGGGGCTGGTCGCTCCCGAACGACGCGATACCCTGCCGATCGGCACGCGCGCGGGTGTGAAGGACGTGCTCACCGGGGTCTCGGGCTACACGGTGGATCTCGGACGCTGGCGGCTGGCCCCCGAAAGGCTCGTCGCGGCGAATGGGCTCGACGTCGCGCGCCCCGGCCTCGGCATCGACCTCGGCAACCCGCACGTCGTGGTCGCCCTGGCGAACGGCGGGGAACTCGACGGGCTCGACCTCGCGAAGGCGCCCGCGCTCGATCCGGTGCCCGAGTCGGGAGCCAACGTCGAATTCGTCGTGCCGGAGGATCCGCTGCTCAAGAACGGGGTCGCGCACATCCGGATGCGCGTGCACGAGCGCGGCGTCGGCGAAACGCTGTCCTGCGGGACGGGAACCGCGGCCGCCGCGCTCGCGTTCCGGCACTGGGGCGGCGACGGGATGCCGAACCACTGGAGCATCGAAGTGCCCGGCGGCCGGCTCGGCGTGCGCATGTTCCCGACGGAAGAGGGCGAGCACGTCTCCCTCAGCGGTCCGGCGGAGCTCGTCTACCGCGGTGAGATCGACCTCGACCGGCTGTGACGTGGGGCGCGCGCCGCGCGTCCCTTCGAAAACGCGAGAGCGGCGGGTCGCCCCGAAGGGCGGCCCGCCGCTCTCGCGCTCGGGTCGAGGACTACATGCAGTCCACGTAGTCCGAGGCGACGGCCGAGGCCAGATCGGACTGCAGCTGGCTGAGTTCCGACGCGTTCGCGCTCGTCGGGTTCTGGAGGAGTTCCGCCATCTTCTGGTAGACCGCCCGGTGCTCGCCGGTCGCGGCCGAAGCCAGCTCCTTGTAGGCGTCGATCAGGGACTGGGGGGCCTGGCCAGCGCTCGGATCGATGTTGAGGCTCTCCTTCTCGACCTTGTCGAGCGCCGTGCAGAACGCGGACGAGGACTCGGAGGTGCCCGACGAATCGGTCGAATCGCTCGAGGGCGAGTCGGTCGTCTCGGTCGGAGCGATGCTGGTCTGGCTGTCCTCGTACTGCTTCTGCGCCTCGGAGGCCGCGGTGCCGACGATGGCGGCCCCGGTGACGAGGGTCACGATGAGGAAGATCGACGCGATGATGCCGCTGGCGACGCTGACGTAGCCGATGATCGTGCCGGCGAGGGCGAAGCCGCGCCCGCGCCCGCCATCGCGCTTGATCTGCTTCAGCGCGATGTGGCCGCAGATCACGCCGACGAGGCCGATGAAGAAGGAGCCGATGAACGAGACCAGCGCGAGCGGGTTCATCGGGGCCTGGGGAGCGGGAACCTGGGCCCCGGGCTGCTGGTACGGGGGCACGGGGGCTCCGGGGCCCTGCGGAGGCACCGGCGCACCTGCGACCGGAGCGGGCTGCGGGGCGGGAGCCGCCTGCGGGACCGGCGCACCTGCGACGGGCGCGGTCTGCGGGAACTGGACGGTCGGCTGCTCCGAACCGACCGGCGGAACCGGGGGAGCGACGGGTGCGCTCGGCGCCTCCGCAGCGGGCGGCACGGGGGTCTGGGGCGCCTGAGGCTGGACGGGCGGCTGGTTCGGAGCCTGGTTCTCGGGCTGCTCGGGGGTCGTCACGATGCGATCTCTTCCGGGTCTGCGGGGCGCCCGACGGGCGCGGAATTCATGAGCGGGGAAAAGGAGAGCGCGTCGGATCGCCATGGTCCCCGCAATGAGTGTATGCGGAAGATTCCTATTCGCGCATCTCGGGGAAGGGTGGTTGAAAAGCGTTCAGGAATTCGAGGCGATATACACTTGCGGTTTCAATTGAATGATCATTAAAAATGATCGCCGCATCGGTCGCGCGCGGTGAATCACCAGCAGTCGGCGCCGTCCTCGGTGAGCGCGTTGTCCGCGTCCGCCTGGAGCTGCTGCTTCTCGGCCGCGGGGAGCTTCGAGGTTCCCGAGAGCATCGCGACGTAGTCGGTGTAGAGCTTCCGATGCGATTCGGGCGCGATCTCGGTGACCTTCTTGACCGAGTCGATCAGCGTCTGCGGCGCGGGCTCGCCGATCACGTACGCATCGACCTCGTCCCAATAGGTGTTGAGGGCATCGCACAGGGGCTGGTTCGCGGGGGACGGCGTCACCGATTCCTCGCTGTACGGAGCGGATCCGCCCTCGTCCTGATAACCCGATCCCGCGCTGCCGGCCGTCAGGCCGATCGCACCGATCGCGAAGATGCCGAAGAGGATGAGGAACCCGATCGCGACCAGCTCGAGCGCGAGCGTGGCGTAGCCGATGATCGTGCCGGCCAGGGCGAATCCGTGGCCGCGCTCGCCGCTGCGCTTGATCTGGCGCAGCGCGATGTGGCCGCAGATGATGCCGACGAGGCCGACGAAGAACGAACCGATGAACGAGACGAGGGAAAGCGCGTTGAGCGGCGCTTCGGGCTGCGGCGGGAACTGCGGCGGAACCGCCTCGACGTGCGGGGGCTGCGGCTCGGAGAACGGAGTGCCCGTCGTCGCATCGGGGAGCCCGGTCCGGCTGGGGTCCTGCGGCGGGAACAGGTTCGACATCGTCTGTCCTTCGAGTTGCGGCCCCGGCGAATTCCGGGCGCTCGGCATCAGTCTAGGAGGGCCGACGGAGCCGCGCTCTCAGGGAACGCGGAGCGCGGACCCCTGCGTCAGACCTGCCTGGCACGGAGCACGTGGAAGCCCTTGTCGCGGGCCATGCGATCCACCGCGAGCTCGGGGAACGCCTCGCCGATCCAGCGCTGCAGGGAGTCGGCGCCGAGGTGCTTCGCGACGACCAGGTAGGCGGAGCCGCCCGGGGCGAGACGCGGCAACCAGGTGCCGAGGATCTCGTGCAGCGCCGCCTTCCCCACGCGGATGGGCGGATTCGACCGGATCTCGTCGAACCGGAGCTCGGCCGGGACCTCTTCGGGGGACGCGATGCGCACGCCCGCGAGGCCGAGCGATCGAGCGTTCTCCGCGGCGAGGGCGCGGGCCCGTTCGTTGACATCGACACCCCAGACCTCCGCTTCGAGGCCCGACGCCGATGCGGTGAGCGCCGCGTCGAGGGCGATGGGCCCCCAGCCGCAGCCGATGTCGAGCACCCGCCCGGCGGGAGGCGCATCGGCGAGCGTGCGCAGCAGCACTTCGGTGCCGCGATCCAGATGTTCGGGGCTGAACACCCCGCCCGCCGTCCGCACGCTGCGCTCCGCGCCGCCGAGCACGGCGCGGATCTCGCGGGGTCGCAGCTCGCTCTCCGGCGACTCGCTGAAGTAGTGGCCGCTCATGCCCGGGACGCTCGCTGAAGGGGAAGTGCCATGGCGAGAGCCTACCGGCACGGGCTCGTCCTCCGGCACGGACGCTCTCGGCGAACGGGCCTGGTCGCCCGGCCGGGCGCGCCGTAGACTGGTGCCCGCATGACGAAACGCACTTCTGAGGATCCTGGCACCGAGGTCGCCGATCCCATCGAACGAATCCTGGCCCGCGCGGGCAGCTCCGGCGCCACCGGAGCGACGGTCCTCCGCGATGGCGGCGTCGAGAACCTGACCGGCGGCGCGCAGGCGCTCGGCGACGAGGCGCACGATCAGCTCTCCGCCGATATCGAGGCGATCCGCCTGGAGCGCGAGCAGCGCGCATCGCTGCGCCGCGTGCCGGGTCTCTCGACCGAGCTCGAGGACGTGACCGAGGTCGAGTACCGCCAGCTGCGTCTCGAGAACGTGGTGCTCATCGGGGTCTACCCCCAGGGGAGCCTGGACGACGCGGAGAATTCGCTGCGCGAACTCGCCGCGCTCGCCGAGACGGCGGGCGCGAACGTGCTCGACGGGCTCCTGCAACGGCGCCCGCACCCGGACAAGAGCACCTACCTCGGCAAGGGCAAGGCCCACGAGCTCGCCGAACTGGTCGCTTCGGTCGGCGCCGACACGGTGGTGGCCGACACCGAGCTCGCGCCCAGCCAGCGGCGCGCCCTCGAGGACGTGGTGAAGGTCAAGGTCATCGACCGCACCGCGGTGATCCTCGACATCTTCAGCCAGCACGCGAAGAGCCGCGAGGGCAAGGCGCAGGTCGAGCTCGCGCAGCTCGAGTACCTGCTGCCCCGCCTGCGCGGCTGGGGCGAATCCATGTCCCGTCAGGCCGGTGGACAGGTGGGCTCCGGCGGCGCGGGTATGGGCTCGCGCGGCCCGGGCGAGACCAAGATGGAGCTCGACCGGCGCAAGATCCACACCCGCATGGCGAAGCTGCGCAAGCAGATCGCCGGGTTCGCGCCCGCGCGCGAGGCCAAGCGAGCCAACCGCAAGCGCGGCGAGGTGCCGTCGGTGGCGATCGCCGGGTACACGAACGCCGGCAAATCGAGCCTGCTCAACCGCCTGACGGGCAGCACGGCGCTCGTGCAGAACCAGCTGTTCGCGACCCTCGACACGACGGTGCGGCACGCCGAGACGGCGGACGGACGCACGTTCACCTACAGCGACACCGTCGGATTCGTCCGCAACCTGCCGCATCAGCTCGTCGAGGCCTTCCGCTCCACCTTCGAGGAGGTGGGGGAGGCGGACGTCGTCCTGCACGTCGTCGACGGCTCGCACCCCGATCCCGAATCCCAGCTGCGCACCGTGCGCGACGTGATCGCGGAGGTCGACGCGCAGGGCATTCCCGAGATCGTCGTGTTCAACAAGTCGGACCTCATCGACGACGCGCAGCGCCTCGTGCTGCACGGCCTCGCGCCCGACGCGGTGTTCGCCTCCGCGCGGACGGGCGAGGGGATCGAGGAGCTGCGCGCCCGCATCGATGCGGCGCTTCCGGTCCCGGACCGCGAGGTCGACGTCGTGATCCCCTACGATCGGGGCGACCTGGTCGCGGAGCTGCACGAGCGCAATCGCGTGCTCGAGACCGAGTACGTCGAGGACGGGACGCGCGTGCGCGCTCTCGTCACCGGCGAGACCGTGGCGAAGCTGGAGCCCTTCCTGCTCCGCTGAGATACCGGATCTCGCAGCCGTTCGCCGACCCTGCGGTAACACTGGGAAACCGGGTAATACTGCGACACGAACCTGCCGCTGGAAGACGCCGCTGGCTAGCGTGAAGTTGATCCACTCACCTCACGCGAAGGACACTCCAATGCCCGCGACGCAGCCCCTCCCGAACGCCACCATCCTCGGGTACCCCCGCATCGGCCGCCGCCGCGAACTCAAGCGCGCCGTCGAGTCCTACTGGAAGGGCGACCTCACCGAGGGCCAGCTCCTCGAGACGGCGGAAGAGCTGCGCGCCGCAACCCGCGCCCGCCTCGTCGAGCTCGGCCTGCCCGCGACGGGCAGCGCGATCCCCGAGAGCTTCAGCTTCTACGACCAGGTGCTCGACGCAACCCTCGCGCTCGGCGCGATCCCCGCCCGCTTCGCCGACGTCGCATTCGCCGACGACGCGACGGACCTCGCCACCTACTTCGCGCTCGCCCGCGGCGACAAGGATCACCAGCCGCTCGAGATGACGAAGTGGTTCGACACCAACTACCACTACAGCGTCCCGGAGATCGACGAGAAGACCCCGTTCGAGGCGAACGCCTCCGCACTCGTCGCCCAGTTCGCCGAAGCCGGCGAGCAGGGCATCGAAACGCGCCCCGTCCTCGTCGGACCCGTCACCTACCTGCTGCTCGCCAAGGCCTCCGACTCGGCGGGCGAGGGCTTCGCGCCGATCGACCGGCTCGACGACGTCGTCGCGGTCTACGCCGAACTGCTCGGCGCGCTCGCCGCGGCCGGCGCCGCCTGGGTGCAGCTCGACGAGCCGGCCCTGGTATCGGATTCCCTCCCGGTGTCGCGTGACGAGGCGACCGCTCTCGTGGAGCGCGCCTACGGCGTGCTCGGCGGCCTCGAGAATCGCCCGCAGGTCCTGCTGACGACCCCCTACGGCGATTCCTCGGCCTCCCTGCTGCGCCTCGCGGCGCTTCCGGTCGAGGCGGTGCACGCCGATCTCGTGCGGGGCACCCTGCCGCACGGCGCCTTCAGCTCGGGAGAGTTCGAGAGCGCCTTCTACCGGAAGCAGTTCGTGGCCGGCGTGATCGACGGTCGCAACATCTGGCGCACCGATCTGCGCATCGCCTCGGGCGTGGTGCAGGATCTCCAGCTGGCCGGCATCGACGTCGTCGTCGGCACCTCGAACACCCTCCAGCACGTGCCCCACGACGTCACCGACGAGGCGAAGCTCGACGACCGCCTGCGCTCGTGGCTCGCCTTCGCCGACCAGAAGGTCGAGCAGGTGGCGGTGCTCGCCCGCGGGCTGCGGCACGGCGCCGATTCGATCGAGGCCGAGCTCGCCGAGACCTCGGCGATCCTCGCCGACCGCGCGGCCGCTCCCGGCGTGCGCATCGATGCGATCCGCGAGCGCGTAGATGCGGTGACGGACGCCGACCGCACCCGCGACGACGAGCAGGTCCGCCGCGACGCGCAGCGCGGGCTCGGCATCCCGGCCTTCGCGACGACCACCATCGGCTCGTTCCCGCAGACGAGCGAGATCCGCAGGGCGCGCGCCTCGTTCTCGCGCGGCGAGATCGACCAGGACGCCTATGACGGCTTCCTGCGCGCCGAGATCGAACGCGTCATCCGGTTGCAGGAGGAGATCGGCCTCGACGTCCTCGTGCACGGCGAGGCCGAGCGCAACGACATGGTGCAGTACTTCGCGGAGCTGCTCGACGGCTTCGCGGTGACCGAGAACGGCTGGGTGCAGTCCTACGGCACCCGCGCGACCCGTCCGTCGATCCTGTGGGGCGACGTCTCGCGACCCGCCCCCATGACGGTCGCCTGGTCCGCCTATGCGCAGTCGCTCACCGATCACCTCGTCAAGGGCATGCTGACGGGTCCGGTGACGATCCTCGCCTGGTCGTTCGTGCGCGACGACCAGCCGCTCGCCGACACGGCCGCGCAGGTCGCGCTCGCGCTGCGGGACGAGATCGACGACCTCGTCGAGGCGGGGATCAAGATCGTGCAGGTCGACGAGCCCGCGCTGCGCGAGCTCCTGCCGCTCGACGCCGACCGTCAGGCGGCCTACCTCGACTGGTCGGTGGGGGCGTTCCGTCTCGCGACGAGCGGCGCCGCCTCCGACGTGCAGATCCACACGCACCTGTGCTACTCGGAGTTCGGCGAGATCATCGACGCGGTCGACGGCCTCGATGCCGACGTCACCTCGATCGAGGCGGCCCGCAGCCGCATGGACGTCGTCGAGCCGCTGGGCGACCACGGCTACTCGCGCGGCATCGGGCCGGGCGTCTACGACATCCACTCGCCCCGGGTGCCGAGCGTCGAGGAGCAGACCGAGCTGATCCGCATCGCCGCCGCCCGCATCCCGGGCGAGCAGCTCTGGGTCAACCCCGACTGCGGCCTCAAGACCCGCGGCTACGAGGAGACCGTGGCGAGCCTGACGAACCTCGTGCAGGCGGCCCGCGCGGTCCGCGCCGAGCAGGCCGGCGCCACGGGCACGGCGTGAGCGCGGAACCCTGCGGTCCTGCGAGCTGGCCGGCCGACGGCGTGCTGCCGACCGAGCCGGTCGGCTCGCTGCCGCGGCCGGCCGGCCTGCAACGAGCGGTGCTCGACGCCGAGATCGGTCAGCTCCCGGCCGCGGAGCTCCGCGCCGAGCAGGATCGCGCCGTGCGCGACACCCTTGCGAGATTCGAGGCGACGGGGTCTCCGATCATCAGCGACGGCGAGCAGCGCCGGCAGAGCTTCGCGAGCTACCCGCTCGGCGACGGAGGCGCCGATGGCGATGTGCGGGAGGGGCCGGTGTTCGCGGTGTTCGCCGACGGGCACCACCGGGTGATCCCGAGTCTCGCGCGCGGGCCGTTCCGGTACCGGGCATGGGCCGCCGACGATGTGCGCGCGGCGCGCGAACTGACGACCGTGCCCCTGAAGCAGGCCGTGATCTCGCCCTCGATGCTGTCGCTCATGGTGCCCGAGGACGGCCTCGGCGACTACTCGCGAGCGGAGTTCCTGGACGACGTCGTCGCGGGCTGCGCGGAGGACATCCGCCGCTGCTTCTCGGCGGGCGCCGCGCGCGTCTCGATCGACTTCACCGAGGGACGGCTGGCGCTGCGGCGCGATCTCCGGGCACCGTGGGCGGGGCCGGAGGCACTGGGCGGTTTCATCGAGCTCTTCAACCGTGTGCTCTCCGAGCTCGCACCCGAGGAGCGCGCGGCCGTCGGCGTGCACACCTGCCCGGGCAACGACAACGACTCGGTGCACTCCGCGGACGTCGACTATGCCGAGCTGATCCCCGAGCTCCTGCAGATCGAGGCGGGCTATTTCCTCGTGCAGGCCGCCAGCGAACCGGAACCGGACCGCGTTGCCCGGCTCGTCGGAACGCAGCTCCGGGCCCGGGCAGCCGCCGGTGCCCCCGTGCCCCGCGTGCTCGTCGGCGTCACGAACCCGACGAGCCCGAAGCTCGAGACCGCCGAACAGGTGCGCGACCAGCTGGTGCGCGCCGCGCGGTTCATCCCGCCCGAGCTGCTGGGCTCGACCGACGACTGCGGCTTCTCGCCCTACCTGATCGACGAGAAGCCGCGGCACGGATCGCCGGACTTCGCACGGGACGTGGCATTCGCGAAGATCGCCGCGCGCGTGCGCGGCACGGAGCTCGCGGCCCGCGAACTGAGCGGAGCCCCCGCATGAACGCCACGCTGCTGACGGGCAGCGCGCCCACGCGCGCCCGGTTCTCGTTCGAGGTCTTCCCGGCGCGCAGCGGGGCCGCGGCGCTCGCCCTCGGCCACGCCGTGCAGCACCTCTCGGCCGCCGGTCCGGACTTCATCTCGGTAACGTACGGCGCGAACGGGTCGAACCGGGACGCCTCGCTCGACCTCCTGCGGTATCTCCGCGACCACACCGACGCTCTGCCGCTCGCGCACCTGACCACCGTCGGCGAGACGCGGGAGGCCGTGCGCGCCACGATCCACGGGATCATGGACGCGGGCGTGCACGACTTCCTCGCGCTGCGGGGGATCCGCCGCGCGGACGGAGCGAGGACGACCCCCTCGTCTCCGGTTCGCTGTCGGCCCTCGAACTCACCGAGCTCATCGCGGAGGCCCGCGCCGAGCGCCCGGCGCTCACGAGCGTCGGGCGGACCGCCGTGGCGGCGTACCCGAACGGGCATCCGATGTCGCGGTCGCGCTCCGAGGACCTCGACTGGCTGGTCGCGAAGCAGGAGGCGGGGGCGCAGTTCGCGATCACCCAGCTGTTCTTCGAAGCGGACGAGTATCTGTCGTTCGTCTCGGATGCCCGCGACGCCGGCCTGCGGATCCCCGTGCTGCCCGGCCTCATGCCCGTGTCGACGAGCGCCCAGCTGCGCAAGGTCGCCTCGCTCGCCGGGCGACCGGCCCCTCGGGGCTGGAGCGTGCGCTCGAGGACGCCGGCGGTTACGCACCGGAGCTGGGCGTGGAGCACACCATCCGCCTGGCCGGCGAGCTGCTCGCGGGCGGGGCGCCGTCGGTGCACCTGTACACCTTCAACCGGCACGAACAGGTGCTCGCGGTGCTGCGCGAGCTGAACCTGCTGGCGCCCGTCGGCTGAGCGCCCCGGTCGGCTTGAGCCCGCGAAAGCACGCGGGTTCGACGAGAGCACGGGCTTTCGGAAGGCGACTCGCCGGGCTCTCGTCGAACAACGGTGCTCTCGCGTTCGCTCGAGCAGCGCTGCGGACGGACCGGGCTACACCGCCTGCGGGAAGCTCTCGGCCGCGCGATCGGCGAGGTGACGCAAGTGCGCGGGAACCTCGCGGCCCTTCGCCGACATGGTCTGCGCCCAGAGACGACCGGCTCGGTACGAGGAACGCACGAGCGGCCCGGCGAGTACTCCGGCGAACCCGATCGATTCGGCCTCGGCCTTCAGCTCGACGAACTCCTCGGGGCGCACCCAGCGGTCGATCGGATGGTGCAGCTTCGACGGGCGCAGATACTGGGTGAGCGTGAGGATGTCGCAGCCGGCGTCGAAGAGCTCGCGCATGGTGGAGGTGATCTCGTGCCGCTCCTCGCCCATACCGAGGATCAGGTTCGACTTCGTGATCATTCCGGCGCGGCGCGCCTGCGCGATCACCTCGAGCGAGCGCTCGTAGCGGAACCCCGGCCGGATCCGCTTGAAGATCCGGGGGACCGTCTCCAGGTTGTGCGCGAACACCTCCGGCTCGGCCTCGAACACCTGGGCGAGATCCTCGGGGCGGCCGCCGAGATCGTCGGCGAGGCATTCGACGCCCGATCCGGGATTGAGCCCGTGGATCTGCCGAATGGTCTCGGCGTAGAGCCAGGCGCCGGTGTCGGGGAGGTCGTCGCGGGTGACCCCGGTGATCGTCGCATAGCGCAGGCCCATCGTGCGCACCGATTCGGCGACGCGTCGGGGCTCATCGAGGTCGAGCGGCAGCGGCTTGCCCGAGGTGATCATGCAGAAGTCGCAGCGGCGCGTGCAGATCGAGCCGCCGATCAGGAAGGTCGCCTCGCGATCCTCCCAGCACTCGTAGATGTTCGGGCAGCCGGCCTCCTGGCAGACGGTGTGCAGGCCCTCGCGCTTGACGAGCGAGTGCACGTCCCGGAACTCCGGCCCCTGCCGGGCGCGGGTCTTGATCCACTCGGGCTTGCGTTCGATCGGCGTTTCGGCGTTGCGGGCCTCGACCCGGAGCAGCCGGCGGCCTCCGACCGCGGGCGCGGTGCCGGCGTCCGGCGCCTCCGCGTGCCCGCGGCCGCACCCGACGGGGGAAGCGCTCCCGGGCTGCTCGGCCGCGAGGACCTCCGAGAGCGGAGTGCCGATGTTTCGGGCGCTCACTCGGCGACCTCCGCGAACACGGTCGCGAGTCGCGCTTCGAGCCGCGGGGCCACCTGCTGGGGCAGGATCTCGGTGCCGACGAGCCGGCTGAGCGTGGTGACCCCGGCGTCGGTGATGCCGCACGGGATGAACGCCGCGAAGGGATCCAGCGAGTTGCTGCAGTTGATCGCGAGGCCGTGGGTGACGATCCCGCCGCTCGTGTGCAGGCCGATCTGCGCGAACTTGGCGGGGGCGACGGCCCCGGTGTCGGCCCAGACGCCCGAGCGGCCGTCGACGCGGAATCCGCGTGCGCCGAACTCCGCGGCGACCTCGATGATCGCCTGCTCGAGCTCCCGGACGAAGTCGACGACGCCGAGGCGCTCGCGGAGCCGGATCACCGGGTACGCGACGAGTTGACCGGGGCCGTGCCAGGTCACCTTCCCGCCGCGGTCGACCGGCACTACGGGAGTGCCATCGTTCGGGAATTCCTCGGGGAGCGCGCGCCGGCCGGCCGTGTACACGGCCTCGTGCTGCAGCAGGAGCAGCGTGCCGCGGTCACTGCCGCCGGCGATCCGAGCGACCGCCTCCCGTTGCAGCGCCAGGCCGGCCGCGTAGGGGATAGGTACGGGAAACCCCGCTGCGTGTGTGCGGATGCGTGGGAGCGCGAGCGTCTCGGACATGCTTCACAGAATAGATGTACTGAGTGCAAATAATCAAAATCGACGAAAAAGGCGCCGGGATGCCTCCGCCCCCGGCGCCTCCCGCGGCGGCGCTGTGCGCCGACTAGACCGAGCGGAAGACGGCGACGACCTTGCCGAGCACCTCGGCGTGGTCGCCGAGGATCGGTTCGAATGCGCTGTTCCGGGGGAGCAGCCAGGTGTGGCCGTCGCGACGGCGGAACACCTTGACCGTGGCTTCGCCGTCGAGCATCGCAGCGACGATGTCGCCGTTCTCGGCATCGCGCTGCTGTCGGATCACGACGAAGTCGCCATCGCAGATGGCGGCGTCGATCATCGAATCGCCGACGACCTTGAGCATGAAGAGCTGCCCGTCGCCGACCAGTTGCCGGGGAGCGGGACCACCTCGTCGACCTGCTGCTCCGCAGTAATGGGAACACCCGCCGCGATGCGCCCGACCAGGGGGACGTAGGCCGCCTCTTCGACCTGCTGCTGCGGCACGTCGCCGATGGCCTGCGAGGTCTGGGCGAGCTCCACCAGGATCTCGAGCGCCCGGGGGCGGTTGGGATCGCGCCGGATGTAGCCGCCGAGTTCGAGCCGGGTGAGCTGGTGGGTGACGCTCGACAGCGAGGAAAGGCCGACCGCGTCGCCGATCTCCCGCATGCTCGGCGGGTACCCGCGGGATTCGACGGAGCGGGCGATGCACTCGAGGATCGCCTGCTGCTTCTCGGTGAGCGGCTTCGGAGGGCGGCTCGGTGTCGTCTCGCTCATCAGGGCCTCTTCTCCGGGTGCTGCTCGGGCGGCCGGGGCGGTGCGCTCCGGTGCCGATCATGAATGTCGGTAGTCGGTGGTTCAGTGTCTACCGGTGTTCGAAACCCTAGTTCGCGGGCCGGTCCCGCGGCAAACATACGTTCGAGTGTCGCCGAAAAATATCGGTCAGAGATTCGAATCGAGGGTTGCGGGTTTCGGAGATCGAACGTATATTCGATACAGATGTTCGACCGTGGGTCGGCGTCGAAGTACGAGAGGAGCCGATCATGGGCGCACGAGAACTGAGTGCAACGATCGATCACCAGGGCAGCGCGGAGGCCCCTGCGGCGAAGAGCCGCCTGCGTCTGACGCGCCGTGGCCGTCGGGTGTTCGGCGCTCTTGCGACGCTGGCCGTGTCGGCGCTCCTCGCGGGCGTAGCCGTGTTCGGCTCCGCGCAGGCGCAGGCCAATGTCGACGGCCGCCCCGCGGACTTCGGTTACGTTGTCGTGCAGCCCGGTGAATCGCTCTGGGCCGTGGCTACCCGTCTCGATGCGAAGGCCGATCCTCGCGACCTGATCGCGGAGATCGTGCAGCTCAACCAGCTCGACGGTTCCGGCGTGCAGGCCGGACAGCCGGTCGCGGTTCCGCTGCGATACTCGCACGCCACCGGCGTGGTGCCCGCGTCCGAGGTGGGCATCGGCACCAACGCCGAGCTCGCCGCCGGGGCGTAGCCCGCGAACGCGGCGTAATCCAAGGGACTGGGCGCGCGGGCTCCCCGTAGACTGGTTCAGTGACTTCTGAGCCCGCAACCGTGCCTTCGACCTCGCCGTCCGCAATCGAGCTCGGCGATCTGCCGCTTCGCGACAACCTGGTCGGCAAGCATCCGTACGGCGCTCCGCAGGACCCGGTGCCGGTCAGCCTCAATGTCAACGAGAACACGCACCCGCTGCCCGAGGCCGTCATCGCCGACATCGTCTCCGAGCTGGAACGGGCGGTCCGCAGCGTCAACCGTTACCCGGACCGCGAGTTCCTGAGCCTGCGAACGGCGCTCGCCGGATACCTGGGGCACGGCCTCCGCGCCGAGCAGGTGTGGGCGGCGAACGGTTCCAACGAGGTGCTGCAGCAGCTGCTCCAGGCCTTCGGCGGTCCGGGTCGCAGCCTGCTGAGCTTCACTCCGACCTACTCCATGTACCCGCTGCTGGCCGACGGCACGGACACGGCCTGGATCCCGGTCCCGCGTCCCGCGGATTACGCCCTGACCCCCGATCTCGTCGTCTCGGCGATCCGAGAGCACCGCCCGACGGTCACGATCCTGTGCGGTCCCAACAACCCGACGGGGACCCCGCTCGAACGCGAGGTGATCGTCGCCGCGTACGACGCGATCGCCGAGTACGGCGGGATCCTCGTGGTCGACGAGGCCTACCAGGAGTTCGACGCGGCGCACGAGACGGCCGTCGGCCTGCTTCCCGGCCGCCCCCTGCTCGTGGTCTCCCGCACCATGAGCAAGGCCTTCGCGTTCGCGGGCGTGCGCCTCGGCTACCTCGCCGCCGATGCCGCAGTGGTCGACGCGCTACGGCTCGTGCGCCTGCCGTATCACCTGTCGGCGCTGACGCAGGCGGCCGCGACCGCAGCGGTCTGGCACGCCGAGGAGATGCTGGCGACCGTCGCCGACATCCGTGCCGAGCGGGACCGCCTGGAGGCCGCGCTCGTCGAGCTCGGGTACTCCGTGCACCCCTCCGGGGCCAACTTCCTCCTCGTCGGCGGGTTCGTCGATCCCTCGGCGACCTTCGAAGCGCTCCGCGCCGACGGGATCCTGATCCGCAACCTCGGCATCGAGGGGCACCTGCGCATCACCGCCGGCACGCACGCCGAGACCACGGCCGTCATCGAGGCCATCGCCGCGCTCGGCCCGGGCGGCGCCACCGCGGACTCCGCCAAGTAGGATCGAGATCATGACCGCAGCCCCGCGTACCGCGCAGTTAGAGCGCGCCACGAGTGAGTCCCAGATCGCGCTGAACGTCAATCTCGACGGTTCCGGCGATGCCGACGTGTCGACCGGCGTGCCGTTCTTCGACCACATGCTGACCGCCTTCGCGCGCCACTCGCTCACCGACCTCACGGTGCGCGCCACCGGCGACACCCACATCGACGTGCACCACACGGTCGAGGACACGGGCATCCTGCTCGGGCAGGCGATTCTCGAAGCGCTCGGCGACAAGCGCGGCATCTCGCGCTACGGCGATGCGCTCGTGCCGCTCGACGAGTCGCTCGCGCAGGCGGTGGTCGACATCTCGGGACGTCCATACCTCGTGCACTCCGGCGAGCCGGCCGGGTTCGAGTTCCACCTCATCGGCGGACACTTCACCGGCAGCATGGTGCGCCACTTCTTCGAGGCGCTGACCCTGAACGCACGTCTGACCGTCCACCTCAAGCTCATCGAGGGGCGCGACCCGCACCACATCGCCGAGGCCGAATTCAAGGCGTTCGCGCGCGCGTTCCGCCAGGCGAAGACCATCGACCCGTTCGTGGCGGGCATCCCGTCGACCAAGGGCGCGCTGTGACCCGTCCGACCGTGGCGGTGCTCGACTACGGTTCGGGCAACGTCCACTCCGCGGTCAAGGCGCTCGAGCACGCCGGGGCCGAGGTCGAGCTGACCCGCGAGGCGGCGCGCGTCGCTGCGGCCGACGGGCTGCTCGTGCCCGGCGTCGGCGCCTTCGACGCGGTGATGCGGCAGCTGCGAGACGTGCGCGGCGACGAACTGATCGACCGACGGCTGGCGGGCGGACGCCCGGTGCTCGGCATCTGCGTCGGACAGCAGATCATGTTCGACCGCGGCGTCGAGCGCGGCATCGAGACCGAGGGGCTCGGCCAGTGGCCCGGCACCGTGCGGGAACTCGCCGCTCCGCGTCTGCCGCACATGGGTTGGAACACGGTCGAGGCGCCCGCCGATTCCGTGCTGTTCCGCGGTCTCGAGGGCGAGCGGTTCTACTTCGTGCACAGCTACGCCGCAACGGAATGGACGCTCGAGGGGCGCGGTCCCGCGACGGCGCCGAAGGTGACCTGGGCCGAGCACGGCGAGCGCTTCGTCGCGGCCGTCGAGAACGGCCCGCTGAGCGCGACGCAGTTCCACCCCGAGAAGTCGGGCGAAGCCGGGATCCGGCTGCTGCGCAACTGGCTCGACACGCTTTGATCACTTCCGAGAAGAGGAACCCCCACATGACGGAGCTCGCCGAGGGCCCCCAGCTGCAGCTGCTTCCCGCCATCGACATGGTCGACGGCAAAGCGGTCCGACTCACCCAGGGCGAGGCCGGAACCGAGACCAACTACGGCAGCCCGGTCGACGCCGCGCTCGATTGGATCGAGCAGGGCGCCGAGTGGATCCACCTGGTCGACCTCGACGCGGCATTCGGCCGCGGGAGCAACGTCGCGGTCGCGCGCAAGATCATGAAGCGCGCCGGCAAGGTGAACATCGAGTTCTCGGGCGGAATCCGCGACGATGCGAGCCTGGAGGCCGCGCTCGAGATGGGCGCGCGCCGGGTGAACCTCGGCACCGCGGCGCTCGAGAACCCCGAGTGGACCCGCAACGCGATCGCCCGGCACGGCGATCGCATCGCCGTCGGGCTCGACGTGCGCGGCGAGACCCTCGCCGCACGCGGCTGGACCGAGGAGGGCGGCAACCTCTGGGAGGTGCTCGCGCGCCTCGAGGACGCCGGGTGCCCGCGCTACGTGGTGACGGACGTGACTAAGGACGGCACCATGCGCGGCCCGAACGTCGACCTGCTGCGACAGGTGTGCGAGCGGACCGACCGCCCTGTCGTCGCCTCGGGCGGCATCTCGAACCTCGACGACCTGTCGACGCTGCGCGAGCTGGTGCCGAGCGGCATCGAAGGCGCGATCATCGGCAAGGCGCTCTACGACGGGGCGTTCACGCTCGGCGCGGCGCTCGACGTGGCCGGCCGCTCGGCCTGAGCGGCGCGGGCATGGCGATCAAGAAGCTCCCCTCGACGGGCGACGTCCCGCGATCCACCGGCGTCCCCGAGAGCCTGGTGCCCGGGGGTGCCGGTGACTCTGCCGGCTTCCCGTGGGCCGGCCGCACCTTCGACCACCACGACACCGCGTTCGCGGGCGACGACGGTTCGACGCCCGCCGAGACCGCTGCGGCGATCGACGCGGTCCGCGAGGCCGCGCGCCGCACGCGCGGGGTCGCGACGGCCGGGGACTACTGGGACGCGCTCGCCGTGCTCGCCGACGCCCACGCCGACGCGATCGCGGCCCTCGGCGGGCAGCGCTTCCTCGTGCCGATGCTGGCCGAGGCCGGCGGCCTCGGCGTGACTCCCGAGGGGCGCACCGTCGAGAAGACGCAGGAGCTGTCGATCGTGACCGTCGCAGCGCCCGATGGACGCTCGGTGCTGCCGATCTTCAGCTCCACCGAGACGCTCGCGGCCTGGAACCCGCAGGCCCGTCCGATCCCGGTCCCGGGCGTGCAGGCCGCGGTCGCGGCGGCGCAGGAGGGCACCGACCTGCTCATGATCGACCCGGGCACCCCCGAGCGCGAGTTCGGCGTGCGCCGTACGGCGCTCGAGGCGTTCGCGCTGCGCGAGCGCGTGCTGCCCGCCTGGGCCGACCCCGACGTCTCGCGGGCGTTCGCCGAGTCGGCGGCGGGCGAGCCGATGGTCGAGGCGATCTGGCTCGCGCCGGGCGACCTCGAGGGACGCCTGCTGGAGGCCGAGGTCGACGTCCGGATCCGGCTCGCGCACGCCGAGGACGGGGTCGACCGCGCCGCGCTCGCCGGACTGCTGCAGCGGATGCAGGAGCGCTGGACGGCGTCCGCGGTCATCGCCGACCGGGTCGACTCGCTGCGCGTACGCCCGATCAGCGGCTGACTTCGGCTGCCGAGCCCCGCTGCTCAGCGGTCGAGCGCGGCCTCGAGCACCGAGCGCGCGTGCGTCCACAGGAGCGCGCCGCCCGCGTCCTCGAAGACCGTGCGCCGAGCCCCGGGGATACGTGACGCGAGCACCTCGCCGTGATCGGGCGAGTGCGTGAGATCCTTCGCACCGAACAGCACTGACGCCGGAACCCGGATCCGATCGAACGGCAGATTCCAGGCGCGATCCTCCGGGCCCGAGCTGTTCAACACCATCTGCTCCATCGCCTCCGCGTCGAACCCGGAGAGCATCTCGGCCGCGGCGGTCGGATCCTGCTGCGCGAGATCGGCGAGCCCGGTCGCCTCCGGCTGCAGCATCGCACGGATCGCGGGGTGCGCGACTTCATCGGCGGGGGAGACGAGCACGAGATTCGACGCCCAGCCGGCTGCCGCCGCGCCCAGCCCGAACACTCCGCCCTGGGAGTTCGCGACGACGGGCACGCGTGCATCCGCGTCTCCGAGCGCTACCGAGACGAACTCGCGGTAATCGTCGACGGTCGAGGCGAGCGTGCGCCCGATGTCCGGGTCGGAGGCGCCCATACCGGGACGGTCCATGGTGAGCAGTCGCACCCCGAGCGCGTCGAGCAGATCCTCGCCGACGCCATGCTCCTGCCGGTCGCAGCGCCGGCGATGAAGAGGACCGGTTCGCCGTCGACGGGGCCGAAGCTCGCCCCGGCGAGCGCGCGGCCATCTGGAGTGCGCACGGGACAGAGCGTCGGAGCAGTCATCCCATCAGCCTGGAGAACCGCGTCGCCCGAGACCGAAACGGGCTCGCGGTCCTGCTACGCTCTCCGCATGCCCGGGAGCCCTCGGGCGAAGAGCGGCCGTCCGAGGCCAGAGCAGCGTAAGGATCCAGCGACGTGACCCAGACGACCACGAACCAGGCCGCTCCGGCCCGGGCCGAGTGGACGGGCCAGATCGGCTTCATCCTCTCCGCCATCGGCTCCGCCGTGGGCCTCGGCAACATCTGGCGATTCCCCGGTGTCGCCTACGAGAACGGCGGGGGCGCGTTCCTCATCCCGTACCTCGTCGCGCTGCTGACCGCGGGCATCCCGATCCTGTTCCTCGACTACGCCATCGGCCACCGGTTCCGCGGTTCTGCGCCGCTCGCACTGCGCCGCATCGCCGGCAAGTTCGGCGAGGGCATCGGCTGGTTCCAGGTGATGATCTGCGTGTTCATCGCGATCTACTACACGGCGGTGCTGGCCTGGGCCGGCAGTTACTTCGTGTTCTCGTTCGACCTCAAGTGGGGCAAGGACGCGGCCGGGTTCTTCACGGGCGACTATCTGCAGATGCCCACCGACGGTTCCCTGTTCAGCCTCGCCTTCGTGCCGTCGGTGCTCATCCCGCTCGTGCTCATGTGGGTGGTCACCCTGGTCGTGCTCGGCGCGGGCGTGGTCAAGGGCGTGCAGCGCCTCAACGTGATCGCGATCCCGCTGCTCGTCGTCGGCTTCCTGATCCTCGTGGTGCGCGCGCTGTTCCTGCCCGGCGCGGCCGAGGGCCTCAACGCGCTCTTCACCCCGGACTTCGCGGCGCTCGCGAACCCGAGCGTCTGGGTCGCCGCCTACAGCCAGATCTTCTTCTCGCTCTCGGTCGCCTTCGGCATCATGCTCACCTACTCGTCGTACCGCAGGCGCAGGTCGAACCTGACGACGCCCGGTCTCGTCGTCGCCTTCGGCAACTCCTCGTTCGAGATCCTCGCTGGCGTCGGCGTGTTCGCCACGCTCGGCTTCTTCGCCCACCAGCAGGGCGTCGCGGTCGGCGAACTGCAGAATCTCTCGGGCCCCATGCTGGCGTTCGTGACGTTCCCCGCGATCGCCGTCGAGATGCCCGGAGGACAGCTCTTCGGTGCGCTCTTCTTCGGCGCGCTGACTCTCGCCGGCCTCACCTCGCTGATCTCGATCATGGAGGTGATCCTCGCCGGCGTCATGGACAAGTTCGGGCTGAGCCGCAAGAGGGCGGTGTACGGCCTGGGGGGCGTGCTCGCCGTCGTCTCCGTCGTGCTCTTCGGCACGAGCACGGGGCTCATCGCCCTCGACACGATCGACAACTTCGCCAACAACATCGGCATCGTCGGCTCCGCGGTCGCGATGACCATTACGGTGCTCTGGATCCGCCGTTCCGGCCGTGAGCTCTCGGGACACCTGAGCTCCCTGTCGACCTTCAAGGTCGGCCCCGCCTGGAGGTTCTTCGTCTCGCTCCTCGGTCCCGTCGTGCTCGGCTACATGCTGCTCGTCACCGTGCTCGGCCCGGACGGGCTCATCGCGAAGCCCTACGGAGGCTACGCGCCGGAGTACGTCGCGGTCTTCGGATGGGGGGTCGTCGCCGCGATGCTCCTCGGGGCGGTGCTGCTCACGGCGAGTCCGTGGCGCTACGACCCCGATCGCTTCACACCGTGGCCGGACGTGCCGGGGCAGAGATCGACCCTGCGTCTGAACCCGGCTCGCACCGGGACCGCCGAGGCCGCCGCGGTCGCTGATGCCTCCGCGAGCGGCGCGACCGAAGGAGGTGCGCGATGACCCCCATCGCGATCGTGTTCCTGGTCCTCGCGACCGTGATCATCTGGGGCGGCCTCATCGGTAGCACCATCGCGCTGTCGCGCAAGGGCGAGGTCGACGCGTACCCGGCCGGGGGCGAGGATCTGGCGGGCGAGCGCCTCGAGTAGGCGCCCGTACTGGCGGGCACTCCGAACGCCGCCGCATCGGCTTGCCGGAAGGCCCGCAGTGAAGGATTCCGTGCAGCGATCGCGGGCGAATGCTCGATCCGGTCGGACTTGGCGCGCATTCTGAGCGTCCCCTCTAGCATCGGGGCATGACACAGCTGTCTCCTCGCGTTCGCGTCGGCTACGCGCTCGGCGGGATCACCTCCGGCACCTACGGAACGGTGCCCGGCCTGATCCTGATGCCGTTCCTCACCGACCACCTCGGCGTGGCGGCGTCGCTCGCCGGGCTCATCGTGTTCGCGCCGAAGGCCTGGGACTTCTTGCTGAACCCGATCGCGGGCCGGGTGAGCGATCGCTCGACGCATCCGCGCGATCGGCGACGACCGTTCGTGATCCGCGCCGGGGCGACGCTCGCCGTCGTCTTCGTCCTGATCTTCGTGGGGCCGGTCGCGCCCCCGCTGCTGGCGGGCCTCTGGGTGCTGCTGATCTCGCTCGTCTGCGCCACCGTGTACGCCTTCTTCCAGGTGCCCTTCCTGTCGATGGCGGCCGAGATCACCGACGACTACACCGAACGGACCCGCCTCACGACCTGGCGCGTGGCGGTGTTCAGCCTCGCGATCCTCGTATCGGGTGCGGTCGCCCCCGTGCTGGTCGACGTCGGCGAGGGGGTCACGGGCTACCGGATCATGGCGGTCGTGATGGCGGTGCTGATCCTCTGCGGCGCGCTCGGGCTGTGGCTCGGCACCCGTGGGGCGCGGCTCACCCGCGACGAGCAGGCCGGCGGGCGGCTGCTCGAGCAGCTCGGTGTGGTGCTCCGTGACCGCGACACCCGGCGGCTGGTCGCAGCGTTCGTGCTGCAGGCGGTCGCGATCGGAATGGTGCTCAGCGGGGTCGTCTACGTCGCGCGGCACGTGGTGCGCGACCCGGGCGCGGCGACCTTGGCCTTCGTCTGCTTCGTCGGCCCTGCGGTGCTCTTCGCGCCGCTCTGGTCGCGCGTCGGCGTGCGCATCGGCAAGCAGCGCGGCTACGCGGTCGCCACCGCGATCATGGCGCTCGGTCTGCTCGGTCTCGTCGCGACGAACGCGGGGTCGCTCGTCGCCCTCTACGCGGCTTCCGCAGTGGTCGGCATCGGGTACGCGGGGGCGCAGATCTTCCCGCTCGCGATGCTGCCCGATGTCGCCGCCGAGGACGCGCGCCGTTCCGGGGTGAACCGGATCGGCATGATCTCGGGCCTGTGGTCGGGATTCGAACTGCTCGGCCTCGCGCTGGGTCCCGCGCTGCTCGGCTTGCTGCTCGGGATCGGCGGCTACGCGGAGGGCGTGGGGAGCGCCGTCGTGCAGTCCGATTCGGCGCGCTGGGCGATCGTGATCGGAGTGTCTCTCGTGCCCGCCGCCCTGTGCGCCCTCAGCCTGGTTCCGCTCGCCCGCTACCGGCTCGACGCGGAGCTCCGGGAGCGCGCGGCGCGCGGCTCGACGGAGTTCGCCGGCTGAGTGGCCGCGCTCCGCGGCCGCGTTCCCCGGCCGCGTTCCTCGGGCCCGGTCACCAGTGCACCTCGACACGATCGAACGCACGGCCCCACTCGTCGAGCAGGCGGCCGTTGCGCTTGCGCGTACTCAGCACGGTCCAGCGGTCGACGATCTCGATCCCGTCGCCGAGCGCGTGCTCGAGCTCGGGCAGGGCCGTCAGCGTCGTCGCCCGCACGCTGATGCAGAGGGGAGCCGGGCCGACGACCTGCAGGGCGCGGTACGACTGGGGGAGCCAGCGCGCCTGTGCGCCCGCGGCGTGCAACTGCGGGGACCGGGCCCAGAGCATCGCGCCGCGCCGCAGCCCGGCGGCCCAGGAAGAGAGATCGCAGCCGAGTCCGAGGCGCCCCGCGGAGCGCTCCACCGTGCGTCGCGCCGTCGCCTCCGAGACGCCGAGGCGCCCGGCGAGCTTCGCGGCGCTCATGCGGGGATCCTCGCTCAGCGCCTCCAGCAGTTCGGCGACGACCTCCGGCTTCGGCGGACGCGCCGCTGACCCACCGGCGCCGCCCGGGTCGGCCGCCATGATCCGCTGCCCGCGCGCGTCGAGCGCTCGTGTGCGCCAGGAAGAGTCTTCGGCGAGCACCGCGGACACGACGTGCATGCGCGGGGTCCGCCCGTCGTGGGCGCCGGCGGGGCCCGACGAGATCTCGGCGAGCTCCTGGACCCGATGACCGAGCCCCCGGAGACCGGACTGGGCGGCCACGAGCGCGACGACGCCCGCGGAGGTCTCGTCGACCGAGAAGGCCCAGGACTGGGCGCAGATCGCGTCGATGTCGGAGCCTGCGGCGAGCAGCACCATCGCGAGGTCGGTGCTGGACTCCCACTGCGAGGACTGCGGCCAGCAGGTCAGCCAGGCGAGCGATTCCTCTCGCATCTGCTCCCACCGGCGCGCGACCGTCGCGCTGTCCGCACCGACCGCGGCGGCGACCCTGGTCCACGGAGCCCGGGCATCGATCTGGAGCGCGTGCACGATGGCGAGATCGAGCTCGTCGAGCAGGCGCGGCGGTGCTGCGGCAGGGCCGGGAAGGGGCTCGGTCATCTGAAGGAATCAACCCGTCTCTCGGTGATCCATGACGGATCATGCATGCTTCTGGTTCGGAACTGCCCATAGTCTTACGCTCTGCGTATGAATCTGCAAACGTCCGAGATCTTCCGCACGATCGGGGACCTCGTTGCGATGGCGCCGCGTGCGACGGGAACACCCGGAGGCGCCCGCGCCGCCGAGTACGTGGCCGAGCGCTTCGCCGCCGCCGGCCTGGACACCGAGACGCTCGAGGTCGACTCCTACGCCTGGCGGAGCACCGCGCACGAGTTGGAAGTCGGCGATCAGCGTTTCGAGTGCTCGCCGATCCTGCATTCGGGGCTGGCGAGCCACGATTGGACCGGCGCGGCGGAGCACCGGCTCGACGCGCCGATCGTCGACATCGGCGCGGATCCCGTCCGCAAGCACGACGTCCGCGGCAGGATCGTGCTCTTCGATCTCGCCTTCACCATGACGACCGCGCACACGCTCCCGCTCACGCGGTACCTGTACGATCCGGACCGCCTGGTGCGCAGGCGCGAAGTCCTCGGCAGCCGCAACCCCTACGTGACCACGCTCGCGCGCGTGATGCGGGAGGCCATGCGGGCGGGAGCCGTCGGGCTCATCGGCGTGCTCCGCGACTATCCCGAGTCCCACCGGTACCACAACGAGTACTACCGGCGGACGCTCTTCGCGCTGCCCGGCGTGTGGATCACGCGGGCGACCGGCGATCAGCTGCGTCGCCGCCTCGCCGGGGCGCGGACCGCTCGCGCCGCCGCACCCGCGACGGGCCGGCTCATCCTCGACGTCCGGCGCGAACGGGTCGTCTCCCGCACGGTGCTCGGTGTCCTACCCGGCCGGACCCGTGACGCCATCATGGTGCAGTCCCACCACGACTCGGTGAGCCCCGGGGCGGTCGAGGACGCGTCGGGCACCGCGGAGGTCATCGCCCTCGCCGAGCACTTCGGCGCGCGCGCCCGGGCGGGGGAGCAGCGCGACAAGACCCTGCTCTTCATCACCTTCGACACCCACTTCACCGGCTACCACGCCCACATGGACTTCGCGCGGCGCAACGTGCTCGCCCCCGACGCGCCCTGGAACATCGTGCTCAACACCACCATCGAGCACGTCGGGCTCCGCGCCGTCCGCGGCGCCGACGGCGGCTTCGAATCAGTGCCCGAGACCGAGCCCCGCGGCATCTTCCTCAACGTCAACCCGGCATTCACCCGCCGCATCGCGCAGTTCGTGCGTCGCCACCGGCTCGTCTCCACGAGCCTGCTCGGCGCTGCGGCGCTCGAGGCGTTCGCGGACGGGATCCCCACCGACGCCTCGTTCACCTTCGTCGCGGGCGTGCCGACGGTGAGCCTCGTCTCGGGCCCGCTGTACCTCTACGACGACGCCGATACGATCGATCGCATCGATACCGCGCAGCTCGTCCCCGTCGCCCGATTCTTCGCCGACGTCATCGACGACGCCGAGGCCCGCCGAGGATCCACCCTGGGCCTCCTGCCGGCGCCGGTCCGGCGGCGCCTGCCGAGGGGGCGGTGGTGACCCCCGATCCCGCGCAGCGGGAGCTGCCCGGCCGCGCGATCGTCTTTCCGGCCCGGACCCTGCGCGGCGGCACCCATGAGCAGACCGGCCTGCTGCACCTGCCCGACACCGGGCCGCCCCGCGGCGGATACCCCGTCGTGGTCTACGGGCACATGACCACCGGCGGCTCCGGTGCCGCGGCGCCGAGCCGCGCGCATCCGGGCCACGTGGAGTGGCGGCGCATCTCCCAGGGCGATGCGCTCTGCGCCCGCCTGCTGCGCCGCGGGATCGCGGTGCTGCGCCCCGACTACGAGGGGATCGGGTCGAGCGGCGCGCACCCCTACCTGATCGGATCCTCCCTCGGGGAATCGATGGTCGCCGCGATGCGCGCTCGCCGCAGCGTCGACGAGCGCCTGGGTGACCGGTGGGTGCTCGCGGGGCACTCGGAGGGCGCGGTCGCCGCGCTCTTCGCCTCGGTCGCTCCCGCACCGGATTCCGCCTCGCGGTTGCTCGGCACCGCGGTGTTCGCGCCGGTCACGCGCATGGACCGCAGCATCGCGCTCGCGCGCCGTTTCGGTGCGGGAGTGCCGGGGAGCGGCACGGTCTCCGCGCTGATCGGGCTCATGCTGAGCGGGGCTGCCGAGGAGGATCCCCGGCTGCGCGAGCTCGTCGACGGCGGCGGATTGAGCGCGCGCGCACGTTCGGCGTGGGGCGATCTCGGCTCGAAGACCCTCGTCGAGCTGATCGGGCCCGGATCCTGGGGCGGGATCGCCCCGTCCCGGATCGGCGGACCGCAGCAGCAGGAGCTCTGGGAACGGCTGTTCGCGTCGTTCGCCCGGAACGAGGTCGGGCGGTTGCGTCCGACCGTGCAGCAACCGCCGCTGCGTATCGACGCGGCGCTGCTCGACGAGGTGGCCCCGGCCCCGCTGACCGCGGCGCTGCTGCGCAGGTACCGCCGGGCCGGATTCGAACTGACGAGCCGGTGGTGGCCGACGCACCACTCGGGGGTGATGCGAGCGCGCAACGCGCCCTCGGAAGCCGCCGGGTGGATCGCCGAGCGCTTCGCCGCCTAGAGGAGGTTGATCAGCGCGACGTAGCACGCGGTGCCCGCCGCGATGCTCAGGAGCGCGCGCCGGCGGAAGAGCAGATGGACCGCGATGGTCACGACGGAGGCGATGCCGAGCGCGACGATGCGTGCGGGGTGCGTAGCGCCCTGCTCGTGCAGCACGACGGCGGCGAGGATCAGGAGGATGCCCGCGGGCATCCAGCGGCCGAGCGCCTGCACGAAGCGGGACTTGCGCAGGGGCTTCAGGATCGCGAAGGGGAGCGCGCGCAGCGCGAGAGTGATGACCCCGGAGACCGCGACCGCGGCGATGAGGTAGCCGGTACTGGGGGTCATGCCGCAGCCTCCGGCCCCGGTTCGGCACCGGTTCCGGTGTCGCGATCGCGGCGTCGGCTCCAGAGGAATCGCAGCGTGAGCAGCATGGCGTAGAGCACGAGCGCCGGGAGCAGCGGCTGCGAGGGGAACGCGAGCAGCGCGGCGGCGACCGCGACGCCGGCGAGCAGGATCGAGGGGAGCTCGCGTTTCGAGCGGGCCGCGTCGAGCGACATGACGATGAAGAGCGCGCAGAGCGCGAACTCGAAGCCCTCGATCGGGTGCGGCAGCAGCTGGGCGAAGACGACGCCGACGAGGCCGCCGCCGACCCAGTAGGCCTGCGAGGCGAGTTGCATGGTGACGATCCGCGCGGAAGAGAGCCGTTCGGGTGGCATGAGCACGTACGTCGCGTACGCCTCGTCGATCATCGCGTAGACGGAGTACGCGCGGGGCAACCCGGGCGTGACCCTGCCCAGCGGGAACGAGAGCGGATAGAAGACGTGACGGAAATTCACCGCGAGCACCGTGACCGCGATCGTGACCAGGGGCATCGCAGCGGAGAGCATGGTGACGAGGAGCAGTTCGACGGAGCCCGCGAAGATGCCGATCGAGAGGGCGGGTGCCAGCCACCAGGGAAGTCCCGCCTGGATCACGAGCACGCCGAGGGCGATCCCGAGCGGGAAGATGCCGAGTCCGACGCCGAGCGAATCGGAGAGTCCTGCGCGTATCTGCGCGGCTCGCCCGTCGGGTGCGGCGCCGGGCTGATGAGTCGTCGCGCCGGGCATGCGACCATCCTGTCGCATTGGCCGCGCAATGTGCGTGCCGATCCGGACGCCAGTGCATTCGTTCGGGCAAGATAGTTGCATGGATGCCCTGGATCGCGCAATCATCGCGGAACTCGAACGGGACGGTCGGCTGAGCAACGTCGAGCTCGCCGCCCGGATCGGCCTCACGCCCGGCCCCTGTCTGCGCCGGGTGCAGCGTCTCGAGCAGAGCGGGGTGATCCGCGGATACCGAGCCGTGGTGGAACCCGAGGCCATCGGCCGCGCGTTCGAGGTGATCCTGCACGTCGACCTCGCCACGCAGGAAGCCGGGATCGTCAGCGCCTTCGAGCGTGAGGTCGCCGCCCACCCCGAGGTGGCGGAGTTCAAACGGCTCTTCGGCACGCCGGACTACTTCCTGCGCGTCCAAGCGGCGGACCTCGTGGCGTACGAGGCGTTCCTCACGCAGCGGATCATGTCGGTGCCCGGCGTCGGCAAGGTGAGTTCGCACTTCGCGATGAAGAACCTCAAGGGGGAGTGATCCGGCCACGGGTTAGCATCGGGGCATGAGCCTTCCGGATGCGAACTCCCGATACGACCGAACCCCCGTGCGCCGCGTCGGCCGCAGCGGCCTCCATCTGCCGCTGCTGTCGCTCGGCCTCTGGCAGAACTTCGGCGACGACCGGCCCCACGCGGGGCAGCGCGAGCTCGTGCTCGGTGCATTCGACCGGGGTATCTTCCACTTCGACCTCGCCAACAACTACGGTCCGCCCTACGGCTCGGCCGAGCGGAACTTCGGGAGGATCCTGGGCGGGGACCTCGCCGCGCACCGCGACGAGGTCGTCATCTCGACCAAGGCCGGGTGGGACATGTGGCCGGGGCACCACGGTGCGGGAGCCAGCCGCAAGCACCTCGTGACGAGCCTCGATCGCTCGCTCGAACGCCTCGGCACCGACCGGGTGGACCTGTTCTACACGCACCGGCCCGATCCGCGCACTCCGCTGGAGGAGACCGCGGCGGCGCTCGACCACATCGTGCGGTCGGGGCGCGCCCACTACGTCGGCATGTCCTCCTACTCGGCGGAAGCCGCGCGCGAGCTCGCCGGGCTCATGCGCGAGCTCGGGACGCCGATCATCATCCACCAGCCGTCGTACAGCATGCTCAACCGCTGGATCGAGACGGAGGGGCTGCTCGACGCGGCCGAGGACCTCGGCTTCGGCGTGATCGGCTTCACCGCGCTCGCGCAGGGGCTGCTCACGGGCAAGTACCTCGGCGAGATCCCCGCGGGATCGCGAGGGGCCGGAGCCGGGTCGCTCGATACCGAACTGCTGACCGACGCGCTGCGCGAGCGCCTGCGCGGTCTCGCCGCCGTCGCCGAGCGCCGCGGGCAGTCCCTCGCGCAACTCGCGCTGGCGTGGGCGCTGCGCGATCCGCGGGTGACGAGCCTCGTCGTGGGCGCGAGCGGGGTCGAGCAGCTCGACGAGAACTGGCGCGCGCTCGAGAACCTGGACTTCGACGCCGCCGAGCTCGCCGAGATCGAAGCCCTGCTCGACGGTGCCACCCCCGAGGGGGCCGTCGACCTGTGGCGCGACGCGCGCCGGGGTGGCGAGGTGCCCCTGTTCGGCTCCTGGTGAGCTCGCCGAGGTGTGAACGCGCGAGTGGGCCCGGGATCGAGGTTCGATCCCGGGCCCACTCGGTGCTTCGGCTGCGCGTCAGATGACGGGGCCGGTGTACTTCTCGCCGGGGCCGGCGCCCGGGGCGTCCGGGATCGAGGAGGCTTCGCGGAACGCCAGCTGGACCGAACGCAGCCCGTCGCGCAGGCTGCGCGCGTGCATGTCGCTGACCTCGGGGGCGGCGGCCGTGATGAGACCGGCGAGCGCGTTGATGAGCTTGCGGGCCTCGTCCAGGTCGACCATCTCCTCCGCGTTCGGCTCGTCGGCGAGTCCGACCTTGACGGCGGCGGCGCTCAGCAGGTGCACGGCGGCGGTGGTGATCACCTCGACCGCGGCGACGTCGGCGATGTCGCGAACTGCCTGATCGGCGAAATCCGCCTCTGCGCTCGCTGCATCGGCGTGGGTGTGATCGGGGGTGGCCTGCGTGTCGCTCATGCTGTCCTGTCTCTGTGCTGCGTTCGTGTGCTAGGCTGTTGAAGGTTCTCGGCACTCCGCCGAGGCTTCGGAAGTGGATATCCTCCCACCCGGCACCGCTCAACAAGGTTACCGGGTAGTTGACACCCCGCTGCGACACGAGTCGCAGCAGCTGAAAAGGGTGTGGGAACGCGTGTGCGTGCCCGATCCTCTGCCTCCGATTTGCTTCACCGGAAGCCTCCGGCGAAGCGAACGAATTCCCTGAACAGAGGAGCCGGCGATCAGCGATCCCCGTACGAATGAGCGAATCCGCGTCCCCGAGGTGCGACTGGTTGGTCCCAGTGGCGAGCAGGTCGGCGTGGTGCCGATTGAAACCGCGCTGCGTCTCGCGGCTGACGCCGATCTCGATCTCGTCGAGGTGGCCCCGAACTCGAAGCCGCCCGTGGCCAAGATCATGGACTACGGCAAGTTCAAGTACGAGGCCGCGCAGAAGGCCAAGGAAGCGCGACGCAATCAGGCCAACACGGTCCTCAAGGAGGTCCGCTTCCGCCTGAAGATCGACAAGCACGACTACGAGACCAAGACGAAGCGTGCCATCGGCTTCCTGTCGCAGGGCGACAAGGTGAAGGCCATGATCCTCTTCCGCGGCCGTGAGCAGTCCCGCCCCGAGATGGGCGTCCGTCTGCTGCAGCGCTTCGCCGAGGAGATCGCCGAGTTCGGCACCGTCGAGAGCAACCCGCGTATCGACGGCCGCAACATGGTGATGGTCATCGCTCCGCTGAAGAACAAGTCCGAGGCGAAGGCAGAGCAGAACGCTCGCCGTGCCGAGGAGAAGGCCACCCGTCGTGCCGAGAAGGTCGACGGAGCGGATTCCGCGGACGCGTAATCCACAGATCTGCGGCCGCCCGCCGAGCGGGCCGCGCCGCTCACGACGCAGCCGCCCTCGGGCGGCGCGCACACAACAAGGAGAAATCGAGATGCCCAAGCAGAAGACCCACTCGGGGGCCAAGAAGCGCTTCAAGCTCACCGGTTCCGGCAAGCTGATGAAGCAGCAGGCCGGCATGCGCCACAACCTCGAGGTCAAGTCCTCGAAGCGCAAGCGCCGTCTGAACGCCGAGCAGGTGCTCGCCAAGGGCGACGCCAAGCAGGCGATGAAGCTCCTCGGCCACTAATCGGCCGCCTCCACCCGAGACTTTTCGTAAGGAAGAACTGAAATGGCTAGAGTCAAGCGGGCCGTCAACGCCCACAAGAAGCGTCGCGTCATCCTCGAGCGTGCCGAGGGCTACCGCGGACAGCGTTCGCGCCTGTACCGCAAGGCCAAGGAGCAGGTCACTCACTCGCTCGTCTACTCGTACAACGACCGTCGCAAGAAGAAGGGCGACTTCCGTCGCCTGTGGATCCAGCGCATCAACGCTGGCGCCCGCGCCAACGGCCTGACCTACAACCGCTTCATCCAGGGCCTCGCTCTGGCCGGCGTCGAGGTCGACCGTCGCATGCTCTCCGAGCTGGCTACCAACGAGCCCGCTGCCTTCGCCGCGCTCGTCGAGGTCGCGAAGAACGCTCTCCCCGAGGACGTCAACGCGCCCAAGGCCGCATAAGCATCTCGCTTTCCGAAAACCCCGTCGCACCGCGGCGGGGTTTTCGCGTTTCCGGCGGCGTGCACACGGGCGGAGCTCGCGAGCACGCGCACGCCGGAGTTCGGTTGCGGCGAACGGCGGGCGGGTCCGCCGTTCGCCTCGCCAATCGCCGCAACCGAAGCCGCGGCGGGAGCCGGCGAAGAAGCCGCAGCGGGAGCCGGGCAGGGGACTAGCCTGGACTGGTGAACGAGATCCTCGACAACCCGAAGGCCGGGCGCGTGCGTGCCGCCGCAGCGCTCTCCCGCAAGAAGATCCGGCAGGAGCAGGGCCGATTCCTGGTCGAAGGCCTGCAGGCCGTGCGCGAGCTGCTCGTGCACCGACCCGAGCTCGCCGAGACGGTCTACGTCTCGCTGGACGGGGACCAGCGCCTCACCGAGGTGGATCGCCTGGTCGACGACGCCGAGGCGAGCGCGCGGCGGGACGGGCGCGAACTCCCGCTCGTGCGCGTGACCGCGCCGGTGCTCGCGGCGATGGCCGAGACCGTCACGCCGCAGGGCGTGATCGCGGTCGCGCGGAGCTGGGAGGCGTCCGACGCCGAGCAGCAGGCGAACGCGCTCGCGGAGGCGCTGAGCGGCGCGCGGCTCGTGGCGATCATGCACGAGGTGCGGGATCCCGGCAACGCGGGAACGGTGCTGCGCGCCGCGGACGCGGCGGGTGCCGACGCGGTCGTGTTCGCGGGGGCGAGCATCGACCCCTTCCACCCGAAGGTCGTGCGTTCGACCACGGGCTCGCTGTTCCACCTCCCCGTCGTGACCGCGTCGGATCTCGGCACCGCGATCGGCGCGGCTCGGGCCGCCGGCCTGGCCGTGCTCGCCGCCGATGTGAACGGCGCGGAACTCGCCCCGGGGGATCCCGCCCTGGCCGGACCCGTCGCCTGGGTGTTCGGGAACGAGGCCCGCGGGCTCACCGAGGACGAGCGGGAGCTCGCCGACGCCGCCCGCCGTCTCCCCATCTACGGTGCCGCCGAATCGCTGAACCTCGCGACCGCGGCATCGGTCTGCCTGTACACGACGGCGTTCGCGCAGCGGGCCTGAGCGGACGGCGACGGAGACGGCAGCGGGCCCGGGCGAACCCGGACCGCGCCACCGCGTCGATCGCTACCGGATATGCAGTTCCTCGAGCAGTCGCTGCCGCAGCGGAACGAGCGAGGCGTCGGCGGGGTCTCGCGGACGCGCGCTGTCGGGCACGTGCTGATAGGCGATCCCGCCCGCGTTGAGCACGAGGATCCGGTCGGCGAGGCGGATCGCCTCGTCGATGTCGTGGGTGACGAGCACGACGGCCGGGCCGTGCCGATCCACGAGCTCCGCCACGAGCGTCTGCATCTCGATCCGCTTGATCGCGTCGAGCGCCGCGAACGGCTCGTCGAGGAGGAGGAGCTGCGGTTCGCGCACGAGCGCGCGGGCGAGCGCGACGCGTTGCGCCTCGCCGCCCGAGAGCGTCGCGGGCCAGCTGCGCTCCCGTCCGGCCAGGCCGACCTCCTCCAGCGCGTGCGCGGCCGCGGCGCGTGTCGCCTCCGTCCGGGGCAGCCCGATCGCGACGTTCGCGAGGACCCGCTTCGACGGGATCAGTCTCGGCTCCTGGTAGACGAACGTGCTCCGCTCGGGGACCAGGACGTCACCGGCATCGGGCCGCTGCAGGCCGGCCAGCACGCGCAGCAGCGAGGTCTTGCCGGTGCCGCTGGGTCCGAGCAGCACGACGAACTCGCCGCTGCGCACGTCGAGGTCGATGCCGTCGAGCACGGTGCGCTCGCCGAAGGACAGGGAGGCGCCGCGGACCCGGACCCGGAGGTCCTCGTCGGCTCGGGTGGGCGCGGTATCGACGCTCATCGCAGCGCCACCCCCGCTCGCCAGGGCAGGAGGACCCGCTCGAGCAGCCGCACGACCGCATCGAACAGCAGCCCGAGCAGTGCGTAGACCACGACGCAGAGGAAGAGATAGTCGACCCGGTTGACCTGCTGCGCGAGCGAGACGAGATACCCGAGCCCGACCCGGGTGCCGACGTTCTCGGCGGCGATGAGCGCGCCGATGCTGATGCTCAGGCTGATGCGCAGCGCCATCAGGATCCCCGGCAGCGCGAGCGGCAGCACGACCTCGCGGATGAGTCCGGCCCCGCCGAGGCCGTAGCCGCGGGCCGCCTCGACGAGCCGCCGATCGATACCGCGGACGGCCAGGTAGACGTAGGCGTACATGGGTGCGATCGTCGCGAAGGCGATCACGAGCACCTTGAACTGCTCGTCGATGCCGAACCAGGCGATGAACAGCGGGATCACCGCGAGGAAGGGGATCGCCCGCACCACCTGCAGGGATCCGTCGACGAGGTCCTCGCCCGCCTTCGAGAGCCCGGCGACGAGCCCGAGGGCGAGCCCGAGACCGGCGCCGAGCACGACGCCGATCAGCACGCGGGTCAGCGAGGCCCCGAGCGAGACCGCGAGCTGCCCGCTGGCGAGCAGATCCCAGCCGGCGGCCAGCACGTCGGGGATCTTCGGCAGCACCGCCGCGGGGACGAGTTCGAGAGCCGAGACGATCCACCAGGCGAGGAGCACGGATCCGGGCAGTGCGATGCGGCGCAGCAGGACGGCGCCGCGGTGTGCGACCCGCTCGCGCGGGTAGTCGGGGATCGGAGCGCGATCGGCGCTTCGATCGGGCGGACCGGTGTCGGGGCCGATCCATGGATCGCCCCCGACACCGGTGCCTCAGCCCAGGTCCGCGATGAGGCCATTCGCCTGCACGCCCTTCGGGATCACGCCGTTCTTTGCGAAGAGGTCGGCGATGGACTGCACGCGGGTGCGATCCTGAGCGGTCGGCAGGCGCAGGGCCGCCGGACGCGAGCGGTCGACCTCGAGCTGCCAGGCGAGCGCGTCGCCGGTCAGCGCGCGCGGGCCGGTCGTCTCGAAGACGTTGACGAAGCGCTCGGGGTGCTTCGCGCGATCGGCGACGAGGGGCGTCGCGGCCTGCACGACGGCCTTCGCGATGTCGGGCCGCTCCTTCAGCAGGTCGGTGGTGAAGAGGATGATCTCGCGATCCTGCGAGTCGATGTCGTGCTCGGTCGCGATGATGGTGCCGGTTGCCTTCGCCTGCCGGAAGAAGTCGCCGAACGTCGAGATCGCGTCGACCTTGCCCGAGGCGAACGCGGCGAGGGCGTCCGCCGGCTGCAGGTACTTGAGCGTCACCTCGGACGGCGCGATCCCGGCCTGGGCGAGCGCCTGGAGCACGATGTATTCGCCCTTGCCCGCCGGGTTCACGGCGACCGTCTTGCCCCGGAGATCGGCGACCGCTCGCGCACCGCTCGCCTTCGTCGCGATGATCCCGGAGTCGTCGCCCGCGGTCTCGGTGTCGAGCACGGCGCCGATGCGGATGGGCGCTTCCTTGGCCGCCGCGCCGACGACGGGCGTGAACGCGCCCTCGCTGACCTGCAGCTCTCCGGTGCTGAACAGGGGGAGGTTCGCCGAGACCGCGCCCTTCGCGGGGACCCAGTCGACGGTCGCGCCGAGCGGCCCCAGCGCCTGCTCCAGAGTGCCGTCGTGCTTCGCGACGGCGAGCCAGCCGCTGTTGCCCGGGTCGGTGACCCGCAGGGTGTAGCTCTCACTCGAACCCTTCGACGTCGATCCGCCGTCGGACTTCGCGCCGCTCTCGAGCGCCGACGCCGAGGAGGAGCATGCCGCGAGCATCGCGGTCGTCGCGATGATCAGTGCGGCGGCTCCGGCGCGGAGCAGGGTTCGTGATGTGGTCTTCATGTGCAGCGGGGTCCTTTCGAGCGTGCCGCGTGCGTGGCTGGGTGGGGCGGGAGAGAAGTCAGAGCCCGGAGAGGGCCGGGACCGGGGTGGTGGCGAGGGCGTCCCGCAGGTGACCGACCACCGCTCCGATGGGCGCGGGGGCCGAGAACTGCGGGTCCTCGTGGTCGGCGTCGGCGATCTCGATCAGCGTCGATTCGGCGCCGACCGAGCGCAGCGCGCCGTGCCAGGTGCGCTGCGCGTACCGGATCTCGGCGGAGTCGTCGGAGCCGGTGAGCAGCAGGAACGGCGGAAGATCGCTCGGATCGAGCCGTGCGAGATGCCGACGCGGATCGCCGTCGAGCGCCTCGTCGAGCGTGACCGCGCCGAAGTCCTCGGTGCCGATGAACGGCACGAAGGGGTCTCGGGGGCTGGGCGGCTCGGCACCGCCGCGGTCCCAGAACCCGCCGGGCCGCTGGGTCGGCGGATAGCGGTGCGCGAGGAACCGCGATGCCGGATCCAGCGGCGCGTACCAGGACACGACCGCTGCCGGACGAGTGGCGAGGCGGTCCTCGGCCAGCCCCTTCGTGACCGCGAGCGACGCGAGGTGCCCGCCGGCGGACGCGCCGCCGATGCCCAGGATCGGTGCGGCGCTGTCGATGCCGAGCTCATCGGCGTGCGCTTCGAGGTGCGCGATGAGCGCGAGCACGTCGTCGACGTTCTGCGGATAGGGACGCTCGGTCGTGAGCGCGTAGTTGGCGTTGACCACCGCGACGCCGGCTCGGGCGAGCGCCACCGGGATCCGCTCGCTCGCGGCCTTGTCTCCGAAGCGCCATCCGCCCCCGTGCAGGAACACGAACGCCCCGGGAAGCGCACGCTGCTCGGGGACGAACAGATCGAAGGCGGCGGGGCGCAACCCGTCCGCGGCGGGCCGGTACTCGACGTCGCGGAGTGCCGTGAAGCCGCCGCTCACGCGTTGACCCCCTGCAGCTCGGCCGCGGCGACGGACGGTCGGGCGCTCGACTCGGGGAGCGGCGCAGCACTCCGGGCCGGGCGAGGCCGAAGTGCTCCCGCAGCGTCTCGGTCGTGTACGAGGTGCGGGCGACGCCGCGGCGCTGGAGCTCGGGCACGACGAAGTCGACGAAATCGGTGAACGCGGTGCGCATGAACGGCGGGAACACCTTCACCCCGTCGAAGGCGCCCGAGACGTACCCGGCCTCGATCCAGTCGGCGACCTCGCGCGGATCGCCCACGACCACCGGGAAGTTCTTCTTGTTCGCGGTGAAGCGGAAGAGGTCGTCGAAGGTGAAGTCGTAGTCGCCGACGATGCCGGCGAACTCGTCGAGTAGGGCACGGCCCGTGCCGTCCACCGGAAGGGCGGTCGGATCCACGACGTCGATGACCCGTTCGCTCGGGCGGACGTCCCCGAGGTCGAGGCCGAGGTGCCGCCCGACGACGACGGGCGAGAACCGCTCGACCAGGTTCCGCTGCACCTCGTTGAACAGATCCCGGGCGCGGGCGCGGGTCTCGCCGACGTAGATGTTGGCTCCGACCACGAAGGCGTAGTCCTCGGCCGAGCGTCCCGCGGCGACCGCGAGCTCGCGATTCCGCTGCGCATAGGCGCGGTTCCACTCGATCGAGGCGTAGGGGCTGAACCGGACGTCGGCGTAGCGGGCGCCCAGCGCGAAGGACTCCTCGGAGGTGCCGGCGTGCAGGATCGGCACGCGCCCCTGCGGCGATCGCGGAGCGTTCAACGGGCCCGCGACCTGGAAATGCTGTCCGACGAAGTCGATCGGTTCGGCGGCCTCCGGGGCGAAGAGCCGCCCGCCCTCCTTGTCGCCCACGAACCAGTCGTCCGACCAGGAGTCCTGCAGCCGGGTGAAGATCTCCAGGAACTCGTTCGCCCGCCCGTACGCGGAGGCGTGATCGGGGCGCTCGCCGTGGCCGAAGTTGCGGTGGGCGGCCCCGCCCGGTGCGCCGGCGACGAAGTTGACGCCGAAGCGCCCGCGCGAGAGGTGATCCACGTTGCTCGCGAGCTGGGCGGTGAGGTACGGGTCGCTGTAGGTCGTGTTGACGCTCGCGATGAGGCCGATCCGCGAGGTGACCGCCGCAAGATAGGACGCGGCGGCGAAGCCGTTGAACTGGAACGCGTTGCGGATCACGCCGCCGGGGTTCGCGTTCGAGCTGTCCTCCGTGTTGCCCCAGAAGAAGTAGTCGAAGACGCCGCGCTCGGCGGTGCGGGCGGTCTCGGCGAGCAGGCCGGGATCGAAGATGCCGTCGAGCGATGACGAGTGCGATCGCCAGCCGCTGTTGGTGGCGCCGGTGGGCCAGTAGCTGAGCGCGAGGATCAGGTGATCGCGGTCGGCGCGGGGGTGCTGGGGCATGAGAATCCTGTCAGGGGTCGGAACGAGCCGGCGGGTCGGGTTCAGGCGAGGACGCGGTCGTCGGCGCGGGCCACGAGCACGGTGTCGGGATCGGTGGATCCGTGCGTCGGCGCGGAGTAGTCGCCGCGGGCGAGCCGCTCGGCCAGTTCGGGGTAATCGTTCTCGCGCAGCCAGGCCAGGTTGTACTCGCGGGAGACGTAGTCGCGTGCGCTGTCGGCGGAGAACACCACGAAGACGTCGTCCTCGTCCGCCTCGGCGGCCAGCTCGAGGGCAATGCCGAGCGAGAGCGCCGAGGAGAGCCCGATGAGAAGCCCCTCCTCGCGCGCCGCCCGCCAGCCGAGTGCGATGGCCGCCTCGCGCTCGCGGCGCTCGATGCGGTCGATCACGTCGAGGTCGATGTTCTCGGGCCAGTCGCGTTCGAGGTGCTCGGCCCCCGGTTCGCCCGCCGCGACGCGGTACAGGTTGCTCTGGGAGTGCATCGACCCGTGGAAATCGGTGGCGACGACCGTGATCTCGGGGTTCTGCTCGTGCAGGTAGGAGCCCGTGCCGCTGACCGTGCCGCCCGTGGCGATCTGCGCGAGGAAGTGCGTGACGTGCCCGCCGGTCTGATGCCAGATCTCGGGGCCCGTCGAGGCGATGTGGGCGGCGGGGTTGTCGCCGTTCGACTCCTGGTGCGACCACCAGCCGTCCGACTCGGCCTCGGCGCGGCGCTGCGCGACGTTGGCCCAGTTCTCGGGATCCTCGCGGGGGACGTCGGGGCGGCCGGGCAGCAGCTCGACGCCGAGGAACTCGAGCAGGCGCGCCTTCTCGGGGGAGAGCGTGGGCAGCGGGACGGAACTCGACGGGTGTCCGGTCGCGTTGCCCGCGAGCGCGATCCCGATCGCGGTGTTGCCGGCGCCCGTGTCGGTGATCCGACCGCCGGGACGGAGCTCGCCGCCGGCGATGGCCTCGCGCACGATGTTGAGGCCGATGCGGTCCTTCGAGGATCCGCCGAGGTTGAAGCCGTCGAGCTTCACGTAGACGGTGGCGGGCAGCCCGTCGGTGAGCCGGTTGAGCCGCACGAGCGGGGTGTTGCCGATGAGCTCGAGCACGCTGTCGTACGTGCGGCTGCGACGCGGATCGGGGAAGGCTGCGGGGAGGGCCTGGGCGGAGTGCGGCATGGGGTTCCTTGTGCGAGAGAGGACCGGAACGGTCGGGTTCTTCCGCACAAGCTATGCCAGAATCAGCAGCAAGTGTGATGTGTGAAGTAATGTAACGTTATGAGTCGCGATGAGTGGATCGGCGCGGCTCCGCCGGTGGCGGGCGGTCGCACCGCCCGCCACCGGCACCTATGCGACGAGCGTCTCGCCCAGCCGCCCACCGGCACGCCAGCCCGGCGGGATCGCGAACACCGCCGAACCGATGTGGGTGACCCACTCGTTCATCAGATCCGCCTCGTCGAGGCGCTTCTGAATCGGAACGAACTGCGCCAGCGGGTCCCGCTGATAGCAGGCGAAGAGCAGGCCCTGCTCGAGACCGTCGTCGTAGTTCACCGCGCGGCGGTAGATGCGCTCGCTCGGATCGGTCGAGTGCGCGCGGGCGATGTGCGCGTCCTTCGAGATCACGGTGAAGCCGAGCGCGTCGCGCGCAGCGAAGTCCGGCTCGTCGTGCTCTCGTTTCCCCGTGAGCGGGGCGCCCTCGCGCAGGGTCCGACCCATCGCGAACTCGCGGCCGACCCGATCGACCCGATCCCAGGTGTCGAGCTCCATCCGGATCCGACGCAGCACCAGTGCGCTGCCGTTCTCCAACCACCCGGCATCCGAGCCGTGCCAGACGAGCCCCGCGAAATCGGACGCCCCGGGCTTCGGATTCACCGTTCCGTCGACCTGGCCCATCAGGTTGCGCATCGTCCGTCCGTCGGACTCGGTGCCGCGTGCCCGGGCGAAACCGTCCTGCCGCCAGCGCGGCTTCGCGAACGGGCGCACGTCCTTCACGAGGAACCTCGCCGCGTGCGCGATCGTCACGGGATCGTCGGCGGCGATCGCGAGCAGCAGGTCGCCGCCGCTGTACGCCTCCTCGAGCCGGTCCCTCGAGAACTTCGGCAGCGGTCCCAGCCAGGTCGGCACCGCTGCGGGATCGACCCGTCGCACCAGTTCCCGGCCGAAGCCCACGGTCACCGTCAGCCGGGCGGGCAGTTCGGCGAGCTCCGGCTCGACGTCCGCCAGGGAGCGGTGCCTGCGGTGAGCGCCTCGATGTCCCCGCTCAGCAGACGGAGCATGCGCAGGATCCCGTCGTGATCCGCGCCGGGCAGCAGATCGAGCGCGAGATAGCTCACGTGCGCCGTGTGCGCCGTCGTGATCCCGGCCTGGTGCGCGCCGTGGCAGGGGATGCGGTCCGAGCCGTGGAGCCTCTCGACGGTGGATTCCGCGTCGGAGCGGCCGACGCCGCCCGCGATCGCGAACCCGGCAGCCGTGACGGCTGCGCCGCCGGCGGCCCCGGCGAGGGCCCCGAAGAGCCCTCGCCGGCTGACCGAGCGCGTCGAGGAAGCGCTCGGCGCCGCCGTCTCGACCGTCGCGGGCTCAGTGCCCGGCATGCTCGGCGCCGCCGTCGTAGTTCTCGTTCGCGCCGCTGAACGCCTTGCCGAGCACCGGCACCTCGAGCGTGCTGCCGTCCGAGAACTTCAGGGTGACGGGGACCTCGTCGCCGGCCTTCACTGGCTGCTTCAGGTCCATGAGCATGATGTGCGTGCTGCCGGGCTCCAGCGCGGCGGTCTTGCCGGCCGGGATCGTGACCCCGCCCTCCTTCTTGCGCATGGTGGCGGTGCCGTTCTCGACGATCGTCTCGTGCAGCTCGACCATGCCGGCGATCGGCGTCGAGGCCGACTCGAGCGTGATGTCGGACGAGCCCGAGTTCTTGAGCGTGCCGAACACGGCGCTCATGTCGCCGTCGGTCGCCTTGACCCAGGCGTCCGCCAGCTCGACCGGAGCCTGCTGCTGCTCGGCGGTCGCAGAGGGCTTCTCGGAGGCCTGCGTCGAGGAGCAGGAGGTGAGGCCGAGGCCGAGCGCGAGTGCAGCCGCTGTGACGGCGGCGCCGGTGGCGGCGCGACGGATCGGGGAAACGGTGGAAACGGACATGGGTGTACTCCAAATGATGTGTGTCGGCGCGCATGCGCCGGATGCCGTGCCGCGGGCGGGGCCGAACCGTCGGTGCGGCCGAGCCGCCGCGGAGCGATGCTCCGGCGCGCGGGCGCGCCGGGCGCCGCCGCGGGCGGGCACGGCGAAACAGGGGACGCTGCGCGTGCGTTCGGCGCGCAGCGGGGAGCGCGCGCCGTCGAGGCGCGCGCCGGATGAGGACTACTCCGCGGACTCCGCGGTGTCCCTCGGCTTCTTCCTGCGCGTCAGCACCACGGTCGCGGCGATCACGACCACCAGGCCGCCGCCGATGCCCGCGACCGCGCCGATCGGCACGCCCCCGGACTCGGAGGACGTCTTCGACCCGGTGGACGGATCCGACTCCGCACTGCCCTCGAGCTCGGGGAAGCGGGGATCCTTCTCACCGACGGCGGTGACCTTCGCAGACCCGTCCTCGGCCACCTCGAAGGCGTAGCTACCCGAGATCGGGTGGCCGTCGGAGGAGACCACGCGCCACGCCACCTGGTAGGCGCCGCCCGCCGGGAGCGGGGTCTTGACGGCCTGGCTCACGTCGCGCGCGTTCACGACCGCGTCGCCGTCGCTGACGACGGCGCCCTTCGGGTCGGTGATCGCGATCTCGGTGCCCACCTTGATCACGGAGTCGCTGAACGTCAGCGTGATCCCGGAGACGCCCCCGGTCTGCTGATCCTGGGTGAAGCCCTGGCCGACCAGCTCGTCGTGCGCGAAGGCCGGCGAGGCCGCGAGGGCGGTACCGCCGATGGCGAGCGCGCCGGCGAGCGCGGTCGCCGCGGTGAAGCGGCGGAGCCGCGAGACAGTTCTGGACATGGGTGAGCTGAACGCTTTCTGCTGGAGCCGGGTGCGCGGAACGGCACCGCGGGCGGAGTCTGAGGTCGGCGGACGGCGCGGCAGGAGCTACGCGCCGAGCGCCGGGGGACCCCGGTGCGTGATCGCAGAGAGCGAGTGCAGCCGCTCGCGGAGGGCGGCGGGTGCGAGGAAGGACGAGACGGGTCGGTCGGCAGCGCGATGCGCGCCGGCGCCCAGCAGCAGCGGGACGAGTACGCTCCGCAGGGCGGCGAGCAGCGAATCGGTGAGCGCGATCAGGCCGAGGAAGGCGCGCTCGCCGCGGTGCAGCAGTGCGATGGTGGCGATCGCGGCCACCGCGTGCATGGCCCACATGGCGGCATCCGCCGACGTTGGATCGGAGCCGAGGCGCAGGCTCGGAGCCACCGACTGGATCGCGGCCAGGTGGCCGGCATGCAGCGGGGCGGGCGCCGAGCCCGCGGACGAGCCGGAACCGACGAGGCCGAGCCCCGAGAACGACCAGTGGTAGACGAACTGGCTCGCGCCGACCGCGAGGGCCAGCCGCCAGAGCGAGCCGATCCGCCCGCCGAGCAGCACGCACAGCGGAAGCGCGAGCACCGCGGTCGCGACCACCGAGAACGCGGTCACCGTGCCGCCGGCGAGGCCGTGGGACGCGGCCGCCAGGAGCGTCGCGAGTCCGGCCCCCGCGGCGCCGCGAGCGGTGCGGGCAGCGCGGCTCATGGGAGCTCGTGCGTCGGGCCGGGCGGACATGCCGCCCAGTCTACGCGAGCGGGGCCGCGACCCCGGCCGTCCGACCCGCGCGCTGCGCGCTTCCCGATAGAATCGGTTCCCGTGTCAGACACCAATCCCATTACCCAGGACGCGGTCGATTCGGCGGTCGATGCTGCGCTCACCGCATTCGCCGCTGCGACGACCGTCGCCGAGCTGAAGACCGCTCGCAACGCCCACGTCGGAGAGGCCTCGGCCATCGCGCAGCTGAACGCGCGCATGCGCGAGGTGCCGAAGGACGAGAAGGCCGCGACCGGCAAGCTCATGGGGCAGGCGCGCGGCCGCCTCGAGGGCGCCTACAAGGCGCGCGAGGCCGAGCTCGCCGCGGCCGAGGCGCAGGCCCGCCTCGCCGCCGAGACCGTCGACGTCACCGAGGCTCCCGTGCGCCGCGCCGCCGGCAGCCGTCATCCCCTGGCGCAGCTCCAGGAGGAAGCGGCCGACATCTTCATCGGCATGGGCTGGGAGATCGCGGAGGGCCCCGAGGTCGAGCACGAGTGGTTCAACTTCGATGCCCTCGGCTTCGACCCCGACCACCCCGCGCGCGCCATGCAGGACACGTTCTTCGTGGAGCCGGCCGATCGGCACCTGCTGCTCCGCACCCACACCTCGCCGGTGCAGATCCGCTCCCTGCTGGGGCGAGAGCTGCCCGTCTACGTGGTGGCCCCGGGCCGCGTCTACCGCACCGACGAGCTCGACGCGACGCACACCCCCGTGTTCCACCAGATCGAGGGCATCGCCATCGACAAGGGGCTGACGATGGCGCACCTGCGCGGCACGCTCGAGCACTTCGCCCGGCAGATGTTCGGCGATGAGGCGAAGATCCGCCTGCGCCCGAACTTCTTCCCGTTCACCGAGCCGTCGGCCGAGATGGACGTCTGGCAGCCGAACGCCAAGGGCGGAGCGCGCTGGGTCGAGTGGGGTGGCTGTGGCATGGTCGATCCCCGGGTCCTGGCAGCGGCCGGCATCGATCCCGAGGAGTACCAGGGCTTCGCCTTCGGCATGGGCATCGAGCGCACCCTGCAGTTCCGCCACGACATCAACGACATGCGCGACATGGTCGAGGGCGACACCCGTTTCAACCAGCAGTTCGGAGGACTCGTCTGATGCGTATCCCGCTTTCCTGGCTCGCGGAATCCGTCGAGCTGCCCGCGGACACCACGCCCGAGCAGGTGCACGCCGACCTCGTGCGCGTGGGCTTCGAAGAGGAATCGATCCGCCGCTTCGAGGCCTCGGGGCCCATCGTGGTCGGCGAGGTGCTGAGTCGCGAGCCCGAGGAGCACTCGAACGGCAAGACCGTCAACTGGTGCCAGGTGCGTGTCGCGCCCGAGGGCCAGCGAGCCGCCGACGGCGGCGAGGACGTGCGCGGCGTCGTCTGCGGCGCGCACAACTTCGACGTCGGCGACCGCGTCGTCGTGACCCTGCCCGGCGCGGTGCTGCCCGGCGACTTCCGCATCGCCGCGCGCAAGACCTACGGCCATGTCTCCGACGGCATGATCGCCTCGGCGCGCGAGCTCTCGCTCGGCGAGGACCACGACGGCATCATCGTGCTCAGCCGTTGGGGCATCGACGCGGAGCCGGGCGCGGACGCGCTCGAACTGCTCGGCATGGCCGACACCGCGGTCGAGATCAACGTGACGCCGGATCGCGGCTACGCGTTCTCCGTGCGCGGCGTCGCCCGCGAGTACGCGCACTCGACCGGTGCCGCGTTCCGGGATCCCGCCGAGGCGGTCGCCCCGGTCGCGGCGTCCGGCTTCGACGTGACGATCGACGACGCGGCCCCGATCCGCGGTCGCGTCGGCGCGGCCGGATTCGTCACGCGCGTGGTGCGCGGAATCGATGCGACGCGTCCGACTCCCGCCTGGATGGTCTCGCGCCTTCAGCTCGCGGGCGTCCGCGCGCTGTCGCTGCCCGTCGACATCGGCAACTACGTCATGCTCGAGCTCGGTCAGCCGCTGCACGCCTACGACCTGGGCAAGGTCTCGGGCGGCCTGCGGGTGCGCCGCGCCGCGGCGGGCGAGACCCTGGTCACCCTCGACGGCGTCGAGCGCACGCTGCACGTCGAGGATCTCGTGATCGCCGACGATTCGGGCGCGATCGGCCTGGCCGGCGTGATGGGCGGCGAGTCGACCAAGACCGACGACGCGACGACCGACGTGCTCATCGAGGCGGCGACCTTCGACGCGGTCTCGATCGCCCGCTCCGCGCGCCGGCACAAGCTCCCGAGCGAGGCGTCCAAGCGCTTCGAGCGCGGCGTCGACCCGCTCGTGGCCCGCGCCGCCGCGCAGCGCGCGGTCGAACTGCTCGTCGAGCTGGGCGGCGGCACCGTCGACGAACTGGGCAGCGAGCTCATCGCGCCGTGGGCGCCCGAGGCGGTCCGCTTCGAACTGTCGCGGGTCAACGGCCTGCTCGGCACCGACTACAGCGACGCCGAGATCCGCGGGGCGCTCGAGATGATCGGCTGCGAGCTGGTCGAGGTCGGCGACGGCGTGCTCGAGGCGACGGCGCCCAGCTGGCGCGCGGACCTCTCGCGCTCCGCCGACCTGGTCGAGGAGGCCGCGCGCATCATCGGCTACGACCGCATCCCCTCGGTGCTGCCGACGGCCCCGCCGGCCGCGGGCTCACCCGCGAGCAGCGGCTGCGCCGCCGCGCGGCGAACGTGTCGACCGCCTGGGGCCTCACCGAGGTGCAGAGCTACCCGTTCGTGTCGCGCACCCAGCTCGATCGCTTCGGCGCCGGTGCGGAGACCGCCGACGGGGCTGATGCCCCGGTCCACGCGATCCGCCTGGCGAACCCGCTGGACGGGGAGGCTCCGTTCCTCCGCCGTTCGCTGCTCGCCGGTCTCGTGACCGCTGCGCAGCGCAACGCGTCGCGCGGCCTCACGGACCTCGCGCTCGTCGAGTTCGGAGCGGTGTTCGATCCCGAGCACGTGCACCTCGGCACCGACGCGGTGCCGCCGCTCGGCGAACGTCCCTCCGATGCGGTGCTGGCAGAGCTCGACGGCTCGATCCCGAAGCAGCCCGGTCGTGCTGCGGGGCTGTTCGTCGGTGAGGCGGTCGCGAAGCAGGCGGGCGAGCCCGCTCGTGCTTGGGACTGGGCCGACGCCCTCGACGCCGCGCGCGTCGTGGCCGGTGCCGTGTCGGCGGAGCTCGTGGTCCGCCAGGGGCGCACCGCGCGTTCCACCCGGGGCGCACGGCCGAACTGCTCGTCCGCGTCGACGGAGCACTCGAGACGGTCGGTGTGGCCGGCGAGCTCGCGCCCGAGACGTCCGAGGCGGTGCACCTGCCGGGTCGCGTTGCCGCCTTCGAGCTCGATCTCGAGCGGCTGATCGAGGTCGCCGTGCGCGAGCCCGAGGTCGCTCAGCTGTCGACCTACCCCGCGGCGACGCAGGACCTCACCCTCGTGGTGGACCGCGCGATTCCGGCGGCCGAGGTGCTCGACGCCGTCGTCGCCGGCGCGACCGGCAGCGGTCTGCTCGAGGGCGCGACCATCGTCGACGACTATCGCGGAGCGGGGATCGGCGAGGAGGAGAAGGCGCTCACCTTCGCGCTGCGCTTCCGCGCCGATGACCGCACGCTCACGGCCGAGGAGGCGAGCGAGGCGAAGCTCGCGGGCGTCGCCGCCGCGAACGAGCGCTTCGGGGCGAAGCTGCGCGACTGAGCGCGATCGTGTCGGTAGCGACGACGGGCGCGGCGTACCATGACGGTATGACCGCGCCCGTCCCGTATCTGCTGCTACCGGGAACCGCCGCAGAGGCCCTCGAGTTCTATCGAGAGACCTTCGGCGGGGTCGTCACCGCGTACTCCTTCGCCGAGTTCGGCCGTTTCGACGGACCGGGTGATTCGATCGCACACGGGATCCTCACCGGACCGGTCTCGCTGTTCGCCGCCGACGCCGGGCCCGACGAGGACGCCATGGCGATGACGGGCGTGCTCCTCTCGCTGCTCGGTCGCGCCGATCCCGACACGCTGCACGAGTGGTTCGAGGCCCTCGCCGCGGGCGGGCGGGTGCTCGATCCGCTGGTCGAGCGGCCGTGGGGCGCGCACGACGGACGGGTGGCCGACCGCTTCGGCGCGCGCTGGCTCATCGGATACGAGCCGGAGGGGACGGGGACCGAGTAGCGTTGGCCCCATGAGCGAGCACCACTCCATCGCGGTCGCGGGCGGCACCGGAACCGTCGGGACGCACGTCGCCCGCATCGCGCACGAGCGCGGGCACGAGGTCCGGATCCTCGCCCGCTCGACCGGTGCCGATCTGCACGCGGGCTCGGGGATCGATCTGGCGGGCATCGACACCGTGATCGATGTGTCCGGGGCCTTCGCCGTGTCCGCCGGGCGCTCGATCGAGTGGTTCGAGACGGTGAGCCGGAACCTGCTGGCCGCGGAGCGGGTCGCGGGCGTGCGGCATCACGTCGCCCTCTCCATCGTGGGCGCGGCACGGGCCCCGCACGGATACTACGCGGGCAAGGCGGCGCAGGAGCGAGCGGTCGCCGGAGGGCCGGTGCCGTGGACCGTACTGCGCGCGGCGCAGTTCTTCGAGTTCGCGAGCGCCAATGCGCTTCGGCTCGGCCCGCTGACCCTCATGCCGGCGATGCGCTCGCAGCCCGTCGCGGCGGCGTCGGTCGCGGCCCGGCTGGTCGAGATCGCCGAGCGCGGCCCTGCCGGGGACGCGCCGGACTTCGCCGGCCCCCGCGAGGAGCGCATGGCCGACCTGGTGCGTCGTCTCGGTGCCGTGCGCGGAGGAGCGAGCCGGGTGATCGAGTTCCCGATGCCCGGTGGCTTCGGGCGCGCCATCCGCGACGGCTCGATCCTGCCCGGGCCGGACGCGCAGCTCGACGCGATCACCTTTGACGAATGGCTGGCCTCGGGGGCACACTCGGAGGCATAGCGCACGATCGGCCGGAACGGACCGGCCACGGCGAGAGGAACCCCATGGCCACGGCAGCGAAGCCCAGTCCCACCTCGAAGTCCGCCTCGGCCGCGGCGAAGCCGCGAACCGCGGGCGCGAAGCCGCGAACCGCGGCCAAGCCCGGAGCGGCCGCGAAGGCACGCACGCGGAAGCCGGCGCAGCCGCCGATCCAGCGCATCGTTCCCTGCATCTGGTCGAACGGAGCGGCGGAGGAGACCGCCGCCTTCTATGCTGCGGCGCTGCCCGATACCTCCTTCGAGGTCATGAGCCGCTACCCCGAGACGGGACTGCTCGACTTCCAGCAGCCGCTCGCGGGCCAGCCGCTCACCGTCGACGTGCTCATCGACGGCTACCGGGTCACCCTGGTGAACGCCGGGCCCGAATTCCGGCCGAACCCGTCGATCTCGCTCACCCTGCAGTTCGACCCGCGGCGGTTCGGCGGATCGATGCTGCGGGCGCGTGCGCAGCTCGATGCGACCTGGGGTGCGCTCGGCTTCGGAGGACGGGTGCTGATGGAGCTCGGCGAGTACCCGTTCAACAGCCGGTACGGATGGGTCGAGGACCGCTACGGGGTGAGCTGGCAGCTCATGCTGGTGGATCCCGAGGCGCCGGGCGGCGATCCGTCGGGCGCGATCGCGCCGTTCGTGACGCCCTGCCTGATGTTCGGTGCGGCGGCGCAGAATCGCGCCGGCGAGGCGATCGATCGCTACGTCACCGTGCTCGGCTCGGCGCCGAGCCTCGGGGAGCGGAGCGCGGTTTCACGGCCCCGTACGCGGAGCAGACGGGCCCGGCGCCGGCCGGAGCCGTGATGTTCGGGTCCTTCCGGGTCGGCGAGCAGCAGTTCTCGGCGATGGACTCGGGAGTGGATCAGCCGGAATCGTTCACGAACGGGCTCTCGCTCATCGTCAACGCGCACGGGCAGGACGAGATCGATCTGCTGTGGGACGCGCTCTCGGCGGTGCCCGAGGCCGAGCAGTGCGGATGGCTCGTCGACGCCTTCGGCGTCAGCTGGCAGATCGTGCCGGATAACATGGACGAACTGATGCGGCATCCCGATGCGTTCCCGCGCATGCTGCAGATGAAGAAGATCGTGATCGCCGATCTCTGACGGCGGTCCGGAGACGCCGCGTGCGCGACGGAGCCCGAAGCAGTGCCAGAATAGAGAGTCTGGAACGGCATCGGCTCAGTATGGTGCCGAGCGAGAGAGGCACGAGCACTATGGCATTCACCGTCGCGGTCGCCGGAGCGAGCGGATACGCGGGCGGTGAGCTGCTGCGCCTGCTCGCCGCGCACCCCGAGTTCGAGATCCGAACCGTCACCGGCCACTCCACCGCAGGGCAGCCGCTCATCGCGAGCCAACCGCACCTGCGCTCGCTCGCGCATCTCACGCTGCAGCCCACCGAGCCCGACGTGCTCGACGGCCACGACATCGTCTTCTTCGCGCTCCCGCACGGAGCCTCGGGCGAGCTGACGGCGCAGCTGCGCGACGTGCGCCTCGCGATCGACTGCGGCGCCGACCACCGGCTCACCGATCCCGCAGACTGGGCCGCGTTCTACGGCGGCGAGCACCACGAAGCCTGGAGCTACGGCGTGCCCGAGCTGCTCGTCGCCGGCGGCGGGGCGGGCGCCCCGCGCAAGCAGCGCGACGCGCTCGTCGGCGCCACCCGGATCGCGGCTCCCGGCTGCAACGCCAGCACCGTGGCGCTCTCGCTCGCGCCCGGCATCGCAGCGGGCGTCATCGAGCCCGAAGACCTCGTCAGCGTGCTCGCGGTCGGGCCCAGCGGGGCCGGCAAGGCTGCCAAGACGCACCTGCTCGGCGCCGAGCTCATGGGCTCGGCGAACCCGTACGCGGTCGGCGGCAGCCACCGGCACATCCCCGAGATCCGCCAGGCGCTGCGCGGTGCGGGCGCCTCGACCGAGCCGAGCATCAGCTTCACGCCCGTGCTCGTCCCCATGAGCCGGGGCATCCTCGCGACCTCGACCGCGCGCATCGCGACCCGTGCAGACGGCAGCCGTCCCGACGCCGCCGAGATCCGCGCCGCCTGGGAACGCGCCTACGCCGACGAGCCCTTCGTCCACCTGCTGCCCGAGGGCCAGGTGCCGCGCACCGCCGACACGCTGGGCGCCAACACCTGCCTCATCGGGCTCGCCGTCGACGAGGCCGCGGGCCGTGTCGTCGTGATCGGCGCCCTCGACAACCTCGCCAAGGGCACCGCCGGCGCGGCGATCCAGTCCGCCAACATCGCCCTCGGCCTGCCCGAGACCCTCGGCCTCTCGACGAATGGAGTCGCACCGTGACCGTCACCGCCCCCGCAGGCTTCCGCTCCGCCGGCATCGCCGTCGGGCTCAAGAGCACCGGCAAGCCCGACCTCGCGCTCGTGGTCAACGACGGCCCGCGGCGCGCCAGCGCGGCAGTTTTCACCAGCAACCGCGCCCAGGCGAACCCCATCATCTGGAGCCGCAAGGTCGTCGCGGGCGGCACCGCCCGGGCCGTCGTGCTGAACTCCGGCGGTGCCAACTGCTTTACCGGCGAATTCGGCTACGAGACCACGCGCCTCACCGCCGAGGCCGTCGCCGCCGCCCTGACCGCCGAGAGCGCGGGCGACCCCGTCGACGCCGAGCGGATCCTCGTCTGCTCCACCGGCCTCATCGGCTCGGGCGACCAGACCTTCCGCGACCGGATCGTGGACAACGTGCCGGCGCTCGCCGCCGCGCTCGCCGCCGACGACGCGACGGCACCTGCCGCGATCCTCACGACCGACTCGGTCGAGAAGACCGCCGTGCGCGAGCGCGACGGCTGGACCATCGGCGCGATGGCCAAGGGCGCGGGCATGCTGGCCCCCGGCCTCGCGACGATGCTCGTCGTGATCACGACCGACGCGATCCTCGACGACGCGCAGCTCGACCGGGCCCTCCGGGCTGCGACCGGCCGCAGCTTCGACCGCCTCGATTCCGACGGCTGCATGTCGACCAACGACCAGGTGACGCTGCTCGCGAGCGGCGCCTCCGGCGTCGCCGCCGACGAGGACGCGTTCGCGGCCGTGCTGGCCGAGGTCTGCGACGACCTCGCCGCCCAGCTGCAGGCCGACGCCGAGGGCGCGAGCCACGACATCGACATCGAGGTGCTCGGTGCCGTGAGCGAGGCGGAAGCGGTCGAGGTCGGCCGCTCCGTGGCGCGGAACAACCTCTTCAAGGCCGCGATCTTCGGCAACGACCCCAACTGGGGTCGCGTGCTCGCCGCGATCGGGACCACCGACGCGACTTTCGACCCGTACGCGGTCGACGTGAGCTTCAACGGCGTGCGCCTCTGCCACGCGGGCGGCCCCGACCGTCCCGTCGAGGAGTGCGACCTGACCCCGCGCCGCACGCACGTGCGCATCGAGCTGTTCGCGGGATCCGCGTCCGCGACCATCCGCACCAACGACCTCACGCACGACTACGTGCACGAGAACAGCGCCTACTCGAGCTGAGGACGCCATGACGCACACCACGACCACGCTCGAGCACGGCGAGGCGGCCGCGAAGGCCCAGGTGCTCATCGAGTCGCTGCCCTGGCTCAAGAAGTTCCGCGACGCGATCGTCGTCATCAAGTTCGGCGGGAACGCCATGGTCGACGACGCGCTCCTGGAAGCCTTCGCCGAGGACGTCGTCTATCTGCGGCACACCGGAATCCGGCCGGTCGTCGTGCACGGCGGCGGTCCGCAGATCAACGCCATGCTGGGCCGGCTCGGCATCGAGAGCGAGTTCCAGGGCGGCTACCGGGTCACCACGCCGGAGGCCATGGAGGTCGTGCGCATGGTGCTCACCGGGAAGGTGAACCCGGAGCTGGTCGACCGCATCAACACGCACGGCCCGCTCGCCGCGGGCACCACGGGCGAGGACGCCGGGCTCTTCATCGGCCGCCGCCGCCCGCCGGTGGAGGTTGACGGGCGGCTCGTCGACCTCGGTCACGTCGGCGACGTCGTCGGCGTGCGCCCCGCGTCCGTGCTCGCCGTCCTCGAGGCGGGCATGATCCCCGTCGTCTCCTCGATCGCGCCCGACGAGGAGCGTCCGGGGAGTCGCTCAACGTGAACGCCGACGCTGCCGCCGCCGCGCTCGCCGCCGCGCTCGGCGCCGAGAAGCTCGTGATCCTCACCGACGTCGCGGGGCTCTACGCGAACTGGCCCGACCGGGACTCCCTGGTCTCGACCATCACCACGGGCGAGCTCGAGCAGCTGCTGCCGTCGCTCGAGTCGGGCATGATCCCCAAGATGCGCGCCTGCCTCGACGCGGTGCGCGCCGGAGTGCCGAAGGCCGCCATCATCGACGGGCGCGAGCCGCACTCGGTGCTGCTCGAGATCTTCACCGCGCGGGGCATCGGAACGGAAGTCGTTGCCGGAGCTCCCGAGAACTGAGTCCGCATCGGCCGCTGCCGGTGCATCGGGAACCGTCGCGGTCGCCATCGCGGTCGCGATCCTCGGCGGTGCCGTCGGCGCGGCGATCGCGATGCGCAGCGGTCTCGCACCGGGGGCGGGGGTGCTCACGGCCGCGGCGTTCGCCGGCTTCGGCGCGACCACGGCGCTGCTCGTCCGCTCGGATCTCCGCGAACGCAGGCTCCCGAACCGCCTCATCGGCCTGAGTGCCGCGCTGGTCGCGATTCCCGCGCTCTGCGGGGCGCTGCTGGACGGCCGGGGGGATCGCGCGGTCGCCGGGCTGCTCGCGGCCGCGGCGGGTTTCGCAGCGTCCTGGCTCGCCTGGCGTCTCGGCACCGGTCTCGGAGGCGGGGACGTCAAGCTCGCGCCCGTCGTGCTGTTCGCGCTGGGCTGGTCCTCCGGCCTCGAACGTGCGGTCGACGGGGCGCTGGCGGCCGTGCTCGGGCTCCTCGCCGGGACGGCGATCCTGCTGCTGTTCTCGCGTGGACGGCGCAGGGAGCTGCCGTTCGGCCCGGTCCTGCTCGGGGCGGGGTGGACCGGCATCGCGCTGATGGCGTTCGGCTGAACAGCGGCCTCCGGATCTCCCGAATCGGTGCGGGGTCCCTCCCGGCGCTCGGGTGCGCTCGATACACTCGTGCCGTGCACGGCTCGCGGATCCGCTCAGACCTCGCCCGCTGCAGGGCTGCCCTCTTCGATCTGGACGGGGTGCTCACGCCGACGGTGGAACTGCACCGTCGAGCCTGGGCCGAGACGTTCGACCGGTTCTTCGCGCTGCGCGGCGAGGCGCCCTACGCCGAGTCGGAGTACTTCGCCTCGCTCGACGGACGTCCCCGGTTCGACGGCGTCGCCACGCTCCTGGCCGCGCGGGGGATCGACCTGCCCTGGGGCGACGCCGACGCGGCTCTCGACGATGCCGACGATTCCACACCGGCGTCCAGCGTGACCGAGCTCGGCAACCGCAAGAACCGGATGTTCGCCGAGATCCTGCGGCGCGACGGCATCCGGTCGTACGCCGGTTCGCTCCGGCTGCTGGACGCGCTCGCCGCGAACGTCGGCCCGGACGGCCGCCCGATTCCGCTGGGCGTCGTCTCGAGCTCCCGCAACGCGGCGGAGGTGCTGCGTGCGGCGGGGATCGCCGATCGTTTCGACGTGGTGGTCGACGGGACGGTCGCCGCCCGGGAGGGACTTCCCGGCAAGCCGGATCCGGCCACGTTCCTGGCCGCGGCCCGTGCGCTCGGGATCGCACCCGCGGAGGCCGCGGTGTTCGAGGACGCGGAGTCCGGGGTTGCGGCGGCCGAGGCCGGCGGCTTCGGCCTCGTCGTCGGAGTCGACCGCGGGGCCGGTGCGGATGCACTGCGTGCTTCGGGTGCGCACACCGTGATCGCCGATCTGGAGGAGATGCTCGCATGACCGCGTCAACGCACGGATCCCCGTTCGAGAACCCCGTCGAGGGGCTTCGCCGCGACTTCGGAGACGATCCGTGGAGGATCACCGTGCCGGGCCTCGATCCCGGAACGGCCGCGGTCGACGAGACCCTGCTGGCGCTCGGCAACGGCTACCTCGGCATGCGCGGGAACCACGAGGAGGGGCTCCCGCTCGGCAGCCACGGCACCTACGTGAACGGCGTGCACGAGACCTGGCAGATCCAGCACGCCGAAGCCGCCTACGGCTTCGCCGAGCACGGGCAGACCATCGTCAACGTGCCCGACGCGAAGACGATCCGGATCTACGTCGACGACGAGCGCCTGAACCTCGAGACCTCGGAGATCCTCGAGGTGCACCGCACACTGGATCTGCGTGCCGGGACGCTCTCGCGCACGCTGCTCTGGCTGACGCCGACGGGCAAGCGCGTGCGGGTCGAGACCCGCCGCATGGTGTCGTTCACCTCGCGGCACCTCGCGACGCTCGAGATGCGGGTGACCGTGCTCGACGCCGATGCCGATCTGACCATCTCGAGCCTCGTGATCAACCGTCAGGATCTCGGGCGGGTACGGGGCGAGCAGCCCGGTGCGCCGGCGGGCAGCAACGCGCCGGGGATCGGCGGCGCCGTCGACGAGCCCGCGGACCCTCGGCAGTCCGAAGTGTTCGAAGGGCGCGTGCTCGATCGCGGTCCCGTGCTCGCCGATGCGGATCGGCCGGAGCGCAGCGTCCTGAGCTTCCGCGTGCACCATTCGGGGGTCGCCGTCGCGGTCGGAGTCGATCACGACTTCGATTCGGGGGCCTCCGACGGAGGCGCTGGGGACTGGAGCTGCCGCGTGGAGTCCGCGCCGGACCGCGTCCGGCATATCTTCCAGGGCACCGCCAGGCAGGGACACCCCGCCCGCCTCACCAAGACCGTCGCCTACCACTCCTCGCGCACCGCCACCTGCGAGGAGCTGATCGATCGCTGCGTGCAGTCCCTGCACCGCGCCGCGGTGGATCCGATCGAGCAGCGCTGGAGCGATCAGCGCGAGTTCCTCGACGAGTTCTGGGCACGCAGCGACGTGCGCGTCGATGCGGAGCCCGGGGTGCAGCAGGCGATCCGGTGGAACCTGTTCCAGCTCGCGCAAGCATCGGCACGAGCCGACGGGCGGGGGATCGCGGCCAAGGGCCTGACCGGCTCCGGCTACAGCGGGCACTCGTTCTGGGACAGCGAGATCTACGCGCTCCCGTTCCTCACCTACACGTCGCCGCTCTGGGCACGCAACGCCCTGCGCTTCCGCCTGCGCATGCTCCCGCAGGCGCGGTCGCGGGCCGCGATGCTGAACGAGGACGGCGCCCTGTTCCCGTGGCGCACGATCAACGGCGAGGAGGCCAGCGCCTACTACGCCGCAGGAACCGCGCAGTACCACATCGACGCCGACATCACCTATGCACTCGCGCGCTACGTGGCGGCGAGCGGCGACCTCGAGTTCATGGTGTCCGGGGCCAGCGAGATCCCGATCGAGACGGCGCGCATGTGGCGCAGCCTCGGTTTCTGGCGCGACGACCCCGATGGAGCGCATCGCTTCCACATCCACGGGGTGACGGGCCCGGACGAATACACGACGGTGGTCAACGACAACCTCTTCACGAACGTCATGGCGCGCTTCAACCTCCGCTACGGAGCCGAAGTCGCGAGGCGGCTCGCCGGTGAGGCCCCGGCCGAGTACCGGGCGCTCGCCGAACGGCTCGGGCTGCGGGCCGAGGAGGTCGAGGCCTGGGAGGCCGCCGCGGCGGGCATGGCCGTGCCCTTCTCCGACCGGTTCGGGGTGCACCCGCAGGACGCGCACTTCCTCGAGCGAGAGGTCTGGGACCTCGCGGCGACCCCGCCGGAGCAGAAGCCGCTGCTGCTCCATTTCCACCCGCTCGTGATCTACCGCTTCCAGGTGCTCAAGCAGGCCGACGTCGTGCTCGCGATGCTGCTCGCGAGCGACGAGTTCACCGCGGAGGAGAAGCGGGCGAACTTCGAGTACTACGACGCCCTGACGACGGGGGACTCGACCCTCTCCGCGGTCGTGCAGTCGATCATCGCGGCCGAGGTCGGGTATCGCGAACTCGCCTACCGCTACTTCGACCACGCGCTGCGCGTCGACCTCGACGACCTGCACCGCAATGCCGAGGACGGCGTGCACGTAGCCTCCGCCGGCGGGGTCTGGCTCGCACTGGTCCAGGGCTTCGCCGGCATGCGCGACGCCGGCCGGGAGCTGTCCTTCGACCCGCGCCTGCCCGAGCACTGGGGCGGCATGGAGTTCACGCTCGCCTGGCGCGGAAGCACGCTCGCGGTCAGGCTTGACGCGGACGCGATCCGCTTCGAGATCCTCCGGGGCGAACGCGCGGTGCCGGTCCGCGTGCGCGGAGAGGAGATCCTCGTGGCGCCCGGCGCGCCGGAGCGCGTCGTCCCGCTCGACGGGCAGGGCCCCGACCTCGGGGTGTTCCGCGGTCTCTCTGCCGGGATCCTGCCGCGGGAGGGGAGACCGGGGTGCTGCCGACGCTCACCGCCGAGATCCCGGTGATCGGCACCGAGATCCCGACCAGGGACCCCCACGCCTGAGCGCGCCCCACGGGCCGGCGTGCGCATCCCGCGGGGCGTGCGGGCATAGGATGGAGGGCATCGGAACGGTCGAGGAAAGGCGGACGTCGTGACGTATGTGATCGCGCTCCCGTGCGTGGACGTGAAGGATCGCGCGTGCGTGGACGAGTGCCCCGTCGACTGCATCTACGAGGGCGAGCGCTCGCTCTACATCCACCCCGACGAATGCGTCGACTGCGGCGCCTGCGAGCCCGTCTGCCCGGTCGAGGCCATCTACTACGAGGACGACCTGCCCGAGGTCTGGGCCGACTACTACAAGGCCAACGTCGAGTTCTTCGACGAGATCGGCTCGCCCGGCGGTGCGGCCAAGGTCGGCGCTTACGACTTCGACCACCCCATCATCGCGGCACTGCCCGCGCAGGGGTCCTGACCCGATGCGCGGACCGCTTCCCGACTACCCCTGGGATGCGATGGCGCCCTACGCCGAGCGCGCGGCCGCCCATCCCCGGGGCGCCGTCGACCTCTCGGTCGGGTCGCCGGTCGATCCGACGCCCGCGACGGTGCGCGAGGCGCTCGCAGCAGCCACCGACGCCCACGCCTACCCGGCGACCGCCGGAAGCCCGAAGCTGCGCGAGGCGATCGCCGACTGGTTCGCACGGCGCCGCGGCGTGACCCTCGCCCCGTCGGCGGTGCTGCCGACCGTCGGGTCGAAGGAACTGGTCGCGCTGCTGCCCTTCCTGCTCGGCATCGGTGCGGGGGAGGCCGTCGTATTCCCTCGCATCGCCTATCCGAGCTACGCGATGGGCGCCGCGCTCGTCGGAGCCGACGCGATCGCGGCCGATGATCCGGCGGACTGGCCGGAGCACACCCGTCTCGTGTGGGTGAACTCGCCCGGCAACCCCGACGGCGCGGTGCAGAGCGTCGATCGCCTGCGGGCCGCGGTCGAGCGGGCGCGCGATCTGGGCGCGGTGATCGCCGGAGACGAATGCTACGCCGAGTTCGGCTGGGATGCCCCGTGGGACGCGGAGCCGATCCCGTCGATCCTCGACCCGAGGGTCGTGGGCGACGACCACCGCGACGTGCTGAGCGTCTACTCGCTGAGCAAGCAGTCGAACCTCGCCGGATACCGCGCCGCGTTCCTGGCGGGGGACCCGGCCCTGGTGCAGCGCCTGCTGACCGTGCGCAAGCACGCGGGCCTGATGCTGCCCGCGCCCGTGCAGGCCGCCATGATCGCGGCGCTCGAGGACGAAGCGCACGTCGTCGAGCAGCGGGGGCGCTACATCGCGCGCCGAGCCGTGCTGCGTCCGGCGATCGAGGCGGCGGGGTTCCGGATCGAGCGCAGCGAGGCCGGCCTCTACCTCTGGGCGACGCGCGACGAGGACGCCTGGGAGTCGGTCGCCGCCCTCGCGGAACTGGGGATCATCGTCGGGCCGGGGCACTTCTACGGCGCCCACTCCCCGCAGCACGTGCGCTTCGCGCTCACCGCGAGCGACGAATCGGTCGCCGAGGCCGCGATGCGACTGTCCGGCAGCTCGAACGCGACCCGGGCGGCCTGAGCTGCGGCGCGCGAGCCGAATCGACATTTTGCTCGACGTCAAGATACTCTGCTGGAAGGGCACCCGAGGGTCGCGCTCCCGCCGAACCGGATAGGGTGGAGGGGAACGCACTGCACCCAGCCCGTTCCGCTTCACTGACGACCTCACAAGGAGACGACGTGACCGATACGAACTCCGGCTCGAACGCTGCCGCGACCGCGAAGCTCACGCTGCCTTCGGGAGGCACGGCGGACCTGCCGCTCGTCCCGGCGGTCGACGGGCATCCGGCGATCGACGTGAGCACGCTCACGCGCCAGACCGGCCACACCGCGCTCGACTACGGGTTCGTCAACACGGCGTCCACCAAGTCCGAGATCACCTACATCGACGGCGATCAGGGGATCCTGCGCTATCGCGGCTACCCGATCGAGGAACTCGCGCAGAAGTCGAGCTTCCTCGAAGTCGCCTACCTGCTGATCTACGGCGAGCTGCCCAGCGAGACGGAGCTCGAGTCGTTCACCGAGAACATCCGCCGCCACACGCTGCTGCACGAAGACATGCGCTACTACTTCGAGGCGGTGCCGCACACCGCGCACCCCATGGCGGTGCTCTCGGGCGGCCTGCAGACCATGTCCACCTACTACGAGAGCTCGCTCGACACCACGGTGCCCGAGTTCGTCGAGGTGAACACCATCCGCCTGCTCGCGAAGCTCCCCGTTCTCGCCGCCTACGCGCACAAGAAGACCATCGGCCAGGCGTTCCTCTATCCGAAGAACGAGCTCGGCTTCGTCGAGAACTTCCTGCGCCTGAACTTCGGTAACAAGGCGGAGCCGTACATCATGAACCCGGTGCTGGTCGACGCGCTCGACAAGCTCCTCATCCTGCACGCCGATCACGAGCAGAACGCCTCGACCTCGACCGTGCGTCTCGTCGGCTCCACCGGCGCCAACATGTTCTCCTCGGTGTCCGCGGGCATCAACGCGCTCTCCGGCCCGCTGCACGGCGGTGCGAACGAGGCCGTGCTCGACATGCTCGCCCAGATCCGCGACTCCGGCCAGAGCGTGCAGACCTTCGTGGAGAAGGTCAAGCGCAAGGAGGACGGCGTGAAGCTCATGGGCTTCGGGCACCGCGTCTACAAGAACTACGATCCCCGCGCTCGCATCGTGAAGGAGAGCGCCGGCCGGGTTCTCGAAGAGCTCGGAGTCAACGATCCGCTGCTCGGCCTCGCGCAGGAACTCGAGCAGATCGCCCTCGAGGACGACTACTTCAAGGAGCGCAAGCTCTACCCGAACGTCGACTTCTACACCGGCGTCATCTACAAGGCCATGGGCTTCCCGACCCGGATGTTCACGGTGCTGTTCGCCATCGGCCGCCTGCCCGGCTGGATCGCGCAGTGGCGCGAAGCGCGACTCGATCCGCAGACCAAGATCGGCCGCCCGCAGCAGCTGTACACGGGCTCGCCCGAGCGTCACCTCGACCGATAAGCCGGTGCCGGGCGTGCGCATCGTGGTCCCTGGGACGCACGCGAGCGGCAAGCGCAGGCTGATCTCGACGCTGGGGTGCTGCTGCAGAAGGAGATCCGGCCTCAGAAGGACCGGATCGCGAGGATACTCCTTCCGCAGCCGAATCTCCTTCCGGGCGCGCAGCGTGGAGCACCGGGATCAGCGTTCACACTGAGATCGGCGTTCAGACTGAGATTCGTGAAGGAAATCTCAGTCTGAACGCCGATCTCAGTCTGAACGCTGTCACCGACGACGCTGAGTCCGGCCGAACGGCGACGACCCCTACGCGTGCAGCGCCGCGTTGAGCTCGATGCCCGTGCCCTCGCGCGGTAGCGCCTCGACGGCACCCGTGCGGGAGTTGCGGCGGAACAGGAGCTTCGCGACGCCGGAGAGCTCGACGGCCTTGACCTCGACCGGTTCGCCCTGGGAATCGACGGTGCCCTTGGGGAGCACGACCTTGGTGCCAGCGGTCACGTAGAGGCCGGCCTCGACGACGCTGTCGTCGCCGATCGAGATCCCGATGCCGGAGTTCGCGCCGAGCAGCGCGCGCTCGCCGATGCTGATGCGCTCGGTGCCGCCGCCCGAGAGCGTGCCCATGATGGAAGCGCCGCCGCCGATGTCGGATCCCTCGCCCACGACGACGCCCTGCGAGATGCGTCCCTCGACCATCGAGGTGCCGAGGGTTCCCGCGTTGAAGTTGACGAAGCCCTCGTGCATGATCGTGGTGCCCGGCGCGAGGTGCGCGCCGAGGCGCACGCGCGAGGTGTCGGCGATGCGCACGCCCGCGGGAACGACGTAGTCGGTGAGCCGGGGAACTTGTCGATGCCGACAGCGGTGAGGCCCGCGCGGCGGAGCGCGGGCAGCTTGGCCGCGTAGCGCTCGGGCTGCATGGGCCCTGCGGGGGTCCAGGCGTTGTTCGGGAGCGCGCCGAAGATGCCGTCGAGCGAGATCGTGTTGGGCTGCACGAGGCAGTGCGAGAGGAGGTGCAGGCGCAGGTAGGCGTCCTCGGTGGAAGCGGGTGCGGCGTCGAGATCGATCTCGAGCTGCACGATGCGCAGCTCCACCTCGCGGAGCTCGTCGCGCCCCTCGAGCGCTTCGAGCTCGGCCGGCGCGATCCAGGGGTCGCGGGTCTCGGGGCGGGCGCCGAGCTGCGGCGCGGGGAACCAGGCGTCGAGTACGGTGCCGTCGAACGCGACGGTGGCGAGGCCTACGGCCCAGGCTGCACGGGAAGTCGTCATGTGACCAGGGTAGCGAAGCCGGAGGGGCGGGACGGCGTAGGCTGGATCGAGTGAGTGATATCGCCCTCGATCCCAGCCTCGGTTCCGTCGATCTGACCCGTCAGCTCTGCAATATCTTCTCCGTCTCGGGGAGGAGCGGGCGATCGCGGACGCGGTCGAGGCGGTACTCGCCGAACGCGCGCCGCACCTGACCGTGACGCGCGACGGCGACACCGTCATCGCGCGTACCGGGCTCGGCCGGGAGCGTCGCGTGGCGATCGCCGGTCACCTGGATACGGTGCCGGTGAACGGGAACCTGCCGGTGCGGGACGAACGGGACCCCGAGACCGGGGAAGCCGTGATCTGGGGTCGCGGAACGGTGGACATGAAGGCCGGCGTCGCCGTGCAGCTCGTGCTCGCGGTCGAGCTGCAGAACCCCGCTGTCGACCTGACCTGGATCTGGTACGACCACGAGGAGGTCTCGTCCGAGCTCAACGGCCTGGGGCGCGCGCTGCGCAATCGTCCCGAGCTGTTCGCCGCGGACTTCGCGATCCTGGGCGAGCCCTCGAACGGCACGATCGAGGGCGGCTGCAACGGCACCATGCGGGCTCTGGTGAGCTACACCGGCAAGCGCGCGCACTCCGCGCGCAGCTGGATGGGCGTGAACGCGATCCATCGGGCCGGAGCGGCGCTGGAGCGACTGGGCGAGTTCGAGGCCGAGCGTGTGCTCGTCGACGGGCTCGAATACCGCGAGGGGCTGAACGCGGTGCGGATCGTGGGCGGGGTCGCGGGCAACGTCATCCCGGACCACTGCGAGATCGAGGTCAACTACCGCTTCGCGCCGAGCCGGGACCTCGCCGAGGCCGAGAGCATGATCCGTGCGTTCTTCGCCGACGCCGATGCGGTGGAGATCGTCGACCGGGCGCCGGGCGCGCGTCCCGGGCTGGACGCGCCGCTCGCGCAGCAGTTCGTCGAGGCGGTCGGGGCTCCGCCCGTCGCGAAGCTCGGCTGGACCGATGTCTCGCGTTTCTCGGGACTCGGAATTCCCGCGGTCAATTTCGGGCCGGGGAATCCGCTGCTGGCGCACGCGGACGACGAGCGGGTCCCGATCGCGCAGATCGAGGCGACGGAGCGCGCGCTGCGCAATTGGTTGAATCGTTGAGTATGACGATCCGATTTCCATTTGGCATCGGTGCTCCGCGATAATAGAAACGTAGGGGAAATCCCTGTTCCACTCACTCGCAGAGGAGGCGTCATGGCGGCAATGAAACCGAGGACCGGAGACGGGCCGATGGAAGCGGTGCGCGAGAGCCGCGTCATCGTGGTCCGTGTCCCGCTCGAGGGCGGTGGCCGCCTGGTGGTCTCGGTCAACGACACCGAGGCCGCAGAGCTGCGCGACGTGCTCAGCGCCGTGCTCGACGGCTGAGCGCCCCACCGACACCTGAACGGCCCCGGCGAATCGCAGGATTCGCCGGGGCCGTTCGTCGTTCGCGGGGCTTCCGCGGCGCGGACCCGCCTCCGCGGCGCTCGTGAGGCGGGCCGGTGCCCGCGAGACGGATCAGCCGTCGAGGCGGGTGAGGGTCAGCAGTCCGTCGCCCGCGGGAGTGAGCACGGGGACGATCGCCGCCGATTCGGCGACGGTCGCGAGCAGGTCGCGCAGGACGTGCGTGGCTTCGTCGCGTGCCGCGGGGTCGGTGACCCGGCCGCGGGAGAACGCGCCGGGGATCACGACCGTGCCGCCGGCGCGCACGATGGTCAGCGCGTGCTCCAGGTACTCGAGCAGGCGCTCGGGCTCCGCGTCGATGAGCACGAGGTCATAGGCACCGAGGTTGAGGCGGGGCAGCACCTGGGAGGCGTCGCCCTCGATGAGGCGCAGGCGGGCCGCGGCGATGCCGGCGCCCGCGAACGCCGCACGGGCCTGCCGCAGGTGCTCGGATTCGATCTCGATCGAGGTGAGGGTCGCCTCGGGGACGTGGCGCAGCAGAGCGAGCCCGCTGACGCCGACGCCGGTGCCGATCTCGCAGATCGCGCGGGCGCCGCTCATGACCGCGAGGCCCGAGAGCTGCGCTGCGACCGCGCGGCTCACCGGCTCGATACCGAGCTCGAGCGACAGGCGGCGTGCCCGGACCTGCGCGTCGGTCTCGGTCGGGTACTGCTCCGCGTACTGCCAATTGCGTTCGAGACGGCTCACCATTCCTCCAGCTTCGTTCGGGCTCGGGGCCCTGCAGTCCAGAGTAGGGCCGAGAGGCCCGAGAACTGCGCGAACACGCGGCTGAGCACAGTACGATGGGTGGTTATGGGCCTGACGATCGATAAGATCCTGGTGATTCTCGTGATCGCCATGTTCGTGCTCGGTCCGGAGCGCCTGCCCGGCTACGCGAAGAAGCTCGGCGAGCTCACCCGCGGCGTCAAGCGCATGGCGGACGGCGCGAAGGATCGGCTGCGCGAGGAGATGGGTCCCGAGTACGACGATGTCGACTGGAAGCAGCTCGACCCCCGCCAGTACGATCCCCGCCGCATCATCCGCGACGCCCTACTGGAGGACGAGCGCGAGGCGCGCGCCGAGATCCGTCGCTCGCAGACCGAGGCCGCGCGTACGCCGCGCGTCGGCGAACTACACCCGGACGGCACGGCGGTCGGCTTCCACTTCGACGACGAAGCGACCTGAGCGGTCGCCGGGTCAGTCGCCGGGTCAGCCGGCGGGCGAGATGCCGAGCGAGCGCCCGGCCAGGCCCCGCGGGCGCACCGCGAGCACCGAGGCGATGTGCAGCACTTCGCGCGCAGCGGGATCCTCCGGAAGCGAGATGACCGCCGGCGATCCCGCGTCGCCACTGGCGCGGAAGCCGGGACTGAGCGGCACGCTGCCGAGGAGCGGCACCGTCCCGTGCTCTTCGTCGCTCAGGCGCGCGGCCACGAGCTCTCCGCCACCCGACCCGAAGAGGTCGAGCACCGTGCCGTCGGGCTGGAGGAGCCCGGCCATGTTCTCGACCACGCCGATGACCCGCTGACCGGTCTGCCGTGCGACGAGCGCGCTGCGCACGGCGACATCGGCCGCGGCCTCCTGCGGCGTCGTCACGACGAGCACCTCGGCGTGGGGGAGCAGCTGGCCGAGGCTGATAGCGATGTCGCCCGTCCCGGGCGGCAGATCGAGCAGGAGCACGTCGAGATCGCCGAACCAGACGTCGCGCAGGAACTGCTCCATGGTGCGATGCAGCATCGGTCCGCGCCACGAGACCGCGGTGGAACGGGGGTCCTGCTCGCCGAGGAACATGCCGATCGAGATAACCTTCACACCGTGCGCGACGGGGGAAGGATCAGGTCGTCGACGCGGGTCGGTCCTTCGACGCGGCCGTCGCGGCTGAGCCCGAGGATGCCCGGGATCGAGAACCCGAACACGTCGGCGTCGATGAGTCCGACGCGGAGGCCCTGAGCCGCGAGAGCCACCGCGAGGCCCGCGGTGAGCGACGACTTGCCGACGCCGCCCTTGCCGCTCGTCACCGCGATCACGCGGGTCAAAGAATCGGGGCCGAACTGCTGGGGGCGCTTCGCGCGATCGCCGCGGACCCGCTCCGTGAATGCGCGGCGTTCCTCGGGCGACATGACGCGCACTGAAACCTCCGCCGAGGCGATCCCCGCGGTACGACCCGCGGCCTCGTGCACCTCGGATTCGATCCGCCGGGCGGCCGGGCAGCCCGCGATCGTCAGGGCGATGCCGACACGAGCCGTGCCCTCGGGAAGGACCTGCACCGAGTCGACCATTCCGAGCTCGGTCACGGGACGCAGGATCTCGGGGTCCTTGACACCGTCGAGCGCGTTCCAGACGGCCGCCTCGAGGGGCGAGGCGTCGGCGCGCTCGCGTGCCTGCGAGACCAGGGGATCCTCGCCGGTCATCGTGCGTCCGCCCGTCCGGCGTCCCCCGTCGCGTCGTCGTCGGACTCCTCCTCCGCGGCGAGCTCGGCGAGCAGCGCGCGGAGCTCGGTACGGACGAAGTCGCGGTCGGGCAGGTCCTTGATCGCGAGACGCAGCGCGACGACCTCGCGGGCGAGGAACTCGGTATCGGCCAGGTTGCGCTCGGCGCGCTGCCGATCCTGCTCGATCTGCACGCGGTCGCGGTCGTCCTGCCGGTTCTGCGCGAGCAGGATCATCGGCGCCGCGTAGGAGGCCTGCAGCGAGAGGATGAGCGTGAGCGCCGTGAAGCCCAGCGCCGCGGAGTCGAACCGCCAGGCCTCGGGGGCGACGGTGTTCCAGACCAGCCAGGCGAGGCAGAACGCGCTGAGCAGCAGGAGGAACCACGGCGTGCCCATGCCGCGGGCGATCCCCTCGGTCCAGCGACCGAACACCTCGTTGTTCGAGACGTCGCGATCCCGCGCGACGCGACCACCGGCCGCGCGCGGAGCGTCGAGCCCCGCCGCGTCCTTCCTGCGGAACCAGATCATCGCGCCGCTCCGTTCCTCGGGTGCGGCGCTTCGTCGTCGGCGTGACGCCAGTCGTCCGGCAGCAGGTGGTCGAGCACGTCGTCGATCGTGACCACGCCGACGAGGTGGTCCTGCTCGTCGACGATCGGCAGGGCCACGAGGTCGTAGCTCGCGAGGCGCCGGGCCACCTCGGCGGCGCTCGCCCGCACCGGGATCGCCTCGATCTCGGTATCGAGCAGAGCCGAGAGGCGCTCGTGCGGCGGGAACCGCAGCATGCGCTGGAAGTGCGCCATCCCGAGATACTCGCCGGTGGGCGTCTCGTAGGGCGGGTGCGTGACGTAGACCGCCGAGGCCATCGCAGGCGGGATCTCGGCGCGGCGGATCATTGCGAGGCCCTCGGCGACGCTGGCCTCGGCGGACAGCACGATGGGCGCGGGGCTCATGAGACCGCCGGCCGTGTCGGCGTCGTACTCGAGGAGCCGGCGGACGTCCTCCGCCTCCTCGGGCTCCATCAGGTCGAGCAGTTCCTCGCCCTCGGCCGCGGGCAGCGCCGAGATGAGGTCGGCGGCGTCGTCGGGCTCCATGCGGTCGAGCACGTCGGCGGTGCGCGACGGGGGCAGCAGCTTGAGCAGGGCGAGCTGGTCGGCCTCGACCATCTCCTCGAGCGCGTCGGCGACGAGTTCGTCCGGCAGTTCCTCGACCACCGAGAGCATGCGGGGCTGCGGCAGTTCGAGCAGCGCCTCCGCGAGGTCGGCCGGCTTGAGATCGACGAGGGTCTGGATCAGGAGCTCGGCCGACTGCGCGGACGACGGGTCGGTCGGGAGGCGGACATCGGCCCACTTCACGATCCGGGCCTCGCCGCGCGAGAAGGTCGCCGCGGGCTTGGAGGTGCGGACGAAGAGCTCGGAGACGATCCACTCGCCGGACCGGGTGCGATCGATCGCGGCATCCTCGATCACGGCGTCGCGGCCGCCCTCGACGAGCTTGACCTCCCGGCCGATCATCTCGGCGATCATGCGGGTCTCCCCGCCGCGCTGCTCGAAGCGTCGCACGTTGATGAGGCCGGTCGCGATGATCTGCCCGGCGCCGATCGAGGTGATCCGGCCGATGGGCACGAACACCCGGCGTCTGCCGGGGATCTCGACGATCAGGCCCACCACGCGCGGCGCGCTCGCCGCTCGGTAGACCACCAGCACGTCGCGCACCTTGCCGATCCGGTCGCCGACGGGATCGAACACCCCGCGCCCGGCGAGGCGGCCTACGAAGATCCTCGAACTGCTCACCCCTCTACGGTAGTGGGCCGGGCGCCGCTTCGGGGCACCAGGGATCGAACGCTCAGGACCAATCGATCGGTTGAGGCGCTCCGCGCCTCGGCGATCGAAGATGGGAGCATGCACGGATCGACGGAACGGGTCTCCAGGAGGGGGTTCATCGCGGCCTCCGCGCTCGCGGTGCTGCCGCTGCTCGGCTGCGCCCCCGAGCGCGGATCGGGTCGCCCCGGGCCCGTGCCTGCCCCGACGCGTCCCACTCCGGGCGTCGAGTCGGCAGAGCCTCCGGCGCCCGCGCCGCGGGCGCTGCTGCTCGCCTCGCTCGCCCACGGGGACTCCGTCGCGGTCGTCGATCCGGCGGTCGACGGCGAAGCGGGGATCACCCGGATCCGGGCGGGAGCATCGCCCTGGGGCGTGGGCGTCGCGCCCGACGGGAACCGGGGGTACGCGGCTACCGCCGAAGGGCTCGCCGTGATCGATCTGGGCGCCGCCGAGCGCTCGGCGCTCGTGCAGTACCAGCATCCGGCACCGCGGATCGGCACGGGGGAGTACCGTGCGGGCGGCCTCGGTCTCGCCGTGTCGCCGGACGGATCGCGGGTCTACGTCGCGGTCGGCACGGACGAGCCGCGGGCCTACCTGGAGGTCTTCGACGCTGCGAGCGGCCGCTTCGTCGGCTCCGCTCGAGTCGGCGGGCGCCCGTTCGACGTCCTGGTCGCTCCGGACGGGTCCTGGGCCGCGACCGTCGACCACGACACCTTCTCAGTGACGGTCGTCGATGCGCGGACCCTGGAGGCGCAGGAGCATCGGATCGCGCCGTTCGGGACCGAGGGAGGACTCGCCTCGTGGGAGAAACCCCACTACGGTGCGGTCGACGCGGACGGCACGATCCTGCTCCCGGTGCAGGGGAAGACCGTGGTCCGGCTCGACCCGCGCACGGGGCGTACCGAGAACGCGCTGCAGAGCCGGGCGAATTCGCACGCGCACGGCACGGTCCGCTCCGACCGCCTGCTGGTGACCGTCGGCACGGGTGCGTTCGGCAACGCGACCGGGGAACCCAACCTGTCGGTGCTCGACCTCGACAGCGGCGTCGAGCGGATCGCGCCGCTCCCGGTTCCGCACGAGACGGTCGCGGTGTGGCGCGACGCGGAGGGCGAGGACTGGGCCGCGGTCGCCGGGGGCAACACGCGGGACGCCGGCTGGGACGGGATCACCCACGTGCGCGTGCGCGACCTCCGCGAGCGGCGGCAGCCGGTCGCCGGATATCCGCAGGCGGTGGTCGCGTTCGCCGCCCGCTGAATCGATTCGGCGGGGGATTTCGCAACCTCGGAGGCGGGAATGGGAGAATGCACTCATGAGCAGCCCCAATCCGAGCGCCGCGCGCCGAGCCCTTCTCATGCCGGAACTTCCGACCGGCGAGGTGGTCTCGACCTACGAGCACTACGCCGATGCGAAGCACGCGGTGGATCTCCTCGCGCGCGCCCGCTTTCCGGTAGCGGAAGTCTCCATCGTCGGAAACGGGCTGCGCAGCGTCGAGCGCGTGACCGGACGGCTCACCTACGGCCGCGTCGCCATGGTCGGCGCGTCTTCGGGAGCATATCTCGGCGTATTCCTGTCGATCCTGCTCTTCATCTTCCAGCCGGAGAACGCATCGATCTTCGGTGTGTTCATCGCCGCCATCGTGATCGGAGCCGGCTTCGGAATGCTCTTCGGCGTGCTGTCCTACGCGATGAATCGGAATCGCCGCGACTTCTCGTCGGTGTCGCAGATGGTCGCGACGCGGTACGACCTGATTACTTCGGCGGAACTGGTCGGTGAGGCCCGGCGCGTGCTGACCTCCCCGAGAACGCGGAACGGGGATAGCGGATCCCGCTATCCCCGTTCCAGCGACTCGGTACTGCTGAGCCGATTCAGCCCTGGGCGGCCTCGTAGATCGCGAGGAGCTTGCCCGGGATGCGCCCGCGATCGGGAACCTCGTGACCCTGCTCGCGCAGCCACTCGCGCACGGCGCCCGCGTTCGACGCGCCGCGCGAGGAGCGCTGAGCGGCGCGGCCGCGGGGAGCCGAGGACGCCTTGCGGGCGACCTTGACGAACGGTGCGAACGCCTCGCGCAGCTCGGCCGCGTGCGCCTCCGAGAGATCGATCTCGTACGCGGTGCCGTCGAGCGAGAAGCGCACCGTCTCTCCTGCGCCGTCCGTCAGTTCGGTGCCGTCGAGGTCATCGACGAGGATCTCGGTGATCCGCTTTGCCATTGCTGTCTCCTTCGCGAATGAAATCCGGTCTTCTCCGGATCCCTCGCGGCAAATATAGCCGAGATCGCTGAATATTTCGCATTACTTGAAATGTAATCTATATCCCTGACGAATGTTAGGAATTGCGGGCGCCCCGCACCCAGCTTTCGACGTCGTCGGCGGTCCGGGGAATAGCGGAGGAAAGGTTTACGCATCCGTTTTCCGTGACGACGATATCGTCCTCGATTCGTATTCCGATACCGCGGAATTCCTCCGGCACGGTGAGATCATCGGGCTGGAAATACAGGCCGGGCTCGATGGTGAAGACCATTCCCGGTTCGAGCACGCCCTCGTAATAGTGATCGCGTCGCGCGGCCGCGCAATCGTGCACATCGAGTCCCAGATGATGACTCGTGCCGTGCACCATGTAGCGGCGGTGATAGGCCGGAGCATCGTCGCCGGAATCCTCGGGAAGGAATCCCCATTCGCGCGTGCGGCGCTCGATCACGGCCATCGCGGCGTCGTGCACCTCGCTGAACCGGATTCCGGGCCTGACGATCGCGCGTGCGGCATCGGCGGCCTCGAGCACGGTCTCGTAGACCTTCCGCTGCACGGGCGAGAACGTTCCCGAGATCGGGATCGTGCGGGTGATGTCCGCGGTGTAGAGCGAATCCACCTCGACGCCCGCATCGAGCAGCAGCAGATCGCCGTCGCGGACGACGCCGTCGTTGCGCATCCAGTGCAGCGTGCAGGCATGGGCGCCCGAAGCGGCGATGGTCTCGTAACCGACGGCGTTGCCGTCGAGCCGAGCGCGCAGGTTGAAGGTGCCCTCGACCACGCGCTCGCCCCGGGTCTCGGCGACCGCTCGGTCGAGACCTGCGAGCACCTCGTCGAAGCCGCGAGCGGTCGCGTCGACCGCCAGCTGCATCTCGCGCAGCTCGTACGCGTCCTTCACGAGGCGCAGCTCCGAGGTCGCACGGTCGAGCTCGGGATCCTCGAGGGTCCGGTCGTCGGGTGCGGCGGCGAACTCGGCGAGGTGCGCGGTGGGCAGGCCGAGGTCGGCGGAGACCTGAGCGAGCGAGGGGCGCGCACCGATCCAGAACTCGCCGATCTCGGGATTGGCGAAGAACTCCTCGGAGTCGCGGCCGGCGCGCTCGTTGAAATAGAGCGTCGCCTCGTGGCCCTCGGCCACGGGATCGAGCACGAGGACCGCGCCGGGCTCGCTGTCGGCTCCCCAGCCCGTCAGGTGCGCGAACGCACTGTGCGGGCGATACGGGTAGAAGGTGTCGTTGGAGCGCTGCTTCGCGGCGCCCGCGGCGATCACGAGACGCTGGCCGGGGAACTGCGCCGACAGGCGGGCGCGACGGTCGCGTGCGAACGACGCGGACTCGCGTGAATCGGGCTGCTCGTCGGTGCGCTCGGCCCATCCCGACATGATGTAGTCGAGGAACGCTTCGGACTTCGGCGTCGTGCTGCGGTTGCTGTTGTCGATCTCCACCTCGTGGGTGGTCTGCTCGGAAGAGGTCATTTTGCAATCCTCCCACTTCGCACGCCCGGGCGGGCACCTCCGAATATCAGCTCGGAGGCGTAGCGTGAGGCCAGCCGGGCCCGCCCGGGCTCGCGGAACGGAGGAAGACCATGGCCACCTACGATGTTGCGGATCGATCGGCGATCGTCACGGGAGCGGGCTCCGGGATCGGACGCGCGGTCGCGCTGCTGCTCGCCGAGAACGGCGCGAAGGTGGTGGTGCAGGACCTGAGCGAAGAGGCCGCCGACGCCGTGGTCGCCGAGATCGTCGGTGCGGGAGGTACTGCGGTCGCCGTCGTCGGCGATGCCTCCGCGACCGGGGTCGTCGACGAGACGGTGCTCGCGGCGGAGTCACTCGCCCCCTTGCGGATCGGCGTGAACAACGCGGGCATCGGCGGCGCCATCGGACCCACCGGCGGGTACACCGACGCCGACTGGGAGCGGGTCGTCTCGGTCAATCTCAACGCGGTATTCCGCGGCACCAGGGCGCAGGTCGCGGCGATGTCGGCGAACGGGGGCGGCTCGGTGGTCAACCTCGCCTCGATCCTCGGCAGCGTGGGCGCCGCGTATTCGCCGGCCTACGTGGCCACGAAGCACGCGGTCGTCGGCCTCACGAAGACCGCCGCGCTCGAGTACGCGGGTGCCGGGGTCCGGGTGAACTCGGTCGGACCCGGATACATCGATACGCCGCTCCTCGCCGGCGCCGACGAGTCCGCGCGCGCGGCGCTCATCGCGAAGCACCCCATCGGCCGTCTCGGCCGTGCCGAGGAGGTCGCGCATCTCGTGGCGTTCCTCGCGAGCGATGCCGCCTCGTTCGTCACCGGCAGCTACCACCTGGTCGACGGCGGCTACACCGCGCAGTAGGAGCGCTCGGGGCGGGCACCGTGGCCGCGCCGCCCGCCGGCCACGCCCTACACTGGTGGGATGGCAGAACGGCGGTCGCAGGGCGGATTCGACCTGCACACCCACTCCTCCTTCTCGGACGGCACGACGCGTCCGTCCGAGATCGCCCGGGAGGCCGCAGCGCTCGGCCTCGGAGGGTTCGCCCTGACCGACCACGACACGATCGCCGGATGGGACGAGGCCCGAGAGGCGGCCGCGACGGTCGGCATCGGCTTCCTTCCCGGGATCGAGATCACGAGCGAGCACGACGGCCGGTCGCGCCACCTGCTCGGCTACGGGATCGATCCTGGAGCGCGTGGGTCCGAACTGTTCTCGGCGCTCGACGAGGTGCGGCGATCACGTCTGCAGCGCGCGCAGGAGATGGTGCGACGCCTCTCGCGGGACTACGCGATCTCCTGGGAGGACGTGGTGGGCGATGGCGACGCGCGCACCGTCGGCCGTCCGCACATCGCCGACGCGCTCGTGCTCGCCGGGTACTTCCCGGACCGCGGCACCGTCTTCGAGCGCGTCCTGCACCCCGGGTCGAGGTACTACATCGGCACCTACGCGGTCGCGACGCGGGATGCGATCCGCATGGTTCGGGAGGCCGGGGGAGCCACCGTGCTCGCGCATCCGGCTGCGATCCGCCAGCGGGGTCCGGTGACGGATGCCGAGCTCCGCCTGCTCGCGGACGCCGGGCTCTGGGGGATCGAGCTGAGTCATCCCGAGAACCGCGAGAGCTGGTTGCCGCCGCTCGAGCGCTCGGCCGCGTCGATCGGCCTCGAAGCCACCGGGGCGAGCGACTACCACGGTGCGGGCAAGGCCAATCGCCTGGGGGAGCGCACCACCGGCGAGGAGATCGTGGCGCGGTTGCGCGAACGGCTCGCCACGCCGAGCTGAATCGGGAGAGGTGAACCGGGCCGACCCGAAACGGCGATGAGCCGGGCCCCGGGGCCCGGCTCATCGCGTCCTGCGTGCGACTCGGTGCTACTCCGCCGAGGGCGCTGCGTCGCCGTTCGCCGACTCGGTCGAGGCCTGCGCCTCGCCGGAACCGGAACGGCCCGCACCGCCGCGCCGGCGACGGCGCCGCCTGCGCGGGGCGGTCGCCTCGCCGGTCTCCTCGGGTGAACCGGGCAGCGGGGCGCCGGGCTCGCCGCCGCCCTCGGAATCGTGGCCGTGCTGGTCGTGTCCGTGCGCCTCGTGACGCCCACGACCCTGCGGGTTCGCGCTGCGGGTACGGCTGCGGGTGCGCGTGCGGGATCCGCCTTCGCCGCGGCCCTCGCCCGACTCGGATGCCCGGGATCCGCTGCGCGGAGCGCGTTCCTTCACCGGGGTGGCCTTGAGCCGGCCCTTGGTGCCCTCGGGGATCTTCAGGTCCTCGAACAGGTGCGGTGACGAGGAGTAGGTCTCCACGGGCTCCGGCACGCCGAAGTCCAGCGCCTTGTTGATGAGCGCCCACTTGTGCAGGTCGTCCCAGTCGACGAAGGTGACGGCGATGCCCGTGCGACCCGCGCGGCCGGTGCGACCGACGCGGTGCAGGTAGGTCTTCTCGTCGTCGGGGACCGTGTGGTTGATGACGTGGGTGACGTCGTCGACATCGATGCCGCGTGCGGCGACGTCGGTCGCGATGAGGATCTCCTTCTTGCCGGCCTTGAAGGCGGCCATGGCGCGCTCGCGCTGATCCTGATTGAGGTCGCCGTGCACCGAGGCGGCGTTGAAGCCGCGATCGGTCAGCTCCTCCTGGAGCTTCGCGGCGGCGCGCTTGGTGCGCATGAAGATCACGGTCTTGCCGCGGCCCTCCGCCTGCAGGATGCGCCCGATCACCTCGTCCTTGTCGAGCGAGTGCGCGCGGTAGACGATGTGCTCGATGTTGGCCTGCATCTGGCCCTCGTCGGGGTCCGTCGCGCGGATGTGGATCGGCTTCGACATGAAGCGTCGCGCCAGGGTGACGATGGTGCCGGGCATCGTGGCGGAGAACAGCATGGTGTGCCGCGTCGCGGGGTCTTCGCGAAGAGCTTCTCGATGTCTGCGAGGAATCCGAGGTCGAGCATCTTGTCGGCCTCGTCGAGCACCATCTCTCGCACGTTGCCGAGGTTCAGCAGGCGCTGGCTCGCGAGATCGAGCAGGCGGCCCGGGGTGCCGACGACGATCTGGGCGCCCGCCTTCAGCTGTTCGATCTGTCCCTCGTAGGCCTTGCCGCCGTAGATCGGGACGACCGTCGCGCCACGGTTCTTCGCGGCCAGCTCCAGGTCCTCGAACACCTGCACGCACAGCTCGCGGGTCGGGACCACGATGAGGGCCTGCACGCCGGGCTCCGGATCGGTGCCGATGCGCTGCAGCAGCGGGAGGCCGAAGCCGAAGGTCTTTCCGGTGCCGGTCTTGGCCTGGCCGATGATGTCCTGGCCCGAGATCGCGAGCGGGATGGTCTGCTCCTGGATGGGGAAGGCGTCGACGATGCCCTCCCCGGCGAGCGCGTCGACCATGTCCTGGTCGACGCCGAGTTCGGTGAAAGTGGTCACGTGCGTCCTGTCTCGTGGGATGTCGGCTCCGCGCTGATTCGACTCTTCCGAGCGGAGCACGCTGCCGCTCCGCGGCGGCAGCAGTCTGATTTGCGTACGGCGACCAGTCTATGCCGGGCCCGAGCTCCGACGCCGGTACACTGACGGGGTGTTCGAGTGGATCCGTAACCTGCGCAAGTCGTCTGCGCCCGCACGCAAGATGCGCACGCGGAGCGAATCCGACGAGGCGGTGCGCGTCGAGCTCGCCGAGTTCGCCCCCGGGATCCTGCCGTTCCTCGGGTTGACCTCCTACCTGCAGCTGGAGCTCTACGAAGCGGCGACGCGCGGCGTCTCCGGCGCGGCGACGCTCGAGGCGAAGGAGGTGCTCGCCCGTGTCGCGGGCCAGACCCTCGCGAAGCACCAGCGGTTCACGGACGAGATCCGGCGACGCGGCAAGGAAGCGCACACCGTGATGCAGCCGTACAGCTCGGTGATCGACGCGTACATCGAGCGGATCGACGTCGCCGACTGGCACCAGCACGTGCTGTCGCTCTATCTCGTCGGCGGCCTGTTCGACGGATTCTTCGCGAGCCTCGCGCAGGGCCTGAGCGACCCCTACCGCGGCGAGGCGATCGAGATCCTCGAGGACGACCCGGGCCGGGTCGCCCTGCGCGAGCTGCTCGCCGCCGAGATCGCCGCGGATCCGAAGCTCGCGAATCGGCTCGCGCTCTGGGGCCGGCGCCTCGTCGGCGACACGCTGCTGGTGTCCCGGGCGGTGCTCGGGCTGAGCGAGCACCGCGAGTTCATCGCGAGCGAGGTCGAGCCGGTGTTCACCGAGCTGATCGCCGACCACATTCGACGGATGGACCGGCTTGGGCTCACAGCCTGAGCGCACCCGGATCCCGCTCGCCGCGGCGGCCGCGCCGCCGGAGGGGCAGCTGCGGTGCCGCTACTTCGTCGCGGGCGAATGCCGCTCCTGCGCCCTGATCGAGACGCCCTACGGCTCGCAGCTCGCGGACAAGCAGGCGCGCTGCGTCGAGCTGCTCCCCGGCGTGCCCGAAGGCGGCTGGCTGCCCGCGTTCACCGCGGAGGACCGAGGGTTCCGCAATCGCGCGAAACTCGTGGTCGGCGGGCGGGCCGGTCGGGTCTCGCTCGGCATCCTCGGCCCCGACGGCCGCGGTGTCGACCTGCGGGAGTGCGCAATCCAGTCGCCCGGCATCGCCGCGGTGATCCCTCGGCTCGCGGCCCTGCTCGACGGCACGGGACTGCCGCCCTATTCGGTGCCCGAGCGCCGAGGCGAGCTGAAGTTCGTGCACGTGACCGAGGCGCCGTCCGGCGAGCTGATGCTCCGCTTCGTCGTGCGCAGCGAGCGCGCGCTGCGGGCGCTGCGCTCGCTCCGCGACGAGATCCGTGCGGCCGTACCGCGTGCCGCGGTGATCTCGGTCAACCTGCTGCCCGAGCACAAGGCGGTGCTCGAGGGGGAGCGCGAAGAGCTGTTGCTGGGCTCCTCGCTCCGGATGGGGCTCGGGCCGATCGACCTGCACCTGCTGCCGCAGAGCTTCTTCCAGACCAACACCGCGGTGGCGCGCGAGCTCTACGCTCAGGTCGCCGGCTGGGTCGCCGGGATCCGGCCCCGCTCCCTCTGGGACCTCTACTGCGGGGTCGGCGGCTTCGCGCTGCACTGCGCCGAACCGGAGCCCGCCGCGGGGTCGCCCGAGGTGCGCGAGGTCGTCGGCGTCGAGCTGACCGAGGCGGCCGTGCGCTCCGCCCGTCGGAGCGCACGGGATGCGGGCCTGCACGCGCGGTTCATCGCCGCGGACGCCACGGCCTTCGCACTCGGGGGCGGGGATCCGGCCGGCTCCGAGCCGATGCCGGAGCTCGTCGTCGTGAATCCGCCCCGGCGCGGCATCGGGCCGGAGCTCTCCGACTGGCTCGAACGCTCCGGCATCGCGCACGTCGTCTATTCGAGCTGCAACCCCGAGTCGCTGGCACGCGACCTGGAGGCCATGCCGTCCTACGCGGTGCGCGAGGGACGCTTGTTCGACATGTTCCCGCACACGAAGCACCTGGAGGTCGCAGTCCGCCTCGAACGGCGATGACCTCCGTCGCTCAGCGCAGCGCGAGCGGAGCACCGAACGCGGGGGAACCCCAGTGCCCCGGTCGGCGCAGCGCGGCGGTGACCAGGTCGACGCCGTCCGAGTCGACCTCCGCTGCGCACACGAGCAGCGACAGCGTGGGGTAGCCGTGCGCGCGGTTGTCGCGGATGATCGCCCGGTCGTCCCCGGGAGCGAGTGCGGTGCTGCGCGCGAGCAGCTCGATCCAGCGCGCCCGCCACATCGGGAACGTCTCGGCCTCGGGCGCGTTCCCGTGCAGCTCCGCGAACTCCGGCAGCCAGCGGGCGATCCGGGCGGTCGCGCGGTCGTCCACGCCGTCGTGGGCGAGCATGTGCGCCCCGGGTGAGAGCCGAGTCCGCCGGAGGCCGGAGCCGCCCCACTCTGTCACGTGCGCGCCCTCGGCCGAGACCTCGACGAGGTTGAACGCCGCGGTGCCCGGCGGATCGTCCGGATCGATCCCCGCCGCCGCGTCGAGCACGATGCCGCCGCGGGACGCGAGCGGGGCCGAGCCGTGAGGGCGCACCGTCTCACCGCGGTTGAGGAGCACCGCCAGCCGCGCCGCGCCGGTGCTCGGCCCCACGGCCGCGAGCCATGCGCCGTTCGCGCGGCGATCCCGCACGCCGACGACACCCGGTCGCTCCTCCGGCCACCATTCGCCCGGCGGATCCCACGCGCGCTCCGGATCCTCGTCGCGCACGGCCAGCAGCCGGATCGGCGCGTCCGCGCGCGTCGGGACATCGAGGATCACCGTGCACATGGCGACGGAGTCTAGCGCGGGATGGAATGATGGCACCCATGAACATCGTTCTCGGAGTCACCGGCGGGATCGCCGCGTACAAGTCGGTCCTGCTCGCGAGGCTGCTCGTCGAGGCCGGGCACGAACTGCACGTCGTGCCCACCGAGGCCGCGCTCCGCTTCATCGGCCGGCCCACGTGGGAGGCCATCAGCCGCCACCCGGTGACGACCTCCGTGCACGAGGACGTCCCCGAGGTGCGTCACGTGGCGCTGGGCCAGCGGGCGGACCTCGTCATCGTCGCACCCGCAACCGCGAACACCCTCGCCCGCATGACCGCCGGGCTCGCCGACGACCTGCTCGGCACGACGCTGCTCGCGACCCGGGCCCCGGTGCTCGTGGCGCCCGCCATGCACACCGAGATGTGGGAGCACCCGGCCACGCAGGACAACATCGCGATCCTGCGCTCCCGCGGCGTGCACTTCGCCGGACCGGAGCGCGGACGACTCACGGGGGACGACAGCGGCGTCGGCCGCATGAGCGAGCCCGAGACGATCCTCGCCCAGGCCCTCGCCCTGCTCGACGGCGCTCCCGCGGGCGCGCCCGAACCGCACCCGACGGCACCGGAGCCCGAACGCGTCCCCGCGCCGCCCGCGACCATCGCGGCGACCGCGGTGCCCGGCCCGACGGTGCCGGACACCGCGGATGAGCCCGCCGAAGCCGTGCCGTCCCGCCGCGATCTCGACGAGGTCCGCGTGCTCGTCACCGCCGGTGGGACCCGGGAGCCCATCGACCCCGTGCGGTACATCGGCAATCGATCCAGCGGCAAGCAGGGTGTCGCGCTCGCGGCGGCCGCCGCCGACCGAGGGGCCAAGGTCGTGCTGCTCGCGGCGAACGTCGAGGCCGCGGTGCTGGCCGACGTCTCCGAGCGCGACGACGTCCGGGTGGTTCCGGTCGGCACCGCCGCGGAGCTCGAGGCCGCCGCCCAGGGTGCGGCTCCGGGAGCCGATGCGGTCATCATGGCCGCGGCCGTCGCCGACTACCGGGTGGCCGAGATCTCGGACTCCAAGCTGCGCAAGGAGGAAGCCGACGCTCCTCCCGTGCTCGAACTCGTCGAGAATCCCGACATCCTCGTGGGGCTCGTGCGCGCCCGGCACGAGGGCCAGGTGATCGTCGGCTTCGCCGCCGAGACCGCCGAGGACGCCGACGAACTGCTGGAGCGCGGGCGCCGCAAGCTCGCGCGCAAGGGGGTCGACCTGCTCGCCGTCAACGCGGTCGGCTGGGTGCAGGGATTCGAATCGGCGGAGAACGCCGTGCAGCTGCTCGACGCCGACGGCCGGATGGTGCGCGAGGTCGGCGGAAGCAAGCGCGAAGTCGCCGAGGCGATCCTCGACGCGGTCGTGGACGAACTGGCGGCCGCGCGCCGGGAGTGATTCCCGGGCGCGTGGCCGCCAGTTGGGTGCGCCCGGGAGCGCCCTCGGGAGGTCAGCTGACGAAGCCGACCTTGCGCCCGGCGTCGCCGCCGATCTCGACGTAGGCGATCGCAGACGCGGGAACGAGGTACTGCCGGGACTTCGCATCGGTGAAGCTGACGAGGGACTTGCCGCCCTCGAGCGCCGCCTCGACGGCGGCGTGGAGATCGGCCGCCGACGCGTCGGTCTCGAAGCTGATCTCGCGCGGTGACTGGATGATGCCGATGCGAACTTCCACGGGGGCCTCCTGAGTGAGTGGTCTGTCGGGTCCGGACCGAGCGACGCGCCCGCCGGGCCGCCGGCGCTCGGGCGCCGGATCTGATCAGAGTCTATGGCGCAGCCCCGGGCCGGGACCCGGATGGACGCCGTCGTTCGCTGTCGGCGCAGGACCCCGGTCACCTCAGCGGGGTTCGAGGCGCAGCGTATCGCGGGTCGCGGCGGATACCGCCGCAGTGCTGAACGGCCATGGGCGGGACCGGACCGCCGACCAGTCCGCGGTCCGATCGGTGCAGTGAGGATCGAACGCGTGCCCGCTGGCACCCGTGAGATTGGATCCACTGCGACGCGTCCCAGTCGGACACGTCGACGACCATGCGCATCGAGGACACCGTGGTCGTGCCGTACCCCTCGTGGAGTTCCCAACCGGTCGCGTTCACGACGCCGGAGCCGCCCCCGACCGGGGACGGTCCGCGGTTGAACAGCGCCTCGACGGGGGCGATCCCGGCTTCGGCGTTCCGCCACCACCGCGACCCCGGGTCCCGCAGCCTGCCACGGGCCCCGAGCGCAGGTGCCGTGCCGGGCATGGGCCTCCGGTGTCGGAGGCCCTCACTAGGCTTGCCGCATGCTCTCCTTCGACCCGTCCCAGTTGCGTGCGCTCGCGCTCGATCGGGCCGGGCACGCGCGCGTGCTCGGTGCGCCCGGCAGCGGCAAGACCTCGGTGCTGATCGAGGTCGCGGTCGGCGAGATCCTCGCAGCCACGGAGCACGCGACCCGGTCCGGTGCCGCCGGATTCTCCCTCGAACGGGAACTGCTCGTGCTCACCGCCGACCGGCGCGCGGCGGGGCGCCTCCGCTCGGGCATCGAGGACCGCCTGGGCAGACCGATCGAGTCGACGCCCGCCCGCACCTTCACGGCGTTCGCATTCGGGCTGCTCGCCCGCGAGGCGGCCTCTCGCGGCGCGCCCGCGCCCCGCCTGCTGACGGGCACCGCGCACGACGAGGCGACCTCCGCGACCGTCGAAGACCCGGCGCTCCCGGCTGCGGCCGAGGTGCGCGAGCTCATCGGTGCCGAGGCGGTGCAGAGTCCGGCGTTCCGGGCCGAACTGAGAGAGCTGGCGCGCATCGTCGACGACTTCGGCTGGGATCCGGCGGCGCTGGCGCAGCGCATCGTCGAAGCGGCGCGATCGCGCGCCGAGGAACGGATCTCGCGCGCACCGGAAGCCGCGCTCGCGGCCCGATGGACCGCTGCGCTCCGACTGCTCGTCCCGGTCGAGCAGCGGCTCGCCGTCGAGCACCCGGGCGAGCGCTCCGCGAGCGGCCTGCTCGCAGCGGCCGCCCGCTCGGTGCGCGAGGCGGGTGCCGAGTTCCGAGCGCCCCGGATCGTGCTGGTCGACGACGCGCAGGACCTGGGCGAGGGGCAATTGGCGCTGCTCGCGGCCCTGGCGGATCGGGGCTCGCGCATCTGGGTGTTCGGCGACCCCGACATCGCGACGGCCGCGTTCCACGGCGAGAGCACCGAGGTGCTCAGCGATCTCGAAGGAGCGCTCCGCCGCACGGGCGCCCGACCCGAGGCCGCGCCCGAATCGCAAGTGGTGGTGCTCGAGCGCGTCCACCGCCAGACGCCGCCCCTCCGGAACTTCGTCGCGGACCTCACCGCGCGCATCGGCGCCGCGGGCGCGGGTGCGCAGCGCGCAGCCACGTCGGCGATCGCACCGGCGCCCGGCGATTCCCAGGCGGGCGGCGAACGGATCGCCTTCGCGCGGGCATCGACCACGGCCGAGCAGCTCGGTGCGGTCGCGCATCGGCTCAGACGGCGCCGGCTGGGCCTCGACGGCATCGAGGCGGTGGCGTGGGACCGCATGGCGGTGCTGTGCCGGAGCCGCGGGGAGGCGACCCGGACGGCCCGGGTGCTCGCCGGGCTCCAGGTCCCCACCGACGTGGGGTCGGGAGGCATCGTGCCGGGGGAGCACCGTATCGTCCGGGAACTGCTTCGCCTCCTGCAGCACGCGCTCGGCATCTCGGAGCTCCGGCCGGCCGAGGTGCTCGACATCGCCGGTGGCACCATCGGCGGCCTCGACCCGGTGGCTCTGCGGCGGTTGCGCGCGGGCCTTTCGCTGTACGAGCGCCGTCGAGCGCGCGCTGACGGCCGCCCGCCCGAAGGGATCGAGGGCCTGGTGGCCGAGGCGTTCGGGTTCCCCGGCGAGCAGCCGCTCATCGACAGCCGCGGCGGGCGGGTGCTGCGGCGCATCGGACTCATCGCCGCCGCCGGGCGGGCGGTCGCCCGGTCCGGCGGCACCGCGCGCGAGACGCTGTGGGCGATCTGGGAGCGCACCCGGCTCTCCGACCGCTGGCAGGAGGACGCCCTGACCGGCAGAGGCGTCGTCGCCGATGAGGCGAACCGGTCGCTCGACGCCGTGCTGGCACTCTTCTTCAGCCTGCAGCGGCACGAGGAGCAGGCGAGCGCCCAGCCCGTCTCGGAGCTCATCGAGGCGCTGCTCGATCGCGCGGTCCCCGAGGATTCGCTCGCGCGACGCAGCGAACGCAGCACGGTGACGGTCACGACGCCGCAGGGGGCCGTCGGCCGCGAGTTCGACGTCGTCTGCGTGCTCGGCCCGCAGGACGGAGCCTGGCCGAACCTGCGCAGTCGGGGAGCGATGTTGGGCACGGCCGCGCTCGAACGCTGGTTGCGCGGCGGGCCGGCGGAACCACCGTCCCGGCGCGAGACGCTGCACGACGAACTCCGACTGTTCGCGCAGGCCTGCTCACGGGCGCGCTCCGAGCTGCTCGTGCTCGGGGTCTCCGACGACGAGCAGCATCCGAGCCCGTTCTTCGGCTTCGGTGCCGCGTACGAGGTACCGACGCCTCCGAGCTCGCGGCTCACCCTCCGCGGCTCGGTCGCACAGATGCGGCGCCGTCTGGAGGACGATCCCGCTGACGAGGTGGCGCTCGCGTCGCTCGCGGCACTGGCCCGAGCGGAGGTGCCTGGCGCTCGTCCCGACGAATGGTACGGCGTGCTCGCGCCGAGCACGGACGTGCCGCTCGTCGACCTCGACGGCGATCCCGAAGCGGTCGTGCGCGTCAGCCCCTCGCAGCTTGAGCAGTCCGAGCAGTGCCCCCTCGACTGGGTGGTGTCGCGACTCGCAGGGCCCGACGGCGGCGCGAGCTCCGGACTCGGTACGCTGCTCCACCACGCCATGGAGACCGCCGACACTCCGGACGTCGAAGCGCTGATGGACGCGGTGCTCGCCGAATGGGACCGCCTGCCGTTCGAGTCGGAGTGGCAGTCGGAGCAGGGTCGGCGCACGGCCCGGGCCATGGCGACCGGGCTCGCCGACTACCTCGCCCAGTTCGCCCGCTCGGACCGCGGGCTGGTCGACCGCGAAGCGCGGTTCGAAGCGCGCATCGACCGCGCACTGCTGGTCGGCTCTGCCGACCGGATCGAGCAGACCGTCCGGTCGGACGGCGGGATCGAGTGGTCGGTCGTCGACCTCAAGACGGGCAGATTCCGCCCGAGCGCCGCCGACCTCGCCGAGCATGCGCAGCTGCAGGCCTATCAGCTGGGGATCATCATGGGCACCTTCGCGCACGAGACCGAGGTCGTGCCCGGGGGACCGCCCGGCAACGGGGGCGCACGCCTGCTGTTCGTGCACCCGAAGGCCGTGCGCGCCGGAACCACCTTCACCGAGGCCGGGCAGGAGCCGCTCGACGCGGATGCCCAGCGCGCGTTCCGCGAGCGCGTCCGCACCGCGGCCGGCGTCATGGCGGGCGGGCGCTTCACGGCACGGGTCGAGCACCACTGCAGCGACCCGCACCGCCCGGGCTCCTGCGCCATCCACATCGTTCCGGCGGTGAGTCACGCATGAGCCCCCAGCCGCATGAGCATGCCGACGGAGGCGACGCGATCGTCCCCGTGTTCGCCCCGCTCCGCATCGCCGAGCTTCTCGCCGGCCCCGACGGACAGATCCTGGCACCGACCGCGGAGCAGCGCCGGGTGATCGAGCACCCGCTCGCCGGCAGCGCGCTGGTCATCGCCGGCGCGGGCAGCGGCAAGACCGAGACGATGGCGAACCGGGTGGTCTGGCTCGTCGCGAACGGCCTCGTCGCACCCGAGCAGGTCCTCGGTCTCACCTTCACCCGCAAGGCCGCCGGAGAACTCGGCGAGCGCATCTCGCGCCGCCTCGCCGGCTTCTCCGCCGCCCTCGGCGACGCCGAGGAGCGCGGTCTGCTCTCGCCGCCCGAGATCGCCCGCGCCGCCGCGCTCCGCGAGCAGCTGTCCGACGGCCTGGACCTGCCCAGCGTGAGCACCTACCATTCCTTCGCGGCGTCGGTGGTGCAGGAATTCGGTGCCGCGGCGGGGCTCGCGTCCGACGCCGCGCTGATCGACGAGGCCTCCGCCTGGCGGATCGCCCGCGAGGTCGTGCTCGCGAGCGACGACCCCGCCCTGCTGGACGACGACCGCTCGGTCGCGCAGCTCGTCTCGCAGGTGTTGCGCATGGACCACGAGGTCGCCGACCACCTGACCTCCCTCGAACGCGTCGACCTCGTGATCGACGAGTTCGCTCGGGTCGTCGAGCTGCCCTACTCCGAGAAGGAGATCGGCAAGCCGCCGACCGGCAAGGTCTACGCCCCGGTTCGCGACGCCGTCGCAGACGTCCGATCGACGGCGCTGATCACCCGGCTGGCGCGCGCCTACGCCGAGGAGAAGCGCCGCCGCGGCCTCATGGAGTTCTCCGACCAGCTCGCGCTCGCCGTGCGAATCCTCGACGCTGCGCCCGACGCGGTGGCGGCGCTGCGCCGTCGAAGCCGCGCCGTGCTGCTCGACGAAGTGCAGGACACCTCGGTGGGGCAGACCCGACTGCTGTCCCGCATCTTCGCGGGTCTTCCGGTCATGGCCGTGGGGGACCCGCACCAGTCGATCTACGGCTGGCGCGGAGCCTCCGCCGAAGGACTCGAGTCCTTCCACCGCGATTTCCGGGGGCGGGGCCCGAGCGCGCCGCAACGCTCACCCTGTCCACCAGCTGGCGCAACCCCGAGCTGGTGCTCCGCGCGGCCAACGTGCTCGCGGGCCCGCTGCGCGCCGAGGCTGCAATCGACGTCCCCGAGCTCGCGCCGCGACCCGGTGCGCAGGCGGGAACCGTCGAGATCGCCTATCCCGAGACGCTGCACGAGGAGCAGGCGGCGCTCGCCGACTGGATGCGGGACGCACGCGCCTCGCACCGGGAGGCGACGGGCGAGTGGCCCACCGCCGCGATCGTCTGCCGCAATCGGCGGGTCATGCCGGCCCTCGCGAGCGCGCTCTCGGATCGCGGCGTGCCGAACCGCATCGTGGGGGTCGGCGGTCTGCTGACCACGCCCGAGGTGACGGATCTCGTCTCGGCACTGCGTTGCCTCTGGTTCGCCGACGCGGGCAGCGAGCTGGTCCGCCTGCTCAGCGGTCCGCGTTTCCGGGTCGGCGTGGCCGACCTCGACGGCCTCGTCCGGGCGGCTCGGTGGTTCGCGGAGCGCGACGTGGCGCATCAGCGCATCGATGATGCCGATCGCAGCGCGGGCGGCGTCCTGCCCGATCCGGACCAGGCGTTCACCACCATCGACGCGGTCGACGAGATCGCCGGACTCGCCTCGCTCAACCACGCGGCACTGCAGGCCATCAGCCCCGTCGGGCGGCAGCGGATCCGCGAGGCCGGAATCATGCTGCGGCAGTTGCGACAACTCGTGGGCGGCGGGATCCCCGAACTGCTTCGCGCGGTCGAGCAGGCCCTGCGTCTCGATATCGAACTCGACGCCCACGCAGCCCGCGGCCACGACGGCGCCGCGGCGGCCCGCGCCAATCTGGATGCGTTCGCCGATGCGGTCGACGCCTTCCTCGCGGTCGATCGCGACGCCACCCTGCCCAGCCTGCTCTCCTGGCTGGAACTCGCGACCGAGGACGATTCGGCGGCGGAGCACGTGCCCGAGCCCGAACCCGGTACCGTCCAGCTCATCACCGTGCACGGGTCGAAAGGCCTCGAATGGGATCTCGTGGCGATTCCCCGACTCGTCGATCAGGAGTTCCCCGGACGCGGCCGCGATTCCAAAGGATGGCTCCGGCCGGGCCAGCTCCCGGACGAGCTCCGCGGCGATGCGGCGGCGCGTCCGGATCTCGCCTGGCGCATCGCGTCCACCCAGCAGGAGGTGCGCGACGCGATCACGGGCTATCGGGATGCGTTGGCCGAGCGCTTCGCCGCCGAGGAACGGCGTCTGGCGTACGTGGCCGTCACCCGAGCCGCGAAACGTCTCTTCCTGAGCGGCTCCTTCTGGGGCGGGCAGACCCGGCCCCGCAGCGCGTCGACCTACCTGCACGAGCTCGCCGAGGCCGGACTCGTCTCCGCTCTCCCCGGCGAGA